>JAILRG010000002.1 GCA_024698325.1 Treponema sp.
GGTGTTGCGTGTCCCTTGCTGTAGAAGGAGCCGCTGTCTACCATCCAGATTTCTTCCGTGTCGACAAGCACAAAATCAGCAGCATAGCCGACCGTAAAGGAGCCTGCATCGAGGCCCAAAAGCTCTGCCGGCCGGGCGCTCATAAGCTCGCTCAGCTTTGTAAGGGGAATGTCTTCCTTCTTGCAGAGAACGGTGTGGCACACTGCAAACGATGTTTCAAGCCCGGTGAATCCGGGGCTGCCTGCAGCTTTGTCTTCGGGGGTGTGCGGCGCATGGTCGGTGGAAATAACGTCAACCGTGCCGTCTTTTATCGCTTCGATGACAGCGCGGCGGTCGTCCTCGCTTCTGAGCGGCGGATTTACCAGTGCGCGCAGCATGGGCGCCTCTGTTCCTGCAAGGCTCAGGTGGTGGGGAGTGACTTCTACCGAAATGTTGAATTCCGCGTTGGTGCGGCCCTTTTTAATCTGATGCTTTGCCCGCCGGACTGCTTCCAGTGCATATTCGGTGCTGCAGTGGGCGATGTGAATGTGACAGCCGGCTTCGTTTGCGAGAGCGATGTTCCTGTCGGTAGCCACGTTTTCTGCAAGCTCCAGCAGGTGGTTGGCAGCAGTAAAGCAGCCGTCGATTTCGTACTCAACAGACGAAGGAATCTCTTTCGGCTGGTAGGTCCAGCGGTCGGCCGGAATGCCGTATTTTTTCATAAAATCCAGCGCACGTTCCCGATACGGCTTTGCCGCCTGCGCAAGCTGCACGTCTTCGCAGTGACAGCTTACGATAATGCCGTTTTTGCCGGCTTTTTTCATCGCGTCAAACATTACGGCGGCAGAGTTTACGTCGTGACCGTCTTCGGTGATGACAGGCGTTTCTATCGGCGAAAGAGCGTCCAGTTCGCTTGTGTCTTCGCCGCCAAAGCCTTTGGTGATGCTCTGGGTCTGGAAGACACGGCAAAGCTTGCGTTTGGCCGCTTCTTTTTCAACCTTGAGCGCCTGGTGCCGGGTCGAAATGACCGGGGAAGTATTGGGCATGAGCACCACGGTTCCAAATCCGCCCGCAATGGCCGCGTGCAGTCCGCTGTCGAGGTCCTCTTTCTGAGTCTGTCCCGGGTAGCGGAAATGCACATGCATATCGATGAATGCCGGCATCAGTGTTCTGCCGCGGGCATCAAAATATGACGGAAGCAGATTCTCGCCCAAATCGCTTACAAGGGCACCAACCAGTTTTGCGGCGCTTGCCTGGTCGCAGCAGTTTCCTAAGAAGACAGTGCGGATTTTGCCGCCTACAACGACAATGGCTCCGGGGCTGTCGATACAGCGGTCGACAAGTCTCGCATTAAAAATGACTAATACTTCCGTCATGGCTTTCTCCTGCAGTTTATTCGATGGCGCCGGCTACATACTGTGCGTCGCAGTATTCACAGCGGTACTGGGCTTTTTCCTTATCAACAAGCTTAAAAACCTGCGGGACGTAATGCTCGGTAGCTGTAATACAGCGGGGGTTTTTGCACCGGATTACGTTTTCAACACGTTCCGGCAGCTCCATGCGGATTTTTCTCACGATTTTTTCATCTTTGATGATGTTGACCGTAATATTCGGGTCGATGTAACCGAGAACGGAATAATCAATATTGATGATGTTATCAATCTTTATGATGTCTTTGCGGCAGTTTTTCTTTGACTGTACGTTCATAATCAGTGCGCTGGTAAAGTTTGCTTTGTCCAGTCCCAGCCAGTGAAAAATCTGCGGTCCGCAGCCAGCCTTTATGTGGTCAATGACCAGCCCGTTTTTGATGGTGTCTACGTTTAACATATCATACCTCTGTAATGGCGCAAGGAAGCGCCTTAAACTTGATGCCGTGCAATTACAGTACGCCGGTCAGCTTTGCAATCAGTGCCATGCGCACATACATGCCGTATTTTACCTGCTTAAAATACGCGGCGCGGGGGTCATCATCAACTTCCGGGGAAATTTCGTTTACGCGGGGAAGCGGATGCAGAACAATCATGTTCTGGCGGGCAAGCTTCATTTTTGCACGGTCGAGGATGTAGCTGTCCTTTAAGCGGATGTAATCCTGCTCGTTAAAGAAGCGCTCTTTTTGTACGCGGGTCATGTACAGAATGTCTACGTCGCCGATGACGTCTTCGAGTCTTTCTGCGGTAGTGTATTCTATGCCGGTCTTATCCAGCATTTGTGTGATGTATTCGGGCACCTGCAGTTCCAGCGGGCTTATGAAGATGAACTTGTTGTGCGGGTAGCGGCTCATCGCCTCGGCAAGCGAGTGCACCGTGCGGCCAAACTTTAAGTCGCCGCAGAAGCCGATTGTGTGGCCTTCGAAGCCGCCTTGCAGGGCGCGGATGGTCAGCATGTCGGTCAGCGTCTGGGTCGGATGGAAGTGGCCGCCGTCGCCAGCGTTGATAACCGGACAGTTTGAATAGCGGCTGGCTAAGAGCGCGGCTCCTTCTTTGGGATTGCGCATGGCAATAACGTCAACATAAGAGCTGACAGTGCGGATTGTATCTGCAAGAGATTCGCCCTTGGTGGTTGATGAGTTTGCCGCATCAGAAAAACCTTCGACAGCGCCGCCTAAATGAAGCATTGCCGCTTCAAAAGAAAGCCGCGTTCTGGTGCTTGGCTCAAAAAAAAGTGTCGCAAGAATTTTCCCGCGACACACGTCCTGAAAGCTTGATGAATCAACAATAATTTGCTCAGCAAGAGCACAAATCTCATCGATTTCGCCCACGCTTAAATCACTCGGTTGAATTAAATGACGACCTGTTAACATGCGATGAGTGTAGCACATTGAAAGAAAACATGCAAATCATAAAAACGGCGCAGGACGCGCCTAAAAAAATGCTCTGACAGAAGCCAAAGGCTTCTGTATAAAATAAAAACCGGCACGAGGCCGGTGCACGGGCGCAGGGATGCGCCTAAAGAAATACTCATGACGGAAGCAGAGCTTCCGTTTAAAAAAAATCGGCATGGAAGCCGATTTTTTTTTGGAGATAATCGGACTCGAACCGACCACCTACAGATTGCGAACCTGTCGCTCTACCAGATGAGCTATATCCCCAAAAGTTGTCTCATCATATCGCAAAGACTAATCCTGCGTCAATCCGCTTTGCCGATACTTTCGAGTAATGCGGGAAGCGCATAGATATCGGGAATCTGGATGACGGAGCCGGGAAATGCCTGCGTGGCGCTCTTCCGCTCGCGCTTTGTTACCAGAATGGCGGTCCCGCCGAGTGCGGCGTATCCGTTGGCATAGCCTTCTTCGTCATCTAAAAACAGCGTGTCCTGCACGGTTCCGTTGCAGAGCGACAGTGCCCGCTCGTATGCGCTGGCAGCAGGTTTTCCTTTAAGCCCGTTCTGGCGAATGTCGCAGATTGCGTCGAATAAATCCCGCACTTCAAGGAACGTAAGCACGCGGTCGGCGTGTTCATAGGGCGCATTTGTCAAAATCACTTTGTTGTACGGCAGGGAGGCAAGAAGGGGACGCAGCTCCGGCGCTTTTGCTAATCCGTCACATTCGTTTTCCGGGTGAACGGCGGCAAAATAGTCTTCGATGTCCGAAAGTCCGCCGTCTTCAACAAGCCAGTCGAGCGTCGTGCCGTGTTTTTTTATGGCTTCTTTCCGCTGCCGGACGCCTTCTTCAAAATCGACCTGCCAGAAATCAGCCGCATATTTTTTTATGCGGTACGAGATGTCCCGGCTCATGGCGCTGTCGGCAGGGTAGAGCGTGCAGTCAAGGTCAAAAATTATATGTTTAATCCGGCTCATAGCGTGTATTTATAATATGCGGGCAATTTAAAAATCCAGTGATATGAATCAGCTTGCATTTCGCGATGCTCAAACTTTGCCCCGAAAGACAGCTGGTGCCTGCCTTTTTCCAGATAAAAGCGTGGATACAGCGTACAGCTGTCGCGGCCGGCATCCGAATCCCCGTGCTTTACGACCGCAAAGTACTGGACGGAAGGTGCGAATGACAGCGCAGCTTCGGTTCCAAGGTGAAGCGGCGGAAGTTTTGCCCGAAGCAGGCCGTAGCCCGTGTAGTAGCGCTCATCAAATGATTTTGCGCCTTCTGCTTCCTGGTCGATGCTGAAAGCGCCGATTTTCCAGCTGGAATTCAGTGTGACGATGTGGCTGTGAGCTACATCTGTCTGGTTTGCGCTTTTGCTGTAGTCTTCGACAAATTTGTACGTGGTATTCAGAGGAACGGGCGCGCCGTTTATGCAATATCCGGCACTGACAGTAACTGCACGCGACGGCTTGTACTGCAAAAATGCTGCGCACGTCACATCGCGCTCCTCAACCGTAAAATAGTGAGCCGCCGCATCGTAATTATCCAGCGTGAGTGCGACTCCAGCCTGTACTGGAAGCCCTGCGCCGGTGCCGTCAAACTGGACGGCACCGCCAGCGGCAATGCCTTTGTACAGTAAGCGTCCTGTCGTCGTGTTGGACGTGATGCCTGCGCCGACCGAAAAAAGCCCGCCGCGATGTTGTAGGGCAACTCCATCTTTAAGCCACCGCGTTCCTGCCGCGTATACGTCAAGCTGCGTAAAAAAGCCGCCGGAAAGCGCAAGCGGAAGTCCATGCCCGCCCCACACACGAAGCGGCGGATATGCGGGAATGTCAAAGCCGAGGTATGCTTTTTCCCACGAGCTGGCCGTGTACAGCTCCCGGTAGGTGTCGGCTGATGAAAGCTTTACTTTTGCCTGAGCGGCGGCAACAATGTGTGCGGATGTTGCCGATGCGTTAAACGTAATGTTGCTGCCAGTAAAACTGGCGTCATTGTCGGTGATGTCGTGCGTTAATAAGCCTGTGCTGCTGCCAGCGCGCACGTAAGCGCTGATTTTCGGCTCTGCCGCCGCGTATCCCCGGATTCCTGCGCAGGCAAACAGGAGCGCGCCAGCGAGAAAAGCCGGATTTTTTACAGAAGATTTTTTCATTGCGACAGTATACTGATAGCGGCGGGCTTGTGCAAAGGCCGCTTTTCAGGCTGGACCCGAGGCGAACCGAGGCGAACCGAGGCGAACACAGGCGGCGGCGGGCGCGTATCTTGATAAAAAACAGTCTGCACCATACAATGCAGGGGTGAGGAATTATTAGTATGAAACAGTCAATCCGTGAACGTTACAGTGAAATGCTTAAAAAAATCGCGCAGGTTTCCAATGCGGCGGATAAAATTGAGACAACGAACGTTTACCAGCCCGCAAATCAGCAGACACGCAAATTTATGGACGTGCTTGTTTCTGATAACATGGCTCCCGGAAGCCGTCTTGAAGGCAAAGAGAATTTCCGGGCTTTTTACGAGGCTGTAAAAGCGGGTAAACACGGCCTTATCCTTATGGAGCATTATTCCAATACAGATCTTCCGGCCTTGTGCTGGCTTCTGGAACACGATTTGGGCGAAGAAGGCAAGGATTTTTCACAGCGCATCGTTGCTGTTGCCGGTATGAAGCTGAACGAAGCAAATCCGTTTGTAAAGGCATTTGCCGAAAGCTTTACCAGAGTTGTCATTTATCCGACCCGCTCGCTGACCAAGGCAGAGGAGCAGGCGCAGAGCGAGGAAGAGCGCGCTGCCGAAGAAAAGAAAGCCCGCTCCATCAACCTTGCGGCAATGCATGCCATGGACGACTGCAAGCGCCGTGGTGAAGTGATTCTTGTATTCCCCAGCGGCACCCGCTACCGCCCCGGTCACCCGGAAACAAAGCGCGGTTTGCGTGAAATCGACAGCTACCTGCGTATGTTCGACGTGATGATTCTGGTTTCAATCAATGGCAGCTGCCTTACGATTGACATGGAACACCCCGATGATATGCTTGCCGATATCGTGGCTCCGGACGTGCAGATTTTCGCTGCCAGCCCGGTCATTGAATGCAAGAAGTACCGCAAGGAGTACCTTGCGACACTTCCTGAAGACTGCGCGGATCCAAAACAGGCTATGATTGACCATATCATGCAGCGTTTTGATGAACAGCATGCAGAAATGGAAAAACTGCGCAAATAGCCTGTTTCCAGGCACGGCTACAGCGCGAAAAGCTCGCCTGCAGCCGTAATTTCTTTCGCATACATATCGATACCGCTTTTCCAAAAGGCTTTGTCAGTAATGTCAAAGCCTGCTTTTTTGCACAGCGCTTCGCAGCTCATGCTGCCTGTGTCAGAAAGCAGCTCGGCGTAGGTTTTGGCAAAGCCGGCTCCTTCTTTCTGGTAGCGCGCATAGAGTGCCGCTGCAAAAAGCTGACCGAATGCATAGGGGAAGTTGTAAAAATCAAGCCCCGTTGAATAATAGTGAGACTTTACTGCCCACATATACTCGTGCCGCTCGCTGATGCTTAAGCCTTCGCCGTAGGATTTTTCCTGGGCGTCGCGCATTAAGCGGCAGAAGTCTTCTGCGGAAAGCTCGCCTTTTGCGCGCTCTTCAAACACGCTGCGTTCAAAGTAGAACCGGCACAGAATGTCTACGAGTACCTGGCTTGTGTCCTGCAGGTCCAGGTCAAGAATCTGCAGACGGTCGCTGCCAGCGCATTTTGCAATCATGTCCTGTTTGACGATGGTCTCTGCAAATGTAGAAGCGGTTTCTGCAAGCGTCATCGGGTAGTTGAAGAAGGCGGCGGGCTTTCCTTTTAGGCAGCTGAAGTGATAGGCATGCCCCAGTTCGTGCGCGAGCGTAATTACATCGCTGAATGCGCCGGTAAAGTTTGAGAGAATGCGGCTCTGGTGACCAAGCGGAAAATCTTCGTCGTATGCGCCGCCGACTTTGCCGGAACGGACTTCGGCGTCAATCCAGCCTTCGTCAAATGCGCGGCGGGCAAAGTCGCCCATCGCAGGGCTGAACGAATTGTAGCGCTCGATGATGTAGTCGCGTGCCTCGCCGAATGTCCATGTTTTTGAAAGCAGGCTGTCGGTGGCCGCAGTGGATGCGTCGTGCGTGCTGTCAGCGGATGCGGCTCCGCCAACCGGGGCGAACAGGTCGTAGAATGCCATGCCGCGGTCGCTTGCAGTGCCTGCAGTTGCGCTTACCGTGCGGTTGTGGCGGCGCAGCCAGTCTGCTTTTGCCGTAAAATACTGCCTCCAGAGCGGAAGGCTTTCTTCGATGGCCGCAATAAGCGCGTCCAGTGTCGCTTTTTCCATGCGTGCGCTGGAAAGCGAGCGGTCGAGTGCCTGGTTCCAGTGGCGGCGCTTGTTCAGGGCAACCGTTTCGCCCTTCAGGTTGTTGAGGGCGGCGGCGATGGCAATTTCGTTCTGCTTTAGAAGCGCAATTTCTTTCTGCCAGGCCGTCTTTCGCTGGGCGGCGTCGGGGCTGTAGGCGTCGTTTCTGAGCTCGTTAAATGTTTTTCCGCTTTCTGCGTCTGTTGCGTTGCTGATAATCTGCTCGTGCAGCCGTCCCCAGGCGTCGCCGCCGGTGCGCTGCAGTTCTCCGGCAAGTTTTTCCTCAGCAGCGCTCATCTGGTGGGCAGTCTCGTCAATCGCTTCCTGCAAAAGATACCGGTAGCTTTCGTACTGGGGGTAGAGACGGTAGAAGTCCTCCAGCTGGCCTGAGTGCGCAAGCAGAACCGATTTGAACGCCAGATCCTGCTGCTGACTGCGCAGCGCCATTTCTTCGATGCAGGAAATATTGTTCAGATAGGCTGTGTTGGTCGTGTCGGTGGAGTAGATGATGTAGGCATAGGCCGAAAGCGTGTGGGCAAGGGCGGTAACCCGGTCGTCAGCTTCGAGGTATGCGGCAAGCCAGCCTGCAAAGTCAAAGTTTTCGTTATGATTTCGCGTCATCTCCCTGCCGTTTTCAAGGAGAGCGTCCAGATTGTCCATGCCGGCGGCGTAGTCAGATACGGCCTGCTTGTATTCTGCGCTTTCAATTGACGTAAAAAGTGAATCCAGATTCCAGCGGGGAGCGGCGGCCTCTCCGGCTCCATTTCCGCCAGCTCGAGCGGCTCTTCTGCCGCTCGTTATGTGTGCTAATTTTGTGTTCATAGGCTAAATATAGTCACAAAAGGAAGAATCGACTAGCCTGTGTTTTTACGATTGCTTAAAGTAGACTTTTGATTATACTGAAGGAAAGTGTTTAGGAGGAAAAATGATGAAAATCAATGTAGGTCACAAAGTGACCGCTCTAACTTCTGCAGCCGCTGCCTTCGTTCTGGCAGCATCGCTTCTTTTTGGACTTACTTCCTGTGATAATGATTCTGACTCTGACTCAGAGCCCGAGCCGGTAGCCGATACCACGGTCTACACCGCTCAGGAAGATGATTCCAGCACCTGCGGCGCCTATGCCATGGCTTACTTTTTGACAAGAACAGGCCAGATTGCAGAAAGCGACATCGAAAAAACGGCAAACCGCTTTTATTCTGAAGTTCAGTTTACTGAACAGAAAGCAAGCGGTGATTATGAATCTCTTAAAGGCTACTCAAACCCGGTACTGATTGCCTCAAAGCTTAAGACGACCTGGGCAGAAAGTGCCAGCCTTAAAATGCTTGACACTGCCAGCACTGAGGCAGAAGAACTGCTGGCAGGTCTTGCAACCGGCCTTGGCATTACAGGCATTACCAGCCTTACTTCTTTTGATCAGGGCTTCTCTGACAGCAACTACTGTATCGAAATCATTAAGTCCGGCTCATCCAGCCTGCATTACCTTTTGACCTACAAGAAAAGCGGCGTTCTTTTTAGCCGGGACCCTGCTGACGGAAAAGAATACAAGCGCAGCGAAATCCAGACTGCCCACCCTAAATACGAGTTCTGTAACGGCGGTGTTTTTCTTAAAGCTTATGCGGCTGGTACCATTCCGTCCCTGATTACGGTTAAGGCAAGCGAACTTGCTACGCTCCAGACAACGCTGGAGGCTAAGAAAGAAGCCGGTTTTGACTTTGTAACCGTAAAAATCACCGACATGGCCGACGCAAAAGAAGCCATGGACTGGACTACTCTTGATATAACGGATGAAGATAGCTTGATTCCCCTTATGGAATATAGTGATAAGCGCTTTAGCACGCTGCTGGAAGCCATCTGTGCCGTTCAGGGAGAAACAACTAAGGAACCGAACATAAAAACTGGTTATTATGACTTTACCTTTAGCGGCATGGCAATTTCCCTTGACCTGAGCGAAACTACTCTTACCTATCTTCCTTTTGCGGCTTTTTGTGATCTTAATGCTCTCGAAGAGGGGCTTAAAAATGTTAAAATGCCGGTAAATCTTGTGGAGCTCACCCTGCCACAGACTCTTACCGCACTGCTTTCTGAAACTTTTTTGGGAGTGGGGCTCAGTGACATTACCATTCCAAAAAATGTAACTGTAATGATGGATCAGCTGTTTGGTTTCAATTCAAAGCTTACCATGCGCTTTGAGGAAGGAACTGAAATTACGACAATCAATGTGCTGGGCGTAGAATGGTCTGGCCCTACAGAAATTATCATTCCTCCCAGCGTTAAAACAATTACAGATGAGGCTTTTGGTAAGAGCCCCTTGCAGACGATTATTTTTGAAGAAGGCAGTCAGCTGGAAATCATCGGGAAAGAGGCTTTTTATGGCAGCAATTTAGAAGAAATAGCCCTTCCTGCAAGCCTGAAATCGATTGGAGATAGTGCCTTCGAGGCAACCGAGCTTACAGCTATTACTTTTGCCGGCACAAAGGAACAGTGGAATGCCATCACTAAAGGCGATAACTGGCTTGGCAATGAGGATGTTTCGATAGTGACCTGCTCTGACGGAGAAGTAAGCCTGATAGACTAGGAAACGCGCAAGGGCGTGGAGCAATTGCGAAGCAAGCCACTGGACTGGCGGTGGACTGCCGGAAGGCAGGCTGCCGCCAGGAAGCGGCCGAGCGAGAGCGAGTTGCGGAAGGCCCGGCCGGCCGACAGGAATCTGGCGGCCGGGTGCGCCCTGCTGAGAGAATTTTCCTTGCAGGACGCGCGTTTTCTCTGGCAGCGGCTGTGCTGTAGCTGTGCAGCCGCTCTGCGCCTGCTATGCTGTGGCTATGCGAGGTTTCCGTCCCACCAGGCTTTGAACAGCTCTGGCCAGACGGCGCATGCGGGCACTTCGAGTTCAGGCTTCTTTTCGGACGTTTCGTTTGTTGACAGGGCCAGGCCGTGGCTTCCGCTTGCAAACAGGTGGTATTCAAACTTGATGCCGGCTTTTCTGAGAGCCTGTGCAAAGCGCAGTGTGTTTTCGGCCGGAACTGCCTGGTCTTCGAACGTGTGCCACATAAAAACCGGCGGCATGTCTTTTGTCACGTGATTTTCCAGGCTGACGGTTTCGCGCTCGCCTGTAACGGAGCCAAGCACATTCGTGATGGAGCCTTCGTGGCAGAACGCTTTGTCGGCGGTGATGACCGGATAGCTTAACAGCAGCGCATTGGGCTTTATGTCGGCGGGTTTGTAGGTCAGGTATTTTGAAAGCAGCCCGGAATTCCAGTGACAGCCGAGGGTGGCGCAGAGGTGGCCACCTGCACTGAATCCGCACAGGATAATCTGGTCTGCGTTGACGTTCCATTCATCGGCATGGGTGCGTGCATAGTAAATTGCTTCTGCAAGGTCGCATGCTGCTGCCGGAAAATCCATCGGCTTTATGCTGTAGTAGAGAACTGCCGCCTGGAAGCCGAGGCTATTCATCTTGATGGCGATTGGCTCTGCTTCCCTTGGTGACAGGTATTCATAGCCGCCGCCGGGGCAGATAAGAACAAGCGCGCGCTTGCGGTTTTTATTAAGGGCTTCCTGATTTTCAAGGAGATAGGTTTTCAGATACGGTTTTGTGCCGTTGGTGTGTAATGTTCCTGCATAATGAACAGGAAGCTGGATAGTTTGATGAATCATGAAAAAAACTATAGCGAAGGCGCTGAAAATAGTAAAGGCGATTTAAAAAGGAAAAAGGGTTGCATAAAGGAGGAGAAAACGCAACCCTTTTTCTGTGTTTCTTGCTGTTAATGGAACTATAGTGTATCATATAAAAAGAATCAATACTTTTTGATTGAAAAGTTTGCAAATTTTGCGTTTTTTTACGAAAAATCTCGCAAACACTGACATTTAATCACAAGGAGCGTATTAACATGAAAAAGTTTGGCATTATTGGAGCAATGGAAAAAGAGGTTGCATATCTTAAGAAGCTGGCAGGTGATACGGCGGTGGTAAAAAAGGTCGGTCATCAGGATTTTGTTGAAGGCGAAATCTGCGGAACGCCTGTCGTGATTGTAAAAAGCGGCGTCGGAAAGGTTAATGCGGCTCTCTGTGCACAGCGGCTTATCCTTCAGTTTGGCGTAACGCATGTTATAAACACCGGCATCGCAGGCGCCGTTGCAAAAGGTCTGGGTGTGCTGGATTTTGTTGTTTCTACCGATGCTATGTATCATGACATGGATGCAACGGCGTGGGGCTATGCGCCGGCTCAGATTCCGCAGATGGATGTCTCGCAGTTCCCTGCAGACGAAGCGCTGATTCAGGCTGCGCTGGCTGTTTTTACTGACGGCGACAACGAGGAACTGTTCGGCGGGCACAAGCTGATTTCCGGCCGTGTTGCAAGCGGCGATCAGTTTATTGGTGATACTGCAAAAAAACAGCATATCATTGAAGTCTGCAATCCGGCCTGTGTGGAAATGGAAGGCGCCGCTATTGCCCATGCCTGTTTCCTGAACAACACGCCGTTTGTTATTCTGCGCTGTATGAGCGACTGCGCTGACGAGAACGGCAAGTCTGATGCTGATTTCAGCGAAGATACGGCTGCAGAAATGAGTGCAAAACTGGTCGTTGGTCTGCTCGAAAGACTGTAGAAAAGACTGCAGAAAAGGCAGGCAGGCGCTTGTGCCCGTCCGAGCCTGGGGCTTGCCTGCAGCTTTGCGCTAATTATAACAATTTGTTTAACACAGTTGAATTTTTCTGTAAATATGACGGTTTTGCACAGATATCTGACTATTTTATCTTTGTGAGGTCTCTTTTTACCCTTGAAACTTATTGTTGAGAAACAAAATTTTTGAGGGTTTTTTTATGAAAAAAAGCGTGTACGTTACCGCATTTCTTGCTGTAATGCTTTCTTTTGGAATGCTGATGGGCGGAGGGTGTACTGTTGCGACATCCTCTGATTCAGGCGAATCTGTGCCGGATGCTCCTGCACCCGATGTGCCAGCGCCAGAGGGGCCTGCATCGGGCAAAAATGAAACAGAGCCGGTAGCCCCGGCTGTAATTGTTGAAGAGGAAACGCCGTCTGCGGCGCGGACTTTTGTTTTTGGTACTGCTGCAGGCAGCGGGAATGCCACGCGCGTGGATTCTGACGCTGCATACAGCGACAGTGTCGGTTATGGTTTTGACGGCACGGTTACGGTCGGCGAAAATACCGTCACTGGCAGCAACTTTCAGTTCTGTGCAAAAGTAAACAACGGAAACTATAAGGTAACGGTCGTTACGTCTGCAACTACTGTTCTTTCCGAAGTGCTCCCGGAAAGTATTACATATACCGACGCAAGCGGAAATACTGCGGTGTACAAATGCCCACATATCACTGGTATTGAGCGCGGAGTGACTGCAAACACAGCTTCAACATTCAGCGTTGCGGTCTGCGACGGCGTGATGAATCTGAAGTTTATCGGCGAGAACGTGTCGGTAAGCTCTGTTTTGTATGAGCCGATTTTTTTGACAGCCCGTGCAAAGCCGTATCTGATTGCAATCGGTGACTCTACCGCATACATTAACGACAGCAAAAAGAAACAGTGCGCATGGGGACCTTGTATTGCCAAAAAATATGTACAGCTTCCCTCTGAAATAGACGGTTTTGTAAACTGTGCTCTTGGTGGCGCTGACGCTATTACGATTTATAATGGTGGTGTTCATAAGGGAACAAAATGGGGAATTACAGAAGCGCTTCTGAATGTACGCCCCGGTGATTATGTTACTGTCAATATTGGAATCAATAATAATCAGAAATTCGATTTGGCAGGCCAGAAGGACATCGTAAGTGACTCAAGAAATGCACAACTTCCTGTTTTTGAAAAGTATGCTGTAGAGGGTATTTTGCAGAGAGGTGGTATTCCCGTTATTGCGACTATTACACCGTACGGTGATGAAGGCTTGTTTTATGCAGCTGACACAAAAGTGCCGGCAGATACCTATGCGGGCGGCAAACTCTACAAAGCCGGCGCAACGGTTCCTGCCGGTACCTGGCATAACAGCCGGCATGACAACCAGTTTAACAAAAATCTGCTTACAATTGCTGATATTTACGGAATTCAGGTGATTGACCTCGGCATGTACGGCGAGCAGTTCCTGACAGAAAATAAAGTCACGACAGCAGATATAAAGACGACATGGTATAGCGACAACAATCATTACCAGCGTGCTTTTGGCGAAGTGCTTGCAAATTACATTACGAAGTCTGTCGTCGAGATGATGAACTGTACTTACGTAAATCCGTACAGCGAAGAGCTGCTTGCGGCCAATGCGGTTGCCGCAAGTGCTGACGAGGGCGGAGCAGGCGGCAATTCTGGCAGCACGGTACAGCCTGCAGCTGAACGCACCGTGCCGAAAGGATTTACAGAAATCTTTAAAGAAGACTACAGCAGCGCAACTGCCGAAACCTGCGGCTGGAACGGGTTTTTAGGCAAGCATGATGTTGCGCGTGGTAAAATAAATGTTACTGATGGATATGTCACATTAAGTGGTAGTGAAGATAAATCTGCAAACGGTGTATTCTTTGCATCTTATGCTGGCGGAAAGAGTTCTCTTCCAACAGTTGCTGACGGCAAGGATTTTTATGTTTCATTTGATATACAGTTTTGTAACGGAAATAAAAGTTCCTCAACCTTTGTGCTTTCAAATGCTGCAGGCTCTGGACTTGATTTAGGAAAAAGTCCGCAGTGGGGGAATGTGAATCTTGCAAATTGTCTCCTTCTGTTACGCCAGACGGCGGCAAACGGCGACACTTGGAAAGTGTTTGATTCGGATGCGATAACAGTAAAACTTAACCTAATGAGTTGGTATACATTTGCCGTCAGTCGTATAGATTCAGCAACTCATCTTGTTATTACAGAACGTGACAGCGGAAAAATTGTTATTGATGACTATGTTGAAAACTCTGCAACTACTAAAGGTGGATTTGGCGAGATTCAGCTAGCAACCGGTGTTGTGAAAGATAAAACCAGTTTCTGTTTTGACAGCTTTATTTTGGGTGAAGGAAGCAATAACGGCAAAGTGCCGGGCATGAAAACGGTCTCCCATTCTGTTACATTTGATGCAAACGGCGGTATTATTACAGCTTCGACAAAAAAGCAGACTGTTACAATTACAAAGTTTGAAGATGAAGAAATTACCGAAGCTGAATTAACAAAACCTCTTACATCGGCTGAAGTCCTTGGCTTGCAGCGCGCAAGCTACGATTTTGTCGGCTGGGCAACCAGTGCATCTGCAACGACAGCAACGTACACCGACGGTCAGTCTGTTGCTATTACAAGCGATATGACGTTGTACGCGGTGTGGGAATATGACGACATGACAGCCCTGCTCGACATTGCAAGCGTAAATACCGGTACAGCTTCGTCATTCTCAAAGCAGATTCAGATTGATACACAGGATGCGGCTGTGCGCGATGGTATTGTCAATGCAGATTACGATGTGGATGAAACTGCGCTGCAGGCAAAACTCGATGAATTTGACGCAGAAAACGACGTGCAGCCGTACATCATTGCCCGCGCAAAGACGAAGACAGACGCTAGCGGCGCAGTTACACAAAAGTGGGTGCTCATCTATGGTGCTGCCGCCGGAAGCAAGAGCGGGCAGACGCTCTACATTCCAGCCGGTTACAACGCTAACAACAGCTTTGACGTAATTAACTATGCGTTAAGCCAGCTGCCTGCAAAGCGCAGCGAAAAATATAAGCTTTTGATTGACTCTGATGTGTATTCAGGTGAATCAAGCAATGCGAAGAATTCATTTCCGCAGGCAACTGCATATATTTATGCTATAGATGTGCCGAGTTACACAATCCTGGATTTTAATGGTCATGCGCTTGTTGGCAACAACAGCAATCCGGGGGGCGTTGTTCCGCTCTCAATGGCTCGTGCAAAGTGTATTTCTGTACGCAATCTGACAATTAAAGGTGTCGGGCGGTATGGTATTTGGTGTCAGGCTTGTGATAATGTCGTGTTTGATACTATCAATATGGAGTTGACGAATTGCGGTGTCGGTTTGCGTATTGCAGATCGCTTGGTGGATGAATGGTCGTATAATGTGTATGTAGATAACATCAAGGCTACGGGCGGTAAAGATAATATCGTGGAAACGAATTATGTTGATGGTATCTATGTCGGTACTATAGAGGCGACCGACGTGCCTGACTGTGCATTGCTTTTTAACCGCACGACCAACGGCATTGTCGGTACTGTGCGCGGCACCCGCTGTTCTCCCCGCAGCTCTAACGGCGTGTATGCGGCATTCCGCTGTGCAAACTATGTCGGCCCGAATATCCATGTGCACAACGTCATTGCAAACTCCTGCGGACGCGGTTTCTTTAGCGTATCTGCAAACCATGACATTACGATTGATTATCTTGAAAGTAATGACAGTTACAAGCAGGCTGCGCTTATTCAGGATACGCAGAACCTGGTAATTAAGAGCGGTAAACTTACTGCAACTAAGCGTGGACAGGGTGGCCCCGCGATTGAGTTTGGAAAAGACTCTAAAGGAGGCCCGCTTACTGTTATGAACAATGTGATTAAGAACGTGACAATTTCTGGTTATGACAAAATTGTAACGTGTAGTTCGAGTGACTACCTTACGTTTATCAACTGCAATGCTGGAAAGGACATAAGTTTAGGTGGTACGCATTCAAAAGTTGTGGCAAGCGAAGCCGCACTTGCTGCCAACACGACGGCAGATTCTGTTGCT
>JAILRG010000024.1 GCA_024698325.1 Treponema sp.
GCTTTACATACTTCTAATGGCAAAATTCAAGTAAGTTTTGATGGTGGTGTGTCTTTCAAGGACTACAATGTTGCAGAAATTCGGGAATCTGGTATTCCTTTGAATGATAATCAAGATTATAAAAAAATACAGATAAAGGGCTCTTCTATTATTCTTGAAAACTTAGACGTTATAAGGAAAATAGGTCTGTTAGATTCAATCCAAAGTTCTTCTAATGATAATTCTAGCGACATAATTACTTTAGACCTTTCAAAATCAAAGAGCTTTCCAGAATGTATTACAACTTATAAAATCCCAGATAGTGTTACTTCTATTGGTAATTATGCTTTCCAAAATTGTTCAGGTTTAACAAGTATAACTATTCCAAATAGCGTTACTTCTATCGGTGATTATGCTTTCTATGGGTGTTCAAGTTTAACAAGCATAACTATTCCAAGTAGAGTTACTTCTATCGGTAATAATGCTTTCAATGGTTGTTCAGAACTAAAAACAATAAATTACACTGGAACGAAAGAACAGTGGAACGTCCTTACAAAAGGTAGTAATTGGAATAACGGTTGCAGAAATGACATGGTAATCAATTATAATTATGAAGGTTAAGCCGCAAGATTCAGTCTTGTAGGAACTGGATTTCTTAAAGGAACATCCTTGCAAAGAACCGACTTTTCTGTATTGAAAACGAAGTCTGCAAGGATGTTTTTCTTTTCTGTGTAGCTTTCTGGTGCGTAGTTTACGAAATTGTTCCAAACCAAGTAGTTGTTAAGATACTTTGTAGCGACACCGTGGAAGCGTGTAATCCAAGTTTTCAAAACGCTATGATAAGCGTTTATGTGTTGAACGTGGAAATTTCCGTTTTTAGATTTGCCGGATTTTAACTGGACTAAATCAATGTTTCTGCTATTAGCAAATTTCTTGTATGCAGTAGCACCGTCGCAGCATACGACAGAATCGTTTGCAATCTGGTTCTTGAAAGCGAAGTCTAAATCCTTAGTTCCGATTTTTCCCAAATTAGAAATCCTTGCTACAGACAAGCCGTTACCGTTTACGCCACAAGGAACGCAAACTTGTTCGTGTGACAATCCACGTGTATGAACGTCGTTTCCACGCTTGTGTGCTTCACGTGGCATAACAAAAGAAGTAGACTTCTTGTGATTTCCTTTGAAAGAAAGTGCAAAGAAAGTTTCGTCGGCTTCAACAATTCCGTTTAATTTAACTTCTGACTGCATGTTCTGCAAAGCATCTAAAACTTTGTGTCGCCAGATAAATGCAGTATCTTTGTTGATGCCACAGATTTCTGTACTGCGACGAACAGTAAAACCGTCAAGTAGCAAAAGACTTTTTAGATGAAAACGTGATAGTATTGTTTCTGGCGGTAAAAGTTTTGTGGCAGTCGTGGCACATAAAACGCTGCATTAAGCCTTTATGACCGTTTTTCTTGATGTTGATGGACTTGCAGTGTGGACAAGAAATGCCAGTAGCCGACTTTTTATCCAAGATGAATTCCTGGAAATCATTGAAATCCAAGTCCAGTGATTCCAAGAATTCTTTTACAGATTTCAAGTCGGTTTTAGAAAGTGCTTTTAATGTCTGGAATAATTCGCTTAATGTCATACATGTAATAACATAGTGCGAATTTTTTATTTGTCAGCTAAAAAGCAACACTTTTTACGGACATAGCCTTTTTATTTAAATCATGATATTGTAGCTGGCAGCTGTACCGGTGTAACTGTTTTCGCCTCGGGAAAGTAGGTAGGGAGCGATAGGCTGCCTGTGGTAGCCGGGAAAACGGCGAGTGGCGCAGCCGTTTTAGCGAGGTCTTACCGGTGCCCCTGCACCGGTAGGGAGCGATAGGCTGCCTGTGGCAGCCGGAGAATTGCGAGTATGCGAGCAATTCTAGCGAGTCTCACCGGCGCCCCCGCGCCGATGGCCGCCGGCTTTTTTTTTGTTTAAATCACGTTTTAGAAGCCTGACGGCGCCTGTTCGTCTGGCTGGAGTGGCTGTAAGCACAATGCAAAAACGCGAGTAAGCGAGCGTTTTTAGGTAGGGAGCGGTCCGCGCATAGTGCGGACGGGATGCGAGTGGCGCAGCATCCCGAGCGATTCTCGTCAGTGCCCCTGCACTGACGGAGAGCGACACGCCCCCGCGGAAGCGGCCCACCGCCTTTGTCGGGACAAACCAGGTAAGGTCGGCTGCGCCGGCCGGAAGTCTCTGCTCCGTTACCACGGAAGAGGCCGCCGGCTTTTCCATGCGGACAGTGTGTCTGGCGCACCGCCGTATAGCCCTGTCATACCGGAACTCATTCGCGCCCGGTAAATTGTGTTCCACATCCGGCATCGCAGTGCGGTAGCACAATCCGCGTAATGAACAAAACTCTGCTGGTGAATGGGGGAAGATGCAAGTCGATTGATGAACTTTGGGGACACAAGGTTTCGGTATCGGTAAGGGCATCGTAGACGCTTTTGATGGTGGCTCCGGGAACGCTGACTGTTGCTGTCAGGGGAGAAAGTCCTTCGTTTGTGAGCAGCACATAGTGTTTTTTTGCCTCAGGCGTAGATTCAGATGATTTTGTGAGTTTTGTGCATCGTAAGTTCGGGGAAAAAGTCTGTGTGGTAAGAACGGGGGTGCACAGGTGCTGGATTTTTTGGAGCATGGTTTCGTCGTGCCAGAGGACGATACCGCCTTTTTCCTGAAAAGCTTTGAGTAGCTGTTCAACAGCGGGCGTGTAGTGGCGGTCGCGTATGAGTATCCGATAGCGTTGTTTTTGAATCTGGCATAGACCGTCTTTAAAGGTGCATGCGGGAAGCAGTGCGGTTTCAAGATAGTTGAATTCAAACTGATGCTCGAAAAGCGGTTTTGCTATCTGCCAGGATAGTTCATCTTCGGTGCAGAGCACGGCAATTTCTGCGCTGTTTACCGAATTTGTGTTGAGCGCGCACATTCGCTTGATGTAATCGGAGAGTGTTTTATATTCACTCCAGAACGGGCTGTGCATGCCTACCTCCGGCGGGCGTTCGTCTCCGCGGTTTCCTCTGATTGAGTAATAAAAGGCATGCGGGTATATCATGTTGACGCCTCGCACAAAGAGCCAGTTCAAGTACCAGAGCATGTCGTGCTTTGTGAAGAGATGGGGATTATTTTTAGCGCCGCAACAGCCGAAACATTCATTTCCGTTGCGGAGTTTTCCATGGTGCCGGGCTGAGTCTGCGCTGCATTTTGCCATGGTGCTGTGTTCGCCTGTCAGTGCAGAGCCGTCGTCTGGAGCGACAAATCGCCACACGATGTCCTGACAGGGGATGTGAAAATGCTGGAGGTAGCCGATGTCCGTGCTCTTTTCGGGGTGGCCGGTAAGCGCGACGTGATGGGAGCTACACCATGCCGCAAGCTGGCCGTAATAACTTTTTGAAAGCCTTGAGTGAATGACGGAATTGTAGGTAAGACGCGCCTGCTTTTTCTGGTCTTGTTCTTTTTCTGTAAGCGTATCTTCGGGAGCTAGCAGAAGGTAGATATCATCGAGGGTGCCTCCGGCTCCCGCAAACTCCTCAAGGATTCCGTCACTCCAGGGAATCAGGCCCGGCCTGGAGTTTCGTCCCATGATGTTTGGTTCATCTGTGAAAAATGCGGTGATTGTCTTTCCGAAATGCTCTGAGAGCTCCTCGTAATAGCGTTCGTGGGTGAGGGAGATGAAAGATGCGACTGCGTCTGGGTTCAGCAGGTCAGCGCTGCGCGGGGCATGTTCCTCGCCATCGTCTTCTCCGTAGTACACGCCGCGGATGGTTCCGCCTGTCGGCTCTTGTACAAGGCGATATTTTTTCCCGCCGTGTTCTAGCGTTGCAATGCACTTTCCTTCTGAAGTGCCGCTGGCTTTCGGGCTGTAGGTGGGGCATTCTGTACGTGCATGTTCTTTCGGTAAGGTTCCGGCGAAGCCTTCCGCGGAGCTACAGGTGGAGCTGCAGGCGAATCTGTCTGAAGGAGCGCATTCTTTTAAGGAAAGGCCTTGCGAGGCAAATGCGGGATTTAGTTTTACGACTTCTCCGTGACAGGAGCCTGACGGGTACATTCCCTCATCATAGAGGACTACGGTCATGGAAAAGCGCGCTGCAAGCGTGACTGCGTATCGGACGAAGTGAAAGTAGCGTTTACCCAGGTAAGGGATGGATGGTGGCAGTCCGAGCCGCGGATGAATGACAAAACCGTCGATGCCTTTTTCTTTGAATGCGGTCATCTGCCGCTTTATTTCGGCTTCTGTCAGTTCATCATTCCAGAACCAGAAGGGAATTGGTGAAAACTCCGCAGCGGGAATACGAAAGCTGTCGTTCATCGCAAAAATCCTTTGCTGAGTATAGCAGAACTGCTGTTATTGTCCAGAAAGTTCCCTTGCTTTTTCTGTGATTTTCTGCAGTAGCACTGCCTCATCATGCTGGTAGTCTTTGATGATGCGGACAAAGACGCTTCCTGCGACAATAGCTTCCACGGACGGCGCAAGGCTTTTTGCCTGCTTACCGTTTGAAATGCCAAAGCCGCCGTAGATTTTGCTTCCGCCGGCGCCAACTTTCTGAAGGAAGTGCATGGTGGAGTCATCTATGACAGTATCGGTGCCTGTTATGCCGACCCGGAGCGCGGCGTAGATAAAGGGAAAGCCTGCGTGTGAGAGTTTTTCGAGCCGGTTTTCTGCCATCGACGGTGCGGCGACCGGAATGTTGATCATGCCATTTGCTTTGCAGGCGGCGGTGAGGCCTTCGTCGTAATCGAACGGAAGGTCTGGAATGATCATTCCGCTTACGCCGCAACTTGCGGCTTTTTTGCAGAATGCTGCTACGCCGGGGGTGTAAATCAGGGAGCCGTAGCTCATGAGGTAGATTGGCGTTGAAGAATGCCTGTCGTGAATCTTTTTAATGAGTGCAAGCCCGTCTGCGGTCTTGTAGCCGCGGTTGAGCACCTGCGTACAGGCTGTCTGGATTGCAGGGCCGTCGGCGCTGGGGTCAGAAAATGGCAGCTGGATTTCCAGAATGTCCGCACCGCCTTCGATAAGCGCGTGGGCAGCTTTTAGTGAAAGCTCGTCTGTCGGATAACCTGCTACGAGGTGGCTCATTAGTTTGATTTTATCGCTCATTGTTTTTTCCTTTCGTAAAGTTTAGTTTGCCGCCATTGATTTTGCGTCGTGAATGTCTTGATGTGACTCAAGCCGTTCGATTTCTGCATGCAGGAACTCAATCCAGCTTTTGTTTCTGAAAATCGGGCTTGTAATAAAGACGTCCTTGTCTCCGCGGCCACTCATGTTGATTATGATTGCCTGGTCTTTGGGCAGCGTGGGGGCGAGCTTTATCGCTTCGGCTCCTGCGTGGGCGCTTTCGAGGGCAAAGAGTATGCCTTCATGTTTTGCAAAGAAGCTGATTGCTTCCAGTGCTTCGCTGTCGAGAGCTGAGGTGAATTCTACACGGCCCGATTTTCCGAGTGCTGCCAGCTGTGGTCCGATGCCGCAGTAGTCCAGTCCTGCTGAAATTGAGCGGGTGGGAAGTGCCTGGCCGTCATCGTCAAGCAGGAAGCGGCTCTTGTAGCCTTGCAGGATACCGTTTCTGCCGGCGCTGCCTGTCATTCTGCAGGCATTTTCTCCGGTTCCAGGTCCTATGCCGCCGGCTTCTACTCCAATTAAGCGCGGAGATGATTCATGTATAAACGGGGCGAAAAAGCCAATTGAGTTAGAGCCGCCGCCGACACATGCTACCATGGCGGCAATGTGTATTCCTCTGGATTCGCACTGTTTTTTTACTTCCAGTCCGATGACGCTCTGGAACTCGCGGACGATATCGGGAAAGGGAGCCGGGCCTAAGGCGCTTCCGAGTACATAGTGCGTCGTGTCCGGATGTGCAGCCCAGTCGCGCATGGCTTCGTTTACGGCATCTTTGAGTGTCCTGCTGCCGCTTGTGACGGGCTGCACTTTGGCGCCATACAGTTCCATTGCGGCGACATTTGGCTGCTGTCTTCTGACGTCTACTTCGCCCATGTAGACCGTGCAGTCCAGGCCGAGTTTTGCGCAGGCGGCGGCTGTGGCTAATCCATGCTGGCCCGCGCCGGTTTCTGCAATAATGCGCTTTTTGCCCATGCGCTTGGCTAAGAGGCACTGACCGATTGCATTGTTGATTTTATGAGCGCCTGTATTTGCCAGTCCTTCGAGTTTTATGTAAATCTGTGCGCCGTCAAGAAGCTTTGTTGCGGTGGGGGCGAAGTATAAAGGTGTCTCTCTACCGATATAGTCTCTGCGGATTATTTCCAGCTCGTCTAGAAAATCTTTGTCCTGCATGGCTTCTTTGAATGCTGCTTCAAGCTCATCCAGCGGGCGGCGCAGAACTTCTGCTACATATTTTCCGCCATATTCTGAGAAAAATCCGTCAATAGAGTGTGTATGAGAAGGAATCATAAATACCTCGCTGTGTTGTTACTGTATGTAGAAACAATATAGCGAAAGCGCATTTTCTCGTCAACCGGATTTGAGGTGCTGGAGATAAAAAAAGGTGCGGAAGATAAAAAGGTGCTTGTGTAAAAAAATAGGGCTGGTGCAAAAAAAAAGCCATTAAATTATGCCCGCAAAAGGTGCACAATCTTAATGACTCTGAATAATCTTGGCATCACCAATCGGTTGCCTTAATCTAAATATAGTATAACCCATATTTTTGGATTTGCAAGCTTTTTTTTACATTTTTTTATAATATATTTAATATCCGTTTAAAGTGACTGTACGGCTTTAAAAAGCTTCTTGAGCTTTTCTGAATCTTTTTTTCCGGGTGAAGACTCAACTCCGCTTGCCGTGTCTATCAGCTCCGGGCAGAATGTTTCTGCCAGCTGAGATACATTGTCCGGGGTGACGCCGCCTGCAAGCCACAGCACGTTCTTCTTTCTGACTTCTTCGACGAGCGGGCTGGAAATGCAGACGCCAGTTCCTCCGAGTGTATCCTGCACTTTTGCGTCAATCAGGAATCTCGGTTCCCCTCTTTTCCGCAGTTCTTCAAGGAAAGCGATGTCGCTTTCCTCTGCGATGTTTACCGCGCAGTAGTGCGGAAGATTCTGGAGGTCAGGGCTTTTGAAGAACTGCTCTATGCAGGCTTTTCCGTGCAGCTGCAGAAAGTCGAGTATGCCTTCCCGTGCCAGAGCGAGTGCGGCTTTTCCTTCTTGGGAGTCTGTCTCGGTGATGACGCCGACAAGCGTGACGCCCGGGTAGCGCGCTTTTTTAACGTTTGCTGCGACAGTCCTGACTGTTTTTTCTGTCGTACAGCGCGGGCTTTTACTGCAGAAAATAAAGCCGAGGAAATCTGCTCCCAGAGATGCTGCGAGCTGGGCGTCTTCCTGATTTGTGATGCCGCAGATTTTTACAAGCGGTTTTGTATTTCCTGTTTCGTGCCTTTTGTGGAGGCGAAGTGCATGAGAAAGCCACTGTCCTGCATTCAAATCCGGCTTTGCGTTGACAAAAGCTGCGACGAGCTTACCTGCTGCTGCCGGGTTTTTAGCTGCGGCTTCTCCTAACAGCATGCCAGAAAAGCCGAGGCTGCCTGCAAAGGCGGCTGCTTCTGGAGTGCGGATGCCGCTTTCAAAGACAACACGGCCGTTTTCGCCGAGAATCGCGCGGATGTCGGTAAGCAGGGCCAGCGGTGTCAAGAGGTCGATTGTAAAAGTGCGCAAATCTCTGGCATTAACGCCGCAGACTATGTATTTTGCAGAGACTGTCTTTACTGCAAAAGCGACTTTATCAAGGTCTTCTTTGAGCCTGAGTTCGACGAATGCCGTCATTCCGTACTGTTCGCACTTCTTTGCCATTTCTGCAAGTTTTTCTTTGGTCAGAATGCGGGCTATGAGCAGGACTGCGTCCGCACCGCACCTGTAGGCAATGTCAACTTCTTCTGGCTCGAGCAGAAAGTCTTTCCGGAGCACTGCAACCCGCCGGCTTTTTGTTTCTTCTGCATATTTGTCAACAGCTTTTCCTACAGCAATCAGATCGTCAAGAGAGCCTTTGAACCAATGCTGTTCTGTAAGTACGGAGATGGCCGCTGTGCCGGCTTTTGCATAGTGAACTGCGGTATCGGCGGCATTCAGGGCAGGTGCAATGTCACCTTTGCTTGGAGACGCTCTTTTTACTTCAAGGATGGTGCCTTTTTCTGCAATGAAGGGAACTACCTCTCCTCTGGCGCGGGTGGCGGGAATGTCAAATCCGAGGGTAAAGCCGAACTTGGCAATATCTTTTTTTCTTTGTTCAACAATACTGTCGAGTATATTTGTGCTCATAGCTGCGGAGTGTATCATAGTCGTGTTGTTTCTGCTAGACCGCGCCGGAACAGGTCATGCCGCCCCAGTCATGGCTGTGCTCCCGTTCGCGGGCTATGACTGCGTCAAAATCTGCTTCCGGTTCGCAGGCGGATTCTATTTGCAGGGCGGTGCGGTGAAGGCGCCGTATGCACTCGCTTTTTTCGGTATAGCCGAGCTTTGACTTTTCTATGCTTTCGCCGAGCACGCGAATGGTTTCGTCGTATATGCGCGTGGGGACGGGGAAGGGGTGCCCGTCTTTTCCGCCGTGGGCAAAGCTGAATCGCGCAGGGTCGGTAAAGCGGCTTGGCGTGCCGTAAATCACTTCGCTTACGAGTGTGAGCGATTGGAGCGTGCGCGGGCCTAAACCGGGCGTTAGAAGCAGGCTTTCAAAGTCTTTGGTGTGGGAAGAATCGCTTTCTGTGTCGCCGTCTGCGTATGCGGTGGCAAGCACGGCGCCGAGCCGCTGTATGTCCACGTCTTCTTTCCGCACCTCATGATGGGCAGGCATGGTGATAGTACGCTTGTTTTCGGTGATGATGATGTTGTTCTGCCAGGCGGGAGTGTGCGCCGCCGGAACGGGTGCTGACTCATCGGTAAAAAGCTCTCCCTGTCGTGCGATGTCTGCTCCGCTTATTTTGCATAGTTCCCGAAGAATGCGCTCAGGCTCTTCCCGGCTGAGCGTAAGAATTCCGCCTCTGGTACTTTCTGCGGCGCGGTCCGTCAAGTTCAGAATCTTTCCTGTGTTTTCGCCGGTGACGGCTGTATGCGGCTCTTCGACAAAGCTTTTGATGGTGTCTGAGCACCAGTGATAGCGGCGGGCTGTCTTTGTTTTTGTGTTCATGCCCTGCTGAACCACAGCCCAGTCACCTTCATCCGTTACGATAAAGTTGTGCTGGTAGAGCTGGAAGCCGTCCTGCACGGCGGTATTGTCGATTTTTGCCGAGAGCCTGCTTGCCCGCACAAGTTCTTTTGAGTCCATGCCAGTCTTGTCGCAGAGCCATTCAATCTGTTCCGGCGTCTGCCTTGAATATTTTCCGCGCCCGCCGCAAATGCATAGCCCGAACTCGTGCGCACGGGCGTTAATGCCGCGCTTCAGGGCGTACATGACGCTGGTGGTGATGCCGCTTGAATGCCAGTCCATGCCGAGTACCGCTCCCAGCGACTGGAACCACAGCGGGTCGGACAGCCTGCGCAGTACTTCGCGCTTTCCGTAATTGATGAGGAGAGCTTCGATAATCTCGGTGCCAAGCGCCATCATGCGGTCGCTAAGCCATTTTGGTACCGTTCCCGTATGCAGCGGGAGGTCAGCATGTCCCTGGCGTCTAAGCATAGTGTGGATTGTAGCAGAAAGAGGCGTAAATAGCAAAAGAGCGGAGGTGGTTTTCTAGTCAGAGGCAGGCGCCTTTGCCTTAAAAATTGGCTTTATCTTAAATCCTGCCATCCGAGACGTGTATTAGTTCTGGTTCCTCTGGCAGGAGCTGCGCTTTTCCGGTATGCTGTCGGCATGCATAAGATTCTGTTTGTCTGCCACGGAAATATCTGTCGCTCTCCGATGGCTGAGATGGTGATGAAGCACCTGGTAAAGCTTGCCGGCCGCGAGCGTGAATTTCTGATTGACAGCGCCGCAGCTCAGCGGGATGAAATCGGTAACGGCATGCACCGTGGAACACGCAATACGCTTATTCGGGAGCATATTCCGTTTACCGAGCATTATGCGCGCCTGGTGACGGCTTCCGATTATGCAAAGTATGATTTGATTATCTGCATGGATGAGGAAAATATTGAGGATATGCAATATGTCTTCAGCGGCGATGGAGAGGGCAAGGTTCACAAGCTGCTTGAATACTGCGGACTAACGCGTGATGTTGCAGATCCGTGGTATACGGGAGATTTTGACGCTACCTACAGTGACGTGACTGCGGGCTGCAAAGCACTGCTTGCGGCCCTGTAGCGCCGTTTCTTTTGCTTGCGCGCAGAGATGAAAACAAGTATAGTTTCTGTAACTAAGCTTTTCATCAAAGGAGTGAATCATCATGATGACAAAAACTGTCCGCGCCGTAGTTTCTGCGGCGCTGTTGTGTGCGGCCGCCGGCGGTATGGCGTTTGCCCGCGGAAAATCTGACTCTGCGGCTGCTTCTTCATCTGTAGCTGGAGAAGAGCTGGAAAAAACGGCGCCTGCTTCAGAAGGACTGAAAGTCCGGGTTGGTGTACTGAACGGCCCGAGCGGTATTCCCGCGGCATACCTGATTGAAAATGCCCCCGATCTGGGGCCAGCGCAGGCCGTTTTTGAAGTGTTTGCCAGTGCTCAGACTGAACTTCCAAAGCTGATTAAGGGAGAGCTTGATATCGGTGTTCTGCCTCCTAATGTTGCGGCAAAGGTTTTTACTGCGAATAATGGAGCTGTCGTTGCGCTTGGAATCAGTGGAACCGGTAACCTTTTTGTCATGAGCGACGATGAGAGCCTTGCCTCGTTTGACGGGCTGAAGGGGAAGACGGTAACCTGTGCGGGCGCCGGCGCAACTCCTGAGTATATGGTGCGGTATCTGCTTTCAAAGCATGGCATTTCTGCTGACGGAGCTGAGCCCCAGGTTTCGCTTGATTTTTCGGTGGCCAATGCGGATATTCCGGCCCTGCTGCTTACAGGAAAGATTCACTATGCGCTTGTTCCGGAACCCTTTGCATCTGTCGCAGAGATGAAAAACCCGGCTATCCGGCGTGCCCTTAACATCCAGAATGAGTATGCGGCTACTGGCGGCGAAGCACAGTTCCCGATGACGCTTCTGGTAGCTAATGCAAAGTTTGCCTCTGCTCATAAGGATATTGTTTCCCGTTACATCGAAGCCTACCGCAAGGCCTCTGAGTGGACGGTTGCAAATCCAAACAAAGCGGGCGTTCTGGTGCAGTCCCACACGCTGGGGCTGATGGCTCCGGTTGCGGCTCATGCAATACCGGCCGGCGGGTATACCTGGATTCCTGCGGCTGCCGGCAGAAAGAGCATTGAGGCGCTGCTTTCACTGTTTTTGGCTTCAGCTCCGGCTTCTATCGGCGGCGCCTTACCTGCTGACGGATTCTATTATAACGAGCGGTAGACGCCCTGGTGCTGTACCTGCTTTCTGCTGCAATTCTTGCATCTCTCTGGCAGCTCGTGGCGCTGCTACTGCATGCGCCGCTTGTGCTGCCGGCTTTTTCTGATGTAGCAGCATGTTTTTTCTCCCTGTGCCAAAGCCGGCAGTTTTGGGCTGCGGCCGGAGAGACTTTTGTGCGTGTGCTGCATGCTTTTTTTCTTTCGCTGACGCTTGGCTCCGCCCTGGGGCTTATGCAGGCGCACTCACTCTGGTTCAGGAAATTGCTTTCGTTTCCGCTTGCCTGTATCCGGGCGACACCTGTCGTTGCACTCATTCTTATAGCGCTGTTCTGGTTCGGTTCCGGCGCAGTTCCGTTCTTTGCGGCTGTGGTTATGGCGCTTCCTGTTGTCATAACCGCTGTTTCTGAGGGCTTTTCTCAACAAGACAGTAAGATTTCTGCCATGAGCCGTGCGTATGGTTTTACGCGCATGCAGAAGCTCCGGTACATCAGGCTTCCAGCCGCGATTCCGTTTTTTAGAAGCGCCATGCAGGCCTCGTTTGGCATGTGCTGGAAGGTGGTGGTGGCAGGCGAGGTGCTGAGCCTTCCCCGCGCGGCTCTGGGGACAAGACTGTATACCGCGCAGATTCATCTGGAGTCGCAGGAAGTGTTTGCCCTTTCGCTTTCCGTTGTGGTGTTCAGCTTTATCTGTGAGCGCGCGGGGGCTTTCTGCATCCGGACCGTGTATGGGGGAGTGCGGCGCTGCATGCGGAACATGCTCTTGAAAAAATGCGCTTCGCTTACTGCTGGTGGGGGACCTGTTCCTGGATGTGGCGGCCTTGCAGACGGCGGCGGTGCGTCTGTTGCCGGCGGTGGCATTCAGCTTTTGCATGCTGGCATCGAAAAAGGCGGCCGGACGCTGTACAGGGATTTTTCGCTTTTGATTCCAGCCAGCCAAAGAACCGCCGTCCTTGCGCTTTCGGGCGCCGGAAAAACGAGCCTGCTCGATTACATTGCGTTTGGCGGCGGCTCCTCCTGCGTGCAGGGGCCAGTCTCCTATGTGTTTCAGGAACCTGCGCTGATTCCCGGCTGTACGATTCTGGAAAATGCTGCAATTCCGCTTTTTACGACAATGCCGCGCGAGCGGGCTTTTTCTAAGGCACGAGAAGCGCTTTGTGCGGTGGGGCTTGAAAACCGGCTTACAGCCTGTCCTTCCGAGCTGAGCGGTGGTGAGAGGCAGCGCGCGGCGCTTGCGCGGGCGTTTGCATTTCCTTCTGATGTGCTTCTGCTCGATGAGCCGTTCCAGTCGCAGGACGCGCGGACAAAGCTTTCGCTTATGCTCCTTTTGAACAGGCTGCTTGCAGAAAAAAAGCGGACGGTGCTGTTTGTGACGCATGATGCGCACGAGGCGGTCTGTTTCTGCGACCGCGTGCTTGTGCTGCACGGCTCTCCACTTGCAGTCTGCATGGACGAAATGATTCCCCGCACGCAGATGATTGAAAGCCGCTTTATTCATCCTGACGCAACGCTCCGCGCGCTTGAAGAGCGCATTGTCTCAAGCCTTGTCGGTCGGTAGCTGCCGCTTCGTAGCCGTTTCCGAGGCTGGACTTTCGGGATTCTTTTATTGCAAAAGCACGTTTTTTCGAGTACGATAACAGAGAATTGTGAGGTAGTTTTATGAAGGAATTTTTGTCCTACGAGGTTGTACGTAATAATGCGTTGAAACTTGCAAAAAGAATACTGGATGACGGCTTTGTGCCTGATATCATCTACACGTCGCTCCGTGGCGGAGCATACATGGCCAACGTCATCAGCGAGTACTTTAAGCTTGCCCTGAAAGGAAAAAAGCCGGTGCTGTATGCGGCTGTCGTTGCCAGGTCCTATACCGACGTGCACGAGAGTGAGGCAATCCGCATTGACGGCTGGACGTATTCACCGGAGCATCTGCGCGCCGGAGATAAAATCCTGCTGGTAGACGACATCTTTGATACCGGCCGCACGCTGAATTACCTGGTAAAGACACTGCTTGAAAAAGGCGTTCCCCGGAATGACATCAAAGTCGTCGTTCACGATTACAAGTACTTTACCAACAAAAAAGATCAGCTTCCGGTACAGCCTGATTACTGGTGCCGTAAGTTTGAGATTACAAAGCCCGAAGAAGACCGCTGGATTCATTACATGAGCCACGAACTTGTGGGACTTTCAAAAGAAGATCTTGAAGAGCATTACTATAAGCAGGATCCGTCCCTCAGGGATGTGCTTGGGCCGGTTCTGTAAGGAGCAAAAGGTGGGTAAGTCGCTGGGATGTTTTCTTGTACTGTTGTTTGTTTTCCTTGTTCCTGCGGCGGCACTGGAACGTGTCATCAGCCCTGTGCCGGGAATCTGGAGTAACAGGCAGAGTCTTGTTCTGAATACCAGGGACGGCGCTGAATGCTTTTATTCCTACTCCGGAACAGATCCGCTGACGTCCGGCTTTATCTATGACGGTCCTGTACTGATTGACGCTACAGGGCCGGTGACAGTGCGCATTGTCTGTGTTGACAGAGCCGGGCGCCGGGAGGAATACCAGGTTTCGTACACGGTTACTTCGGACGACATCCCGTTTGAAGAGGGCAGTATCGAACGTAACTTTATTGAAACGATAGTCTCTCATCCGCTGTATCTTTTTACATCCGGACAGCGGCTTACCATTCCTGAATCGCTTTTTTATTCCATGGGGGACGGGCTGCAGCCGCTGCTTGCAGGACGCATGCTGACAATCGACGCAGAAAACCGTCTTTCCCGCTATATTCCCTGCATTGTTACAACCACTGAATCTGCGCAGAATGCTCCTCAGTGGCGCTTTGTCATTTTCCTGTCGGGCGGCGAGGCCGGAACCCTTGCAAAATATGATGTGCCGTTCCGGATGAAGTCGTGGACGACGCTCGTTTTTGAAAATCCAAAGTTTATTTATGCAATTGATGACGGCCTCTGGTCAGCTTCTAAGGAACCGCAGGTTATCGACAGGTCTGTCAGCCATACGGTGTACTGGCAGAGTATCGCCTACGAAAAAGGAAATCCCATTCAGTCTTTTGAGCTTCCACCAAAGCCTGAGCTGACAGTGCGTGCGGTTAAGAAGCATCACGGTCCGGTTATCTTCTCCATAGACGGAGATTCCCGCTACCGTATGGAAATCGTCTCCTCTGGAAACGATACTGATGCAGCCTCGAGCGATGGCCTTTTTACGCAGGTTGCGTTTGATACGTTCTTTGGCGATGCAATTGGCGGAGACGCTGTTTTTTCGCTGTTCTGTGATGGCGTGTATCAGGGGGATATTTCCTGCGCGTACGATATAGACAAAAAGCCACCGCTTCCGCCTGTCATAAAACCGTCGGAGAAGGCTGAGTATGCGCGCCGGTCAGTGGATCTTTCTTTTGAGGCAGAGTCGGGCGCAAAAATCTATTATGCGCTGAGCGAAGGGACGGCACTTGATGAACTGACAGACGTCGACATGCTTATGCATTCCGTGCAGCCTGAAAACTACGTGCTCTATGGCACTCCGTCAGTGCGCCTTGCTTCCGGTGACAATACGGCGCTTTTTTACAAAGTGTACGCCTACGCCATCGATGAGGCCGGAAACACCGGTGCGAAGTCCTCATATTCTGTCGTAATTGATGAGTATAACTATTATCTTTCTGAATCTGCTGAAAATGGCGGTGACGGAAGCAGGCGAAAGCCCTTTAATTCATTCTCCGAGCTGCTCCCCGTAATCAATGGCGGCCGGTATGCGCGTGTTTTTGTTTCCGGAACCATTGCCCTCCCTTCCGGCGAGACGGTGCTGACATCAAACAGCTCCTTCACCTCTCTGGAAAACGCACGGTTTGTACTGCCTGCTGACGGCGTAATCGTTGTAAGGAGCGCGAGCCTGGGCGCCGAAAACTGCACGTTTGAAAAATCTGCGCCTTCCGGCAAGGAGAAAAAAGCGTCATCCTCATTCTTTATGCTCGAGAATGCGGCAGTTTCCTTTACCGGCTGCGAGCTTGTCAGTGTGTATGATTCCAACGGAACTGCTTTTTCCGCCAGCAATTCAGTAATTGATTTTACTGACAGCGGGCTTACGGCTCAGGCTGGCATCTACGGCTGCGGCATATCCGCCAATGAATCAAAAATTGCCGGTAAAAACAGCCGCTTTACGGTGCTGGCGCCGACTGCTGTTAACTTCAGCGTGCAGGGCGGCCTGTTCGAGCTTCGCGGCTGTGAATGCAAGGTTGTCTCGCATTTAGGACGTGTCGCAGAACTTTCCCGGACCCATGCGCGCCTTACCGGAAACCGCTATATCGGTCAGTTTGATACAAAAACCAGCAGGGTTTCTCCGGTATGGAATGACAGCGGCACATTGCTTCTCGAAGACAGCAAAAATCAATCAGAAGGTTTTTAATGAATACGATTTCTCTTTCCTGCGGGCTGGATGAAGCCGGCAGAGGGCCGCTGGCCGGTCCGGTGACAGCAGGGGCTGTCATTCTTGCGCCGGATTTTCCGGTTGAAGTGCTGAATGATTCAAAAGCGCTGTCGCCGAAAAAACGTGCTGCTGCCGAAAAAATCATCAAGGAACAGGCTCTGTGGGGGCTTGGAATTGTTGATCACGAGACGATTGACCGCATGAACATACTAAACGCAAGCATGTACGCCATGAAGCTTGCCTTTGACATGATGCTCCTCAGATTTGACTCCTGGTGTGCCTCTCATAATCTGCCTGCAGACCGCAGCCTGATTACCGCAATTGCTGACGGAAATAAAGCTCCTCCGGTATCCTGCCCCTGTAGGCCCGAAGTAAAGGCTGACGCGCGTTTTCCGGAAGTGATGGCGGCAAGCATTATCGCAAAAGAAGAGCGTGACCGCATTATGATTGCCTATGATAAGGACTATCCTGAGTACGGCTACGCGAGGCACAAGGGCTATCCTACGCCGGCGCATAAAAAAATATGCCGAGAAATAGGCCCGAGCCCCATTCAGCGGCTGTCATTTTCGTATTAATACAAAGGCGCACGGATGCGCCAGGCGGCAATGTCGCGAGTTTTCATGAAATGAAAAAACTCGCAGAAAAAAATCCACCATGGATGGCGGAATGCAAAGGCGCACGGATGCGCCAGACGACAAAAGCCGCGAGTTTTTATGATAAGGAAAAACTCGCAGAAAAAAATCCGCCACGGATGGTGGAATGTAAAGGCGCACGGATGCGCCAGACGGCAATGTCGCGAGTTTTTATGATAAGAAAAAACTCGCAGAAAAAAATCCGCCACGGATGGCGGAATGTAAAGGCGCACGGATGCGCCAGGCGGCAAAAGCCGCGAGTTTTCATGAAATGAAAAACTCGCAGAAAAAAAATCCACCATGGACGGTGGATTTTTTTCCCTATTCTTCGCTTGTTTCGGCCGGGTCGTTTACGGCTCTCTTACTGACAACGTGGATGACTTTGCCGGTTCTCTTGATGCCGTCGTCCTGCTTCGGCTCCTCACCTTTTTTGCGGTACACGCGCTTGGTGCCTTCGCCGCCTTTAGCAAAACGAGCATCTTTTTCTGCCTTCTTTTCGGCGCGAGCTTTCTGCTTAGCTTTGCGGTCTTTTTCAATGAATTTAAGGGCATCGTCCAGTCCAGCAAAGAACTTCTGCATGTCCTCTGCAAAGACTGCAATCTGGTGGCGGTCAAAGTCTGAGCCGTCGCCTTTCTTGCTCTCAACTACCTGTAAAAAAACGTCTCCTGCGCGATTTTCTTTAACGTTAAAGAAATAGGAGCGGTTATCCAATAAAACCTGAGTCGTGTAAAGTTCGCCGCGAATGCCCATACTGTCCTTCCTTAAGAATGTCAGATAAAATGAAAATGTATGCAAACCTTAGCATATTTCGCAACCTTGTGCAACTGCTAGCGGTTAAATACTGATACAACCTCTCCAACAGCCTGCAAAAGAGCGTCCATGTCTTCTTTTGTGGTGTGGCTTCCAAAGCTGAATCGCACGGCAGTGTCCTGCACGCTGCGAGGTATCTGCATGGCGGCCAGGATGGGGCGGTTCTGTTTTTTTGCAGAGCAGGCGCTTCCTGTCGATATTGCAAAGCCCTTTGCGTCGAGCGCACGCACCATCACGTTTCCGGGAATGTTCTTGAACGCGGCCTGCACGACCCACGGCGAGAAGGTCCCGGCTATAGCGGCATTGGCCTCACTGACTGCACTGCCAGCGGCTTCTCTGGCAGCGGCATTGGCTGCACCGGCCGGACCGGCACTCGTTGTGCTGCCAGTGGTATTGGCCTCACTGACCGCACTGCCAGCGGCTTCACTCGTTGTACTGGCGGCTTTTGCGCCTGTGGCAGCAGCTCCTGCTGCATGCGCTGCGCGAATGTCCGGAACAAGCTGTGCGCCTGGCAGTGCTGCAATCTTGGAAGTAAAGTCGGCTGTCCACTTTTCCTGCAAGGCGAGGTGCGCTCGCATGCCGTTGGTGTCGGCAGCGTTTTCCTCGGCTATCCAGTAGCGTTTCAGGCATTTTGAAAGAGCGATGGCGCCGAAGAGATTTTCTGTGCCGCTTCTGATGCCCTGCTCCTGGCCGCCGCCTGTCAGAAATGCATTGAGCGGTTTTGCAAGGTACAAAAGACCGATGCCTCGCGGGCCGCAGATTTTGTGCGCGCTGAATGCGGCGCTGTCAATGCCCGGATGATTCAGGTTGAGCGGAATTTTTCCGGCTGCCTGGACGCAGTCTACATGGAAGTGCGGGCGTCTCTTTCCTTCTGTCGCGCGGGTGATTGCGTCTGCTATCTCATAAATCGGCTGGATGCAGCCGGTCTCGTTGTTTACGGCCATGACGGTCACATACACGGTGTCGCCTGTTATGGCCTGTGCAACTGCTTCTGGCGTGATAAAGCCGTTTTTGTCGGGCTGGATTGTATCGACGGTGATTCCCATGCGTCCAAGCGCTGCTGCCTGCTCCCGAAGGGCGGGGTGTTCAATCGAGCTTACCAGAATGCGCATTGAGGTGCGGTTCTGCCGCATGAGCATGGAAAGAAGCGGAATGTGGTCGCTTTCGGTGCCGCCGCTGGTAAAGAAAAGCTGGCCGGGCTTTACGCCGAGCGTTTTTGCAGAGGACTCGCGGGCTTCCTCTAAGGCGCGGCGGGCTTTAAGCCCAAGCTCGTGAGTGCTGGACGGATTTCCCCATGCGGAAAGCGAGGAATCAAGAGCTTCGTGCATGATGTCGCTGTCAGGTGGTGTTGTTGCCGCCCAGTCAAAATAGCGGTGTATGTCTGCGGCTAAAGCCGCCCCGGCTTTTGATTCAGATGTGCTGCCAGTTGCCGGTGTATATGCAGTGTTTTCCATGCGCAGAGTATATACTTTGTCAGCGCTTTATGCTATTGCCTGAATGTCGGAAAGCTGCGCCCGCCATTCGGCTTCGGATTGTGCCTGCTGTGCTTCCAGCAGGCAGTTTCTCTTTCATGCGATTTACGGGCGGGGGCGTATATCCTTAAAAAAGCCTCGTAAGCACAAGGCTTATAGCACAAACTGCCAGAGCAAAAAGGCAAGGGTTCCCATGCGCAGGATGAGGATAAGCGCACAAATTACTAACAGAATTTTTACCGGTACTGTCCATGCGCTTACGGGTTCGGGCTTTTTTTTCCAGCGGCTCTCTGTGTCAGAGGGGAGCAGGCGTACGACAAGGCTGAAAAACGGAATCCATGTGGCAATGCCCTTAAAGTCTGCGTCGTGGGCGCGGCGTACGGTGACGGCGATGAGCGGAAGTACTGTCAGCGCAAAAACAATTGTCGCAAGCGTAAAAAGGATTGCGCTTAACTCGTACATCAATGCATCCTGCGCTTTGCGCAGTAAGGCGGTTAAAATCACAAGAACAGCTGTCTGGAACAGGTAGAACCACCAGTATTCTGCGCGGCTTGCAGCTCCCTTAAAGCTGAAGTACTGCGAAAAGGCCCTCTTAAGTGCATAAAGGGGTGTTTTCGGAATGGCGGGTAAGGATCCGGCGTTGCTTTCGCCATCTGATGCGTCTGCTTGCGAGCCTTCCAGCGCGCTTTTTTCTGACTTGATTCTGGTGATCGCGGCGGGCGTAAGCAAAAGGCCTGCGATAAAACATATGCCGTCTGCAATGGAAAGCACATTAGAGATGAATATAAGAAAGTCTTGGGTAAAATATGTTGGCGAGAAGCTTTTTATCGAGATAAAAAGCGCGGAAAAGATATCGTTTGCGGGAAAATAGTTAAGAAAAAGCGTGTAGCTGATTGGAATGCCTCCAATCTGTGGACCGAAAAAGCGGAGTATCGTGATTGCAAGGTTAGCAATGGCCACATACAGGCAGACTGCTGCAACCGCTGTCAGTGCGAGCGTAACCCGTTTTGCGGTGCGGTCTGCAAACGGCTGCACACGGCTTTTGCGTATCAGAAGAAGGGAGAGTGCGCCGAACGCAGATCTGATTGCGGCAAACAAAAGTGCATATACTGCCAGTCGGGCTACATTCCCATATTTCAACAAGCAGAATTCAATAGCTATGCTGCAGGCGGCCGAGGCAAAGAATAACCCCGGTGCACACGGCCTGTGCTGTCTAGACGTTTTAACTGCAGGCTTAGATTCGTATCCTTCGTCCTTCATTTTGTACTCCGTTTTAATTGGGTATGACCTTACTCGTGTGTGAGCGCACTCAGCACGTCTCGCTCTGATACCTCGGTTATCACCGTGTCGCAGGGGCCGCGCTGCAGAACAAAGCGCACCTCGGAGCCTGCATTTTTCTTGTCTTTTTTCATTGCCGCATAGAGCGCCCTAGCAGCTTCTGCCTCGTCGGTAAAGCGGCCTGCTATGGCGCTGTGGAGCGGACCGGTCTCCCAGCCGAAGCTTTTTAAAAGGCGCTTTACGCGGTCTTCGAAGTCTGAGTGGCAGAGGCCTAACTGCTCGGCAAGTGTTGCGGCGCGGCTTATGCCCCAGGCGACAGCGTCCCCGTGGCTTACGGTGCCTAAGCCAGCGATGGTTTCAAGCGCGTGGCCGAAAGTGTGGCCGAGGTTGAGCTGCATGCGGATGTTCTTTTCGGTTAAGTCCTGCTCGACGACAGCAGCCTTTGCGCTCACGCAGATTTGAATCATCTCCTCGACAAGCGGCAGCGTGCGGTCTGTCAGTACTTCTGGCGTTGCTTCAAGTTTTTCTATCAGCTTTTCGTCATATAAAAGCGCGGTTTTTACAGCCTCGGCCAATCCGCTCCGGTACTGATCCTGCGGGAGACTCTGCACGAAGGCCGGGCAAATGTGGATTTTCTGCGCGGGAAAGAAAGAGCCAATCATGTTCTTGTAGCTCTTGAAATCGCAGCCGGTTTTTCCGCCGATTGCCGCGTCCACCATCGAAAGCAGTGTGGTCGGAATAAGCTCGCAGTGGGCGCCGCGCTTAAAAATTGAGGCTGCAAATGCGGTCATGTCGGTGATGACGCCGCCTCCGATGCCTACAAAGACGGCGCTCCGCTGTGCGTTGTAGTCGAGGGCGGCTGCAATGATGGAAAGTACGCTTTCTATCGTCTTTGCACTTTCGCCGGATGCCAGTATGATTAGAATGTCCTTGCCGCGTTCGCCTACAAAGCCCGGCTTTAAGTTCTTGCCGCCGTCCCTGTCGTGGAACAGTGTCACAAATGGGTGCAGGGCGGGGAGTGAAGCGACCGTGTCGTCAGTCACGAAAATACGCATCGGGCGGGTTTTTGCGTCCTCGCCGGTCGTGCCTGCTGCATAAAAAAGCGCATTCAGGTCGATTGCGCCGGAGTAAAAGCGGATAAACGTGCGGTCGGTGCCAGGATGCACCGGCGGATACTGGATTATTTTTTCTTCATACTGCATGGTGCAAAGTATAGCGATTTTGGGTGGAGCGGGCAACGGGAGAATCTGCTTTATGAGATCATCCCTTAGTAGCTTTTCGTTTCCATCGCGGTAAAGGCATCAATGACGCTTTGTACGCGGTTGATTTCGCGGTTCAGGATTTTTTCGTAGTCAAGCGTCCCGTTTCCGATGCGGTCGCGCTCGTCTTCCCAGCCTTGTATGTCAGTCAGATACAGGAAGTTGAAGCGCGCGGCATTTGCTTTTTCCGCCCAGACCTTAGCTTCCTTCCAGTAGACAAGGCCGGCCTCGTAGCAGGATTTTGCTTTTTTCAGATCTTCTGTGTATACGTCTTTCCACGGTGCGTCGTAAAAGCGCGCGACCTGGTGGTCGTAGACGCGGCCGAGGCGCATATGCTGCTCAATAAGCTTTAAGTTTACGTGCATCATGAACATGTAGCGGTATTTTTCCCAGTCGCGCTCGTCTCGTATCTTTGCGCGCGCGTACATCGGGTTTGCAAAGTCTGCCTGGACGGCCTTTTCGAGCCAGTAGATGTTTTCGATGCAGTCATCGGGCAGCTGCTGGTAGTGCACATGGAAGAGCTTGTAGTAGTCTTCCTTGTACTTGACCATGTACGCCGAAAGCGGCGAGAGGTTTAAGAAGAGAAATGCCAGAGTCAGGAAAAAAACAGCCTTTTTCACGCTTTGATTATCGGAAAAAGTCCTGTGCGTAATTAGCACTTAGTGCTGCCTAAGCACCGGGCGCTCATTATGCAGTGTACAGGGCGTTTATTTCAGCTGCGATAAGCGTTTCAACCTCATCCGCCGTCTGTGTTGCGTCCAGCGTTATGATTTTCATGCCGGAATCTTTGTACAGGTTGAATACTTTGTGGTATGCGTCGCGCACCCGGCACAGAAAATCCTCTTTTTCATAAATCTCCCGGCTCCCACGGCTGTCGACGCGGCTGAGCGCTGTTTTGGGATCAAGATCGAAGAAGAAAAGCAGCTCGGGAAGCGGAAACGGTTTGTTCAGTGACAGAGGAAGCTCCATGCCGCAGTCAATCGACTGGTAGGCAAGGCTTGAAAAAAGATACCTGTCGCTTACGACAATTTTTCCGCTCTGTGCAATCGGCTCAATGCCGGTGGCGTTTCCGCCTGCATCCTTTCCCCAGAGGTGTTCAATTCTGTCAGCAGCAAAAAGATATGAAGCTGTGCGCGGGTCAAGGACGACTTCTCCCTTGAGCATGCTTCGCAAAAAACGCCCTGTGGGTAAATCTGTCGGCTCAGCGGTAAAGAAAAAACGGTCGCTGTCAGCTCGCTCTGACAGTCGCTTCAGCTGTGTTGAGGTGCCTGCACCATCGATGCCTTCGAATACAATAAAATTATGGAGAACCATTTGTGGACCTTCTGAAATCATCTATACTTTTGCAAGAAACTAAAGTATAGTAAAACTCTTCTTGGGTGGCAAGTAAAACAATGAAACATCGCACCGTAAGCACTGGTGTCGGAAGTACGCTTTTTATCCTCATGATTGTTACTGCACTGGCGTGTGTCCGGCCTGTGTATCTGCGACTGAGTGCTGCCCTGACTGTTTTGGAACAGCAGGTGCTGTCTGTCGTAGAACAGCGGACAGGCCTTGTCGTTTCCTATGAAAAACTTGCCCCTTCCGTGCTGTCAGCCCTGAACCTGAAAGGAGTTTCCCTTTCTGACGCCGTCACCGGAAAAAAAATTGCCGACATCCGCCGCATTACCGTTTCCTACCGGTTCCCGGATTTTTTTTCAAAAAAGCCGCTGTATGCAATAAAATCAGTCTCTGTTACGGGCGTAACGCTTGAGTATGACGCTGTCAAAGACGGTGCGCTGCTGGAAAAATGGCGCCTTTTAATGCCGGAAGAAAAAAAAGAGGTCCGGCCGGAAAAGCGGACCATTGATTTTGCAAACCTGTCGCTGAATCTGCCTTTTCTTGTACAGCTGAAAAACATTTCGCTCCATTATTCGGATGCAAAAAATGATGCCCTGCTGACCGTCAAGCGAATCGCGCTTACCTCCCAGTTTGACGGTAACGGCGTGGAAGTGAAAACCGAAGGCCGCTTTACCTGCAGAAGCGATGCCCTGATGGAAGGAAAGCGCCGCGCCGTGCTGGCTTCCAGCTTTTCTGTCGATGGCGTGTTTTATCCTGATTTGAACGGCAGCGCGGCAAACCTGCGCCTTGTGGCAGAAAACACGGCTGACTATACGGTCACGAATGCCGACCTGCTGGTAAACTACGCTGACTCTAAGCTGCAGGTCCGTTCCATGCGGTCGGTGCTGCCGTATTCATTGTACCTGGAGGCGGATTCGCAGACGGGGACGGTGTTTACCTCGCTGAGCTTTGAAAACTTCGAGCCGCTTTCGCTTGTGCGCATAAAGCGGATGCCCCAAAGGCTCCGGAAATTCTCGGGAACGACGGTTAACGGCTCTGCACAGGCTTCATTTTCTAAAAAGACCGGCGTGTCTTTTTCTGTAGACGGAAGCGTAACCCTCCCAGCCGCGGTGATGGCCGCTGCCGGAGGTGCTGGCACTGGCGTTTCCGGTGCTGGCACTAACTCTCCCGGCACTGGCAATGGCGCCGGCTCCTCTGTCGCGAACGCTTCCGGCGCTGTTTCCGGTACTGCCCGTTCCGCCTCGGCTTCCAGCGCCGTTTCCGGTGCTGCGGTTACTGTCAGCACGAAAATCCATGGGGATTCTGACTCAATACAGATTGAAAAACTCTCTGCAAGCGGAAAGACAGTACAGGCTGATTTTACCGGCTCCTACGATGTCCGGCAGAAACAGCCTTCGGGTGTTTTTTCGCTTGAATACTTTGTGCTCGGAAACGGAAACGTAATCTCGACGGAAGTGTATCTGGAGCCGCTTTCCGCCGGATTCATGTGCTTTTCTCCGCAGCTGTTTCTGGGCGACAGGAGCCTTACGGCGCTTCAGCTTACGGCGATTCCTGCCGTTGACTCCTGGGACTTTGTCTTTGAGTGCGACGATTACTCGCATGCTGACTTTGAGCAGAGCGGCCATGTCCGGATGGAGGGGAGCTGGCTTAAGGGAACGGGCGCCGGTGGTGCGTATGTGCAGTCACAGGTATCGGTGAATAACCTTTTTGTTGACAGCATGCTGTATGATGCGGCGTTTTTCCTGAGCGCATCTTCCGGAAAAAGCCTTTCCGCTGCCGCCAAAAATCTCTCGCCGTACATTATGAGCAGCGACCTGTATCTTTCCAGTGATTTTCACAGTTTTTCGTTTAACGCACCGTTTTTCATTCTCGCAAATACGCAGAATGACCACGAATTGCTTATGTTTGCTGCCGACGGCTCTAATCAGACTGTCCAGCTGAGTAATTTTGAGCTGCAGTTCGGCTCCATGTCGGCGTCAGCAAACATTCAGGCGGATTTTGACCGCGGTTTTGATGATTTTACGTTCTTCGGTTCTGCCACCGTGAATGCGCTTCCGTATTCATTTAACGGAAATTATGCCCGCCGCTGGCTGTCGGTTTCCGGAGATTACGGCTTTGAAGCCGTGCTGTCGCTTGCTGATGAAGTGACCGGTTCCATCCGTTTTTCCCAGCTGCCGGTTGCTGCAGGTAAGAACGTGTTTGCCTTTTCCACGGAATCAAGCTTTTCCTGGTCTGAGGAAACCGGCCCGACTGCGGAATTGTACAGCTTCAGCATGGAAGATGCTTCCGGCGCTTCATCCCTTAATCCGCGCATGA
>JAILRG010000044.1 GCA_024698325.1 Treponema sp.
CACCGGCCGGAGTTTGCCTTTTTCGCCGATTGTCACTATAATCCCGCTATGACACAAGGCGCTTTGGCCCATGGCCTGCTTACAGAAACGATTATTTCTCAGTCCGCGGATTCGGTTGTCCTTCAGGTGAAAATTCCGACTTCCTGCGACTACTTTGACGGGCATTTTCCTGCAATGAAGCTGCTGCCGGCTGTCGCTCAGATAGACATCATCACCCTGTATGCAGCAGAATATTTTGGCATTCCGCGGCCGATTGGCAGCGTAAAACGCTTTAAGTTCTCCGATAAAATCTTTCCAGAAACAGAAATACTTGTTTCCATCTCCTACAACAGCGAAAAAAAATCCGTGACGTTTAAAATTTCCGATGCTAAAACCGGAGTGGCGTACTCAAGCGGAACGTACTTTACGATGTAGACTCTGATTGTTTTTTCTGGACGATTTTGCGCACCACAAACTCGCCGGCAAAAAGCAGTCCCATCAGAACATAGGATATACCGCCGTTGTAAACCGACCACAAAAAGTCGTTTCCGATTAGCACGGTAGTCAGGGCGGCTGCACCGTTCAGAATAAAAAAAACGCACCAGACAATCGTAACGTTCCTGCAGTAGGCACGCACCTGCTTTTCTGAAGGAGAGCCGACGATGCTTTTGTCCATGAGCGTGGCAAAGCGGAAAACCATTGACGGCGGCGAAAACAGCGTATAGGCAAACACCAGAAGGAAGATACCACTGACGCAGACAGGATACAGCTTTAAAAACAGGCTGCTTCCCGTTATAAAGCACACCGTTCCCGCCGCAAAAAACAGCGCCGCCGAAGCAAACAGACGCGCCGTCTGCCGTCTGTCCTTACCGCCTGTCGCTGCCAGAAAAAATACAAATGCAAAGCCAATCACAAAAAGCGAGAAAATCCGCACCGGCACCTTAAAAAGCACCAGGCAGGTAAAGACAACAACAGGATACAGCGCCGAAAACACATACGAGAGGATTTTAAGCGGTTTCTTAACGGAAAACATGACGCCATTATAGCGGGAACAGTCCGCTTGTACTATAATCGCCTTACGATGAAAACAAACGCACAGCCCGCTACTTCCGGACAGCCAGCCGGCTCAAACTGGTACGAAATAAAAGAAACACACAATTCTTTCGGCCTGCAGATTATGTTCCTGCTCATTCGTTTTCTTCCGGCCGTTTTTTTGCGCCTGCTCGCGTTTCCGGTAGGCTTCTGCTATTTTCTGTTTGCAAAAAAAGCGCGCGCCGTTTCCAAACAATACCAGGAGCGCATTCAAGCGGTAAAAGCTGCCGAGGGGGAAAAATTCCGCATAAGCACGTTAAAGCACATTGTCTCTTTTGCGCTGGTACTTACCGAAAAAGTAAGCGTCTGGGCTGGCAAATTTGCGCTGAAAAACATCAGCTTTGAAGGAAATGACGCACTGGAACTGCAGGAACACCTTTCACAAAAAAAAGGCTGCCTGCTGATTATTTCTCACCTGGGGAACAGCGAACTTTTGCGCGCACTCGTTGACCATCAAAAAACAGGCCTTTCCGAGCAGGTTACCGTGCACGTTGTATATGACAAGGAGATAAGCGGCGGCTTTGTTGCTTTACTGAACAAAATTGATGCGCACGCGACCTTCAATCTGATAGACGCAAACAATATTACGCCGCAGACCATAACATTTATGCAGGAGCGCCTCGCCGCCGGAGAATGCATCGCGATTGCCGGCGACCGCACCAGCGCACACACAAACCGCTTTCTTACCGTGCCGTTTTTGGGGAAAAACGCGCATTTTTCCTACGGCACATTCCTGCTGGCAGCCCTGCTGGACGTACCCACCTGGTTCATCTTTGGCATGCGCCGAAAAGACACATCTTTACAAAGCGCATACACGATGAGCGCCTACAAAAATCAGGTTTCGTTTGACTGCAGCCGAAAAGAGCGCGAAGAGCGTATGCTGCTGACAGCACAGGCGTTTGCGCACGAACTTGAAACCCGTGCGCTGGAACACCCGTATCAGTGGTACAATTTCTTTGATTTCTGGACCGGCGCTAGTCAGCAGTCGTAAACAGCGCCTGAATCTCAAGCTTCTTTTTCTTACCCTGCATGTCCATCGGGATTTCATCCAGATACCGCCATTTTTTTGGCACCACGACGTTCTCAAAGAACTGCTGCAGGTAGCGCTGGAACCAGCGGTTAATCTCAAATTTCTGCTTACCGGCAAAGGCCTCGCGCCCTGCTTTCGTAAAGACGATTGCTGCCGCAAGATACTGCCGGCGCTCACTTGCAAGCGCCACAACGCTGACATCGTTCACCATGCCGCTTTGAAGCAACCGGTTTTCTACTTCCACCAGCGAAATGCGCTTTTCCTCAATTTTTACGATGCTGTCAGCCCTGCCGTTCATTAAAAAGCGCCCGTCAGGAAGCAGTTCTACCAGATCCTTTATGACAAAACCGTCGGGTTCGCGCACGCACGGCGATTTTACGCCAAGGCAGCCGTCTTCGGTTTTCCAGATATGTGCTCCGGTAAACGGCGTCCAGGCAAGTCCGTTTTTGCTCTGCCGCCAGCCCACGCCGCAGGTTTCGGTAGAGCCGTACATTTCCACCGGCCAGAAGCCGAACAGTTCATCGGTGCCGCGGGCTACATCAGGCGTAAGCACGCCGCCGCTTGTATAAATCCAGCCCACCTTCATCTTTGGGTGAATGCCGCTATCAATCGTGCGCTTTAAGAACGCAGGCACCGTTACAATCATGTAGGTAGTGTCAGTAAAGGCTTCGAATTCACTGGGCGTCATTACGCGCTTACGCCGGAACGGAATGCCGGCGGTAAACGGAATCTGCACCGTGTAGGCTACTCCGTAGCTGTGGCACTGGCTTACCGTATCAATCAGCTTGTACGAGCCGTATATGTCTGCCCACTGATTCAGATTAAAGGCGTTGTTTTCTTCGTATTCCTTTAAGCGTGAATAGATGGGCTTTGGTTTTCCGGTGGATCCGCTCGTAAAAATGTAAAAAACGGTTTTTTCAGCATCGATTTTAGGACAGGTGCGCACTTCGTCTTCGCTCACATCCGCATACTCAGAAAGCACGGCAGCAATATCCACGCTGCCAGGCACGCCGTTGTCAGTTAAAAACTCGTTCGTATCGTTGCGGATTTCTGAAAGGAAGCCCGGCGTCGTATTCGCGACCAGATAGGTGTCTTTTTCGCACTGCATGAGCGCCGAGTAGGCAATCAGGAAATACCAGGAATCATCGCAGTGCAGAAGCCAGTCTTTTGCACGCTTTGTCTTTATATAGCGTCGCATCCGCGCTGTGTCACGAAGAAAATCAAGCCATGTTTTGTATTTGCCGTCAGTCCATTTGCCGTCATAGCAGACGATGTGGTCATCAGAACGGCAATCGGCCGTAAACTCAGAAAAAGGATACAATTCAGCCATTTTTTCATCCCCCGGAACTTTTTGTCTGTTTGAAAAATCGCTTTACTATAGCTGAATAATTGGGTATTGTACATTATGACTTCTGAACTTTTCGTGCAATCTTTTGCAGCATTCATCCCGGAAAACGAAACTGACGTACCGCCGCTTTCCTACCTCCCGTCACTTTTTAAGCGCAGACTCAGTCAGATAACGAAGATGACGATTCAGGCCGTACACGATGTACTCGATGCCACGCCCGGCCTGGATAAAGCACACACAAAAATGGTGTTCGCCTCGTACCGCGGAGAGCTTTCGTATGCATTTAAAGTGAATAATCAGTACGCGGAAGACTACACAATCATGCCGGCAACATTCAGCCTGAGCGTACACAACGCTGCTATCGCAGAAGCAACCATCGCTTTCGGGCTTACCGGCGGCTATACAACAGTATATCCAGAACAGGAAGATTTTTACGCCGCATTACAGGCAGCGGCCGCGCCCGTGCTGAGCGGAGATGAAAAACAGGTTTTATTCGTCTATGCAGACGAGCACATCCCGGAGCCGTACAAAAACGTTGCTATTTCGGGCGCGACAAGCGAAGGAAAAGCACCGTTCGCCTTCGCCGCCGTACTTTCCGCCACAACCGGAAAAGCGCTTTCGATTTCCGACTTTACACAAAAAAGCAGCCGCGACTTTATGGCCGCTTACCGATAATCAGGCAGGCATTGCAGCCACCAAAGGCAAAACTGTTACTCATGCAGATGCGGACAGGCTTTTCAGTCTGTTCGCCTTTTTTTACAAAGTGCAGCGCCGGAAGCTCATCATCGCGCTCGCCATCCCACACATGTACCGGCAGGGAGCGCACGCCGTCTTTTACCGCCTTGTAACAGAGCGCAGCTTCTACCGCACCGGCGGCGCCCAGCGTATGTCCCATTATCGCTTTTGTCGAGCTTACCGGAACAGTCGAGGCGCGCTCGCCAAACACAGCGGCAATGCCACGGCTTTCCATGCTGTCGTTTAAATGCGTTCCCGTTCCGTGGGCATTAACATAATCAATGTCGGAAGGAGTAAGATTTGCGCGGGCAAGCGCTTCGGTCATGGCCTGAAAAGCGCCCGAACCGTCTGCCTTTGGAGCCGTCATGTGTTCGGCATCGCTGGATTCCCCATAGCCTAAAAGCACTACGCTTTCGGCTTCGGAAGGCGCAAAAAGCGGTTCCGCAGAAAGCACGAAAAACGCTGCTCCATCGCCAAGGGTAATACCCGAGCGGTTTTTGCTGAACGGATTTGTCTTTTCGGGAGAAACAGCCTCAAGTGAATGAAAGCCCAGCACAACCGTGTCGCTCACCATATCCATGCCGCCGGCAATAGCGGCTTTGCAGATACCGCTTTTAATCAGCTGGGCAGCCTTTATGATGGCGCTTGCACTGGAAGCGCAGGCCGTCGCAAAGCCTAAGACCGGTGCGCGAGCGGACTGCGGCTGGCTGTCCAGGCCAAAAAAACGGGCGGCAAAAGCGGCCGGATAACCTGCCGTCTGCACTAAAAGGTCGTAGTCTGGAGGGAAAGCGCCATTTTCGATATTGGCGCGGTGGGCAGGCGTAGAAAGCTGGCTGCCGTTATCGCAGGAACCGACGCACACGGCAATCTGGTCTTTTCCATAGCGGTCGATGACCATGCGCACTTCATCCTGAATCTGCTCTAAAGCCGCCTGCTCAATCTGAAGGCTCCGCATGTCAAAGCGGTCGCCGGTAGCATGCAGCTCGCTTTCGGGTATCATGGCCGCATAAAACTGCTGGCCGGGTGCTGTGGTTATGCGCGTTATTGCACGCTCGCCAGAAACGCTTTTTGCCCACACCGCATCGATGCCCGTACCTGCACTGCAGATAATGCCAGGTTTTGAAAGATAGATTGTCTTACTCATACTTTGTATTCCATAACCGTAAGGTTACCAGAGCCAATCTGAACGCCATCAACCAGAACGTCTGCCTCAAAAGAGTACACGCTGCCAGCTTCTCCAGAACGGCGCGCGTGAACCACGACTTTTTGCCCGACGCGAACCAGCGGCTGAGTAAACTCCAGTGAAGAAACACTCAGAATAAACCCCATGTTTACCGGCAGATTGCGCTCACGGACAATTATTCCGGTCAGAGCAGAAATAGTCTGGGCAATAAACTCGAACAACACATAGTTCGGCATACCCCCCAGCGTTTTATCATAAAAAAGATTTGATTCTGAAAGTAGCGTTTCGGAAGAAATTGTCCACGCAGCCGTATCATAATCAAGAATCCGCTCAATAAGGACCATTTTGTCCCTGTGAGGAATAAGCGTAAGAAGCTCGTCTGTTTCGATTAGTCTTCCCATGAATATGCAGACAGGTATTATTTTGCCAGCGGTGCGAGAATCTGAACGACGTCCTGAAGAGTACGTACTGACTTGAACGCATCCGGCTCGATTTTGCTGTTTAGATAGGGCTTCATCTTCACAATAAGCTCTACGGCGTCAATGGAATCCAAATCAAGATCATCCACGATATTCGCTTCAAGCGTTACCTGTTCTTTCTCCAGGTCAAATTCGTTTACAAGAATGTCCTGCAGCTTGCTGAAAAGTTCTTCGTTTGTCATTTTGCTTTTTCCTGCTCAGATGCAATGTACTCAGCAAGTGCATTTACAGACGCAAAGTGGTCACGAGTATCCGCTGATTCCTGGCTGAACCCCACGCCAAACTTTTTCTTTAACGCTACGCCCAGTTCCAGTGCGTCAATGGAATCTAAGCCCAAGCCTTCACCAAAAAGCGGGTCTGAATCAACAATGTTTTCCGGAGTGATGTCTTCAAGTTCAAGTGAAGCGATGATGACTTCCTTGATTTGCTGTTTTAATTCGTCCATGGGCGAAATTATAGACAAATAGGTCTGAAAATACAAGCGCAAGTCTAGACAAAGGCTACGCATTATTGTATATTTCTGCACATACGGCGTCTTATCCAAGCGGTAAGGAAGCGGTCTGCAAAACCGTTATGCAGCAGTTCGATTCTGCTAGACGCCTTCTGAAAAAAGCTGCCTTCTGGTAGCTTTTTTCTTTTCCAGGCCCGTCATGGCAAAGCCGGGGTCTGTTCACATATAGCGAGAGGGGCTTTCGCCCCTCTTTTTTTTATGGACGCAGCTCAGGCGCCCGTTCCAAAATCTTTTCTACTGCACGCCGCCGCTCTTCTTCATCAGAAAACAGCACCAGCTGTTCAGAACCGTCCTCTAAGAGCACCCGAAGCGTCGTTTTATCAACCTGCGTTGTATCAGGATCATCTTCGTACGAAAGCGTTGGCAGCGAGGCTATGTCGCTCCAGCGAATCGCACTCGTTCCCAAAATAAGCATATTCTCGTAAATGCCCGCACGGCCACTGCCAGCAGCCTCGCGAGCGGCTATCTCCGCGCCAAGCACCGCCGCTGCCAGCAAAACTGCGCTTACCACAAGCCCGTAATTCCGGAGCGGCACCGCAAGCAGCACAAGACCTGCAACCACTGCGATGGCCACCCATTTTTTTGAAGAAGGAGCTGAAAGCGGCATAAGGCAGGCTCCTGCCGCTGCCAGAGTCCGCCGACGCCGCACCGGTATGGACACCAGAACAGCAATGTACAAAAGCAATGCCACTACCAGCAGAGAAAAATAGATAATCGCTTCTGTCGTCAATAACCTCATTATTCAACCTCCGGGACATGAACCTGCCGGCGCTGTAACCAGAGCCGAAGCGTTTTACGGGCGCTTTCAAAAGCCAGGGGCAGCGCGTCTATATCCGCTTCGCTGCACACAGAAAGCCTCTCAAAACCGGTTACCTCGCCCGGCTGTGCATGCAATTCCGCATTCGGCGGCAGCGCAGCCTCGAAAAAAAGGTCGCAGGTTTTGTAGCGGATGTTTTTGTAATCATACGTATTCGGAAAGCTGCACAGATAGCGGACATACGCCGGCTCCACGCCGATTTCTTCCCGGCATTCACGCACGCAGGCCTGTTCTGCCGTTTCATCCGGGTCGACAAAGCCGCCGGGAAGCGCAAGAAAGCCTTTACGCGGCTCTTTTGCGCGGCGCTCAAACAGCACTTCCCCGCTCTCGTCAGCGATGACAAGCCCGACTGCCGCCGCTACGTTATTGTATAAATCAAAGCCACAGTCCGGACACAGCCATTTGCGCATATTCACATTCTGAATGGCGGCGCTTCCACATGCCGGACAGCACGAAAAATCATTCATCTGTTAACCCCTGATCGTAATAATACGCGGGAAACGGCAGCTGCTTTTTCTGAATCAAGCGTGCCAGCGCCAGCGCTTCTGTGCCGCCAACGCCAGCTGCAGCGCCTTTCAGCACTTTTATCAGGCTGCGTTTCTTCTTAAGCTCGTATTTTTTTACTTCGACTTTTGCGTCCTTGCTGCCGAAAAGCTCTGTCTTCAGCATATCCACCGCTTCGTCAAATGTAGCAATCTCGTCTACCAGCCCCAGCGCCTTTGCCTGCTGCGCGGTGTAGATTCTGCCGTCAGCCAGCGACGTGACCGCTTCCAGCTCCAGCCTGCGATTTTCTGCCACCAGCGCCGTAAATTGTCCGTAGCATTCATCGGCGACAGACTGCATGATTGCGCGCTGCTCCTCTGTAACCGGCTGGTCAAAGCTTCCCATCGTCTTGTTACGCCCGGCATGAATCGTCTCGCTTTTTATGCCGTGCTTTGCCATAAGTTCCGTCAAATCAACAAAGCGGCCGGCAATCACGCCGATTGAACCGGTGAGCGTATTGCGGTTTGCAATGATTTTGTCTGCAGCACAGCCGATGTAGTAGCCGCCGCTTGCTGCCAGCGCGCCAAAATAAGCCCAGACCGGCTTTTTTGTCTCTTCCTTGTATTTTTTAAGGGCGACATACACTTCGTCAGATTCAAAAACACTGCCGCCAGGTGAATTAATGTACAGCAGGATTCCTGCCGTATGCTTGTCTTTCTTTAGTTCCGAAATAGTCTCCAGCAGCCATTTCTGATTATATTTTTCATTTTCTTTCTGAATGACGCCTTCAAGCAGAATGTGTGCAATTTTCTTTGCCATGACCCCCCCCCTTACGTTGTTCCGAAAGTATACCAAATGAGCCACAGCTCCGCTACAGCTTGCATGAGCCGCCGCTAATTGGTGCCGAAGTGCCGCAAGGCGGCGCACTGGGAGCGGGCCTTTCACGGAACGCGGTGACAGAAAATGTCCGCACGGGGCCCCGTCCAGCTACAGCAGGAGCAGCTGGCTGTCGCGGAAGGTAACCTGTTTTGCCTCGTGCAGCACATCGTCAGGCTGAGCGCCGCCTATCAGGAACGACGAGCCGGGATTGTGCCGCGCATGATTTTTAATGACGAGCGCCGGGTCGTAATTTGCATAGCAGTACCGGCAAAGATGCGGGCAGCTGTTGTAGGCGCCTATGTCGTTTGTCGGGAGGCAGCCACAGTGGCTGCGCAAATGCTGGCGGCGGTTTGCATAATCCGCACGAAGCCTGATTCCGGCAGCAGTTTCGACGACAGAGGCAGAAACACACGCCCCGTGCTCAATGCCGCAGTCGCTCAAATCAAGCTTTTCTGCACAGGACTCAATGTGAATGCCGGTTTCCCGGCCGATAGCAGCAAACGCCTGGGCAAGAAAGCGCTGGTCAGCCTCGTTTACCTCCGTCACTCCGGGAAAATTTCGCTTTGTTTTTTCATACAAATCAATAAAACTGATGATGCAGCGGTCTGTAGCCGAAGAAAGCCGTTCGGCCATCATCCTGAACGAACGAATATGGCTCGAAACCGTGTAGGTGCTGTCAACAAAAACCGGATCGTAGCGCCACGAGACGCGGTGCGGGCCAAGCTTTGCGCTCAATTCGGTAAATGCATCCATCACCTGATTTTTTTCCGGCACATTCGGCTCAATATCTGTTCCATACGGCGTAATCGTCACGAAAAAGTACACGCCAAATGCACAAAGTTCATCCAGATACGGCAGAATCGGAGCGGGATTTTTGGTACAGAACACAAGGCAGTCAACAACGTCCGGCGACAGCCTGTAACGAGTAACCTGTCCGCGGCTGTAGGGATTCCGCACATCAACAAAGCCGGCTCGCAGCCGGTTCATAAACCACTCTGCGTAGAATGCCGGTATATCTGTACGACCGCTTGCAAATAAAAGCATATGGGCGCTCCTTTAGACTGATAGGTCCACTTTCGAGTTTTGTCAGTATCGGAAGCTCGCAGACTACCAGCAGAACCCGAAGTTTCCGCATACATGCGGTATGTAAAACTTGACATTTGTCCTAATAATACACCGTCTCGTACGAGCCGAACCTTGTAAAGCCGCAGCGCGCATAGAGGCGCTGGGCAGAACTGTTTTCCGGTTTTACAAACAGCACACTCTGTTTTTTTCTGGCAGCAAAATCCGCCACAATCCGCTGTACCAGAGCCGCCGCATACCCGTGTCCCCTGGCCGCGGGCACCGTATACACGCCACCCAGCTGCACAAAATACAACCCCTGCGCATTGGTGCCGGCCTTGGCGACTGGTTTTCCGTCGAGCAAAAAGCAGTACACGACCTGTTCGCGCAGATTTTTTTTGAATGACAGCAGGCTTACTTCTTCGCTGTAGGTGGCAAGATTGAATAGCACTTCTTCTTTTTCGTATGCGCTCTGCAGAGGGAAAAGCGTCTCTGCCATCGACGGCGTACACCGCACGATTTTGCCGCCGTCAGGAAGGACTGGAAGCTCTATTACCGGGTGCGCCATTACCGACAGCGGCTTTTCGACCGCATTTGCCACGGCATACGCCCCAGAAGCCGGCGAACGCAAAAAATCATACCGCTGACGGCGCACGGGCGTAACGCCACACGCTTCTGCAGCAGCTTTTACGAGCATGGCAGTTCCGTGACTTTCGCCGTTTATGCTGAAAAATGCATGAGTACGCTGCTCTGAAAACCATCTCCGAAGTGCGTCATACAATGCTTCCCGCGGATTGTCTTTTCGCACCGGCAGGCAGTGAAAAAGCTGCCCGGCGGCAGAAAACGTACAGACACCATGCCACTGCCCGGAATCATCAACCGCAGCAAAGGCAGGCACAGTCCCCGCCTGCAGTTTTGCTGACAACGGGACGCAAAAGCGCTCAAACGGCTGCAAAAAAGCAATCGCCCGGGCGCGTTCGGTGTCTGTCAGTGCCTGTATTGAAATCATTGTCTCTGTTACGAAAACGACGAATCGGCGCCGAGAGCCAGCAGAATTCCCTGTCTCGTTACTGCCGATTCGTGGCTTTAATTCCTGAAGCTGTGAATCGGTGCGTGACAGAAAGCGCAAATGCGCTTTCTGTTTGCTCCAATCCACAGCTTTAATTTCTAAAGCTGTGGATTGGAGCGGGGATTCGACCGCCGCGATTGATAAAGTCTGCACAGCTGAACGGATTTACTTCGATAATCGGCGCTTCTCCCAAAAGGCCGCCGAATACAACGCGGTCGCCGGCTTTTTTGCCCGGTGCCGGAATCAAGCGAACGGCGGTCGTCTTGTTGTTGACCATACCGATTGCCATTTCGTCTGCTATAATTCCGCTGATGGTCGTTGCGCTTGTATCGCCGGGAATTGCAATCATGTCGAGGCCGACAGAGCAGACACAGGTCATCGCTTCAAGTTTTTCGAGCGTGATTGAATGCTGCTTGACGGCGTTAATCATGCCCTCGTCCTCACTGACCGGAATGAATGCGCCGGAAAGTCCGCCGACGTGAGTAGAAGCCATAACGCCGCCTTTTTTGACCATGTCAGTCAGCATGGCGAGCGCCGCCGTCGTTCCCGGGCCGCCGCAGCCGGCAATGCCAATTTCTTCGATGATGCGGGCAACGCTGTCGCCAACTGCCGGGGTCGGAGCCAGCGACAGGTCAAGAATGCCGAAGTTTACGCCCAGGCGCTTTGCCGCCTCGGTGCCGACCAGCTGACCCATGCGCGTGATTTTGAATGCCATTTTTTTAATGCCGTCTGCAAGTACGTCAATCGGCTGGCCTTTGTATTCGCGTGCAGCGGCAAGGATAACGCCAGGGCCGCTTACGCCAACGCTCAATACTGCGTCGCCTTCGCCCGGACCGTGGAATGCCCCCGCCATGAACGGATTATCTTCCGGCGCGTTGCAGAACACAACGAGCTTTGCACAGCCTAAGCCGTCCTTGTCCTTAGTCGCCTCGGCAGTCTCTTTAATCACTTCGCCCATGCGCTTAACGGCATCCATGTTGATGCCATTTTTTGTTGTACCCACGTTGATTGACGAGCAGACACGCTCGGTTACTGCCAGCGCGTGTGGAATGGAGTCAATCAGCGTGCGGTCGCCGGGCGTCATGCCTTTCTGCACCAGCGCTGAAAAACCGCCAACAAAGTCAATATTCAATTCTTTTGCTATCTTATCGAGCGTAACGGCCCATTCAGTATAATCTTTTTCGCCGCTCGGCTCTGCAACCATGCTTATCGGGGTGACAGAAACCCGCTTATTGATAATCGGTACACCGAATTCTTTTTCAATACTGCGACCAGTTTCGACAAGCTTGCCTGCATAGCGCATAATCTTGTCATACATGCGCTGGCGGCTTTCTTTGCCGCTGGAACAGGCACAGTCGCGAAGCGAAATGCCCATAGTAATTGCGCGCACATCAAGCTTGTGGCGCATAAACATGTTTACGGTTTCTTCAATTTCAACAGGGGAAAAAAGCATAGGTACCTCTTGCCGCTACTATAGCGTAAAGAGCGGTTATGTGCAAACAGAAGTCACTCTTCTACGCTTGACGGCAAAAATTGCAGCTTGTATTATTTATCTGTAATCGACGGCGAACCGCAACGAAATTTCTAGCGCTGCCTTAGATACGTTTTTGTAAGGAGAAAATTATGGCTGATACAAACGTAAGCTCTTCAACGGCAAAAGCTGCAGAACGGGATGAAAAAGCAGCGGCGCGTCATGCAAAATTTGAACAGCTCCCCCTGCCACTTCAGCTGCTTGCAGGCATTGGAATCCTTGTTCTTATCGCATTCGGTGGCATTGGCTTTATGTACCTGATTGACGGTGTACTGCTTGATTTAGACCCCATCGGAAAGCTCTTAGGACTGCTTTTCTAACTTACAGCCGGGTGCTTCCCGACGCAAAACGCCCGCTTCGTAGCGGGCGTTTTTTTATGCCTGTTATGCCTGAACGGCGGTTTTCAACTCGTACATCGGGTTTTCGCCGGGATGCAGCTCCAGCACATGCTTTTCGCAGGAAAGCTGCTCGGCAGGGTCGTGCGTTACGTGCAGGAGCGTGGTGGTTCCGGTTTCAGCGACAGTTTCCAGCAAATCCAGCACCCGCTCACGCTGCACTTCATCCAGACCGTGACACGGCTCATCCAGAATCAGCACTTTCGGCTGCTTAACCGCAGCACGGATAATCAGAATAGCGCGCTGCTCACCATAGCTCAGCGAGCTGAACGATTCATGCTCACGACCGGCAAATCCTGCAAGTGTAAGCCAGCGACGGGCGGCAGCAATCTGCACATCAGTTTTCTGCTCATACAAGCCGATTGAATCCTTAAAGCCCGAGATGATGACAGCTTCCAGATCGGTGCTGCCGACCATGCGGTATTCAACGTGAAGGCGGTAGCTTACAATGCCAAGCTTCGCTTTTATGTCCCAGATAGATTCGCCTGAACCGCGCTTAATGCCGAACAGGCGCACGTCGTTGCAGTAAACCTGCTTGTTGTCGCCGGTAATCAGCTCCAGAAGCGTAGTTTTGCCGCTGCCGTTCGGCCCGCGGATAAGCGTATGCTCGCCCTTGCGCACGCTCCAGGTAAAATCTTTTAAGACAAGGCGGCCATCCCAGCCGACGTTTACATTTCTCATGTCGATAAGCGTTTCTGCGCCTGCGTCTTCGCAGCTTTCGGAATCAGCATTTGCCGCAGAAACTGTCACCACGGCGCTTTCGCCGGCTGCAGCCGCATAGGCAGACACAAGCGCGACCTTGTCTGCATCGCGTGTCCTTTCGCGCTCGGCGCAAGCCTTTGCCCGGCGCGCCTCGTAGTCAGCGCGCGTGCCGCAGAAGCTTATGGCAGAAACCGCGGCAGAATCGGGGCTTGCAAACTCAAGCACATGCGTAATGGTGTCGGGGATTTCGTGCCAGCGCTCCATCGAAAGCAAAATCCGCGGAGCGCCGCTTTGCTTACCCGCAATAGTCTGAAAAAATTCAAGCAGAATCGTCCGGCTCTGCGCATCAAGGCCGGCAAAGGGGTCACTCAGAATCAGCAGTTTTTTCCCGGAAAGCAGCGCCCGGCAAAGCAGCGTGCGGCGAATCTCTCCTGTTGAAAGATAGCGCAGCCCCCGGTCAAGGATGCGCTCCACACCGCAGAGCTTTACTTCCGGAAGCGTTTCAAGCCGCGCGGCAACAGGCGGGAGCGGGTCATGCTTGTGTTTTGCATCAGGACCGCCGAGCACCTCGCAGATAAAGCGGCGGGCGGTACGGCCTTCATCAACGCGGTCCATGTAGTCAGTCTCGTCCAGTTCGCGCTCTTCCTCGATAAGCCGGGCAGCGCGCTCCAGCGACACGATTTCCGTGCTGCAAGCAAAAGCAGACCGGTAGCCAGCGGCTTCTTCACATGCGCAAGAAGCCGCGGCGGGAGTCGCTGCTTGCCCGCCTGAACAAGTGCTTCCGCCAGAACCAGGAAGTCCACCGCCAGCGGCAGATTCGCCGGAAAGCCCGTTCGGCACAATTTCTTTTTCTCCGGCAAGCGCCTTTAAGAATTCCGCTTTTCCGCTTTTATTAGGGCCGATAACCAGCCATGCCTCTCCGGCCTTCATCTCCCAATCAATCCGGGGAATAAAAACAGTATGAAGGTCCTGCACGCGACAGTTCCGTATTGAAATCAATGACTCTGACATGCGGAAACTCTACTCACTTTGACAGGCTCGCGCAAGAGAAAATCTTTATAACGTATGCAAAATCTCGGTAACAGCAGCCCGCAGACGGCGCACAGACTCGCTGCCCCCGCCGTGCAGGCGTTGAATAAACCCGACTTCGTAATAACCAAGCGCATTTCCCGCCGCATGGCTTGTAAAGCCGTTCATATAGGGGCCGTGCGTCAGCACGACCTGCGGAACAAGGCCGATTCCCAGCCCCAGCTGAACCAGTGCCATAATCGCCTCGTTGCCTTCCGTCTCCGCGGCAATCACGGGCTTTACATTTCTCGAAGCCGTCCACAGATCAAAGCGCTCCCGGGCAAGCCCCGCTTTCGGCAACACAAGCGGCACCGAAGAAACTATGTCCTGCGGGCTTCCCGAAACTTCGGCATACCGGCCGCCAATGCTTGCAGCAAATACCAGCGGCGTCCGCTTTACGGGAACCGTATCAAAGCCCGCAAAGCCGCCGTCAGGAATTGCCGCTACTGCCAGGTCTGCGCGTCCGGAGCGGACAAGCGCCGGAGCAAGGGCCGGGTCTCCCGTTTCCACCGACAGATGAATATCCGGGTAGGTATCATTCAATTTTTTAAGGAAGGGCGGCATAATTGAGTAACAGGCTGTAACTGAAGCAAACACATGCAGCGTTCCGGAGACAGCAGTACTTTTTCCGGCCAGCACAGCAGTCAAATCCTCGCGCTCTTCAAGACATTTTCTTGCAAACGCCGCAAAGGCCCGGCCATCCTTAGTCAGCGCCACCGCCCGGTTATCACGCTCAAACAACAGGGAGCCAGTTTCTTCCTCAAGCCGGGAAATCATGCGGCTTAACGCCGACGGACTGACATTCAGTTTTTCTGCGCTGCGTGCAAAATGAAGCGTCTGCGACAATTCATCGAATGCTTCAAGTTCATAGAAATTCATGCTGCCAGTGTATCACAGCTTTCAAAGCTTGTTAAACTTCCCTAAAGCAATTATGATTTACTGACGACTTTAAAAAAGCAAACCTGTCTTTCGGAGGATTTTATGAAAAAGACCATAGCTTTTGTTACGCTCGCTGCAGCAGCCTCAGCACTTTTGTTTGCTGTTGATTCAGAAACAACACTCGCTGTAACTGGCGGTGCAAAAGAATACACAAAAACAACGTACACTATCACAGAAAAATTCGGCGACTACTATCGGGCACCGGCTACTAAATACGTCCACGTCTTTGACGAAAACGGCAGAGAAATCGAATCAACCGAGCTTACCGCAAAAGACGCATTCGTTGACCGGCTGACGTTCACGTATGACGAAAAAGGAAATCTGACGACCACCAGCAATGTAGACACAGACGGAAACACACTCTGGAAGATTGTGACAACGTATGACGAAAACGGCGTAAAACTCAACGACAGCGAATACGACTCAGCAGAACAGCTGACCAGCAAGACAATCTGGAAATACAACACCAAGCTGTCAGAAGAAGCATATTACAATGCCGACGGCGCACTGCTGGGAAAACTCATCACAAAATATGATGACCAGAACCGCCCGGTAGAAATTAATCAGTATGCAGCAGACGGCCGCCTGGAAGAAAAACAGACGCTTTCTTACAATGACGCAAACAAACTGGCAGAAGTAATCTACTACGATGCTGACAACGCGCAGGTAAAAAAGCTTGTCTACCGTTTTGACGCCAACTATGCCATCACAGAGGCGCAGACTTACAACAACCAGAACAAGCTTGCCGTTCGCGTTATCTACAAATACGACGGCATGGGCAATATCGCCAAAACCACAACATACGTCGTAGCAGAAAAATTCGGCACGACTGTCAACGAGCTTGTTGACATCTGCGAATACACATTCAAGTACTAAATGCAAAAAGCGGCACGAGCATACACGCTCCATGCCGCTTTTTTAGCACCAGCTTCTTTTGCCTGAGCCGGCTTTTTAGCCGGCCTTATCTGTCTTCAGGCAACCTAGTAGTTTGTCTTTGAGACTTCAAAGAAGCTCTGCGGATGCTGACAGACCGGGCAGACTCCGGGAGCCTTTTTGCCGACAACAACGTGTCCACAGTTGCGGCATTCCCAGATTGTATCACCATCTTTGCTGAATACACATTCCTTCGTTACATTGTCCAGCAGCTTGCGATAGCGCTCTTCGTGCCGTTTTTCGATGGCGCCCACCATCTTGAACAATGCGGCGATTCTGTCAAAGCCTTCTTCTTTTGCTGTCTTTGCAAAACCGTCATACATATCCGTCCATTCATAATTTTCGCCGTCTGCAGCATCCTTAAGATTTTCAGCTGTAGCCGGAATCTCGCCGCCATGCAGCTCCTTAAACCAGAGTTTTGCATGCTCCTTTTCATTTGCAGCAGTTTCCTCAAAAATTGCAGCAATCTGCTCAAAACCATCTTTACGTGCTTTGCTGGCATAGTATGTATACTTATTTCGAGCCTGAGATTCGCCCGCAAAAGCCGCCTGCAGATTTTTTTCTGTCTGCGTTCCTTTCAGTTCCTTTGTTGCCATTGCTAACTCCTTGCAAAAAATGTACCTTACGTTAAGTATAAAGAGGTTTCCCGAAAAAGCAAGAAAATTACATTGAATACAGCATAATTTAGCATTGGCAAACACTGGATTCCACGCTTTTTCAGCTTAACCTCACAAGCCATATTGCCGATAAAAAAAATGAGGGGTTTAACATGAAACAAATCGGTATAAAACTTGCAGACGGAACATTTTACCCGATTCTTGAGGAAGGCACGCCAAAAACTCGGAAGCTTGATCTGACTACCGCAAAGGATAATCAGACAAAAGTTCAGATTGATGTGTATCGGTCAGAAAGCGGAACCATGGAAGATGCAGAATACGTCGACACGCTCGAAGTGACAAAACTGCAGCCGCATCCGAATGGCGAGCCGGAACTGCACCTTTCTGTCGGAATTGACGAGAACAACGAACTGACCGCAGAAGTCATCGACAGCGAAACCGGAAAGAAAAGTGAGATTCAGGTACAGCTTGTAAACCGCACGCTTGCAGAACGTGAAAACTCAAACCCGGATTTTACCATCGAAAATGCTGTCGACGAAACAGACCTCCCCTTCAGCTTTGATACTGCCACTGTAAGCGATGACCCTGCCTCCCCGGAGCCGGCTGCTGACGATTTTTCCATCCCCGATTTTACTTCTCTTGCAAGCCCGGATGCTTCTGACGAGCCGAAGCACACACCGGTTAGCGCAGATTTTGACCTGCCTGATTTAGGCGACCTTAACCTCGATGAGCCAAAAGATGCTCTTACCGCAGACGACGTGCTGGAAAAAGAGCCTGCTGCTTCTGCAGAATCCCCCGCCGACGAGCCTGCTGCTTCTAGCGAAGCCCCGGAAGGCACCCTGCCGACAGATGATGTGCTCTCAGAAGAGCCTGCCGGCACGGACGACAATGCCGCCCAGGAACCTGCCGCGAGCGAACTTTCAGCCGAAGAGCCGGTCTTTGAAGACACTCCCGCTTCCAGCGAAGAAACCGTACTCGACGATTCCGGCACGGCGGACTTTGACCTGCCCGATTTTGACAACCTCGGCCTCGATGAGCCAAAAGATACTCTTACCGCAGACGACGTTGCGAAAGAAAGCACACTGTCAGCAGATTCAACTGTATCCGCAGAAGACTCCTTTATTCCGACAGAAATTCCGCAGGCCGACACAGCGCTCGACAGCCTTGATGACCTTGCTGCGGAAACGGTCGAAGAGCCGAAATCACCCTTTGAGCCAGATACAAGCAGCACCGAAAGTCTCAACTCATTTGACTTACCCGATTTCAGCGATTTAGACACCACCACAACCGCAACTTCCAGCAACAGCGACGAGGCTCCGGACCTGTCAGACTTCGACCTGCCCGACTTCGGAAGCAGCGACGTCAACTTCCACGACAACGCATTTGACGACCCGATTTTTGCAGATCCGGCACCAGCCACAACCTCCACTGCTGCAAGCGCGGGTATGGCACCTGCCATGGATTTTACCGACCTGTACGACAAAGAAACCCTTGAAGGCAAAGCTTCCAGCAACTTCACTGACTATGACGATGACGAAACCGTGCACAAGACCCGCGTTCCCGTCATTATCTGCGTTGTCTGCGCAATCATCTGTATTATTGCAACCGCGCTGATTCTGTTCATCATCCCGTCACGCTACAATCTGATCAGCTCAAGAAAAGCAAAAGCCCAGAAACAGCAGACCGAAATTGCAGCAGAAACAAAGCCGGATCCAGTAACAGCACTGCCACAGCAGGAACCGGTGCAGAAGCCGGAACCTGTCGCTCCCGCTGTAGAAGACAAAATCGTCATCGCCCCGGAGCCGGAAATTGTCGTTCCAGAGCCAGTTGTCGAAAAAGCACCGGAGCCCAAAGCAGAGCCTGCTGCTGACGCAAAGGCCAAAGCAAAAGGCGACGTCGTCTATCACATTAAGTGGGGCGACACCCTGTGGGATATTTCTGCCGCGTACTACAAGAATCCGTGGCGCTATCCGAAAATTGCAAATTACAACAACATCAAAAATCCGGATTTGATTATTTCCGGAACTGACATCACAATCCCGGCAGAGTAAGGCAGGATTCCATTGAAAAAAAACATTTCCGGTCACCGGTTCAAGCCGGTGACCGCTCTTTGTCTGTTACTAAGCACCTGTTTTCTGCAGCTACAGTCCTGTGCCTGCAGTTCAAACCCGCAATACGTTTATAAAGACGAGTATCCCTACTTTATGGCGTTGCGGGCTGCTGATAAAAAAAACGAAAAAGAAGCGATCAGGCTTTTCACCCTCGGCAGAAAAAAAAGCAATGATTTAACGCGCCGCAAATGTGCAGAGGCCCTGACTCAGCTCGGAAACCTCAAAGAGCGCCGGGAAGCCTGCAAATTCATGATTGCCAACTGGCAGGACGAAGCAGCTTTGGAGACGGTCTGCACCGAATTCGACCGGGAAGAAGAATACTCATCCGTCATCAGCTGCACCGACTCTCTTGACCTTGCAACTGCCAGCAACAATCTCGTCCGGCTGCGCATGCTCGCCCTGTATGCAAAAGCCGACAGCCGTTTTGCAAACGAAGTCTTTTTCTGGATGACCCGGCGGGCGCTGTCATCTCAGCATCTGGAAATCTACAACCGCTTTATCGCCCTCGAGCACCAGGACTCCGAGGAAACGCCGCTTTCTCTCCAGCAGCAGATTATGGCTTACCGTGTGCTTGTCTACCGCCGAAGCTATGCAACTGCTTACAGCCAGATTGCCCACATTCTGGAGCTGTGCGACGACAACCTGCTCGACACGCTGCCGCTGATTATTTCCGACATGGGAAAGGCCGCCATGTACGGCTCCCTCGATTTTTACAACGCAGCGCGAATATTCGACAAAATCGTCAGCAGAACAGCCGGCGAATCCGCATTTTACGCAAATTTTTACGCAGGCCGCCTTTTTGACAAAGCTGGCCGCTATCCGACCTACGCTGTCAGCAGGTTTACTGCCGCCATGGATGCATCTACCACCGAATCGCAGTACGATAATGCGCTGTGGTACCTGTTCAACACGCAGCTCCGCACTTCCACAAACGACATTCTTGCCTCGCTCAACACGTTCGGCGGCACCTGGCACAATGCCTCGTATTTTGATGATTTCTTTGAATCTCTTTCCGTACTGCTGATTTCGCACCAGGAATGGCAGGAATTCTACAATGTCTGGAAAGCCATCGACTCCACTGCCAGCGAAGACACTGCAAGCAAATATGCCTATATCTCCGGCCGGCTTATCGAAGAAGGGCTGGCGACAGACACAGAAAACGCACCGACGCGCCTTGCTGTCGCGGCTTTTTCGCGCGTCCTAAGCGGGAGCGGTTCCCTTTATTACAAAGTCTGCGCCCTCGAACGCATGAATATTCTGGACGAGAATGTAATCGAAAGCACGCTGTCAGCCGCAGCGACTACCACCATGCCGGAGTTCAACAAAGACGCAGAACTGTTCCTTCAAGCCTGCGCCGCATTCGGCTTTCCTCAGAAAATCTACCCCGAATGGCTCCAGTACAGAACCACGCTGCACACCGAAAGCGCCCTGCAGATAAGCCAGTTTTTAAGCCAGTGCGCATCTGGCAGCAACAACTACGGTGTACAGAGCTTAAGAATAGCAGCCCGTGCAACAGGAAACGCCTACGAAAAACTGCCAAAAGCACTTCTTTACCTGAACTACCCGCGGCTGTACGCAGATTTTGTACAGCCAGCTGCCAGAGAATACGAAGTAACCGAGCCGCTTTTGTATGCGCTTATCCGCAGCGAAAGCTTTTTTGATGCGGAAGTTTCCAGCTCATCTGGCGCACAGGGATTAACGCAGCTGATGGACGCTACTGCCAGCGACATTGCGCGGAAACTGCGGTACACCAGCTACAACATTCTCGACCCCGAAACCAACATCCGCTTCGGAAGCTATTACCTGGCAGAGCTTATCTCCCGAACAGACAACCTGCCGCTTTTGGCAATTCTTGCTTACAACGCAGGCCTGACCAACGTGCGCCGCTGGGTACGGCAGACGAGCACCGACTGGCTTATGAATTACAAAAGCCGTCATCCTGTCACCGGCATAAGCCTGGACCTGTTCCTGGAAACCCTGCCCTTTGCAGAAACCAGAGAATACGGCAGAAAAATCATCAGTGCGGCAGCGCTCTACGGCTGGCTTTACTACGGCAAGACGCCGGCAGAAACCGTACGGCAATTTCTGTAATCACATTGAATGAGCGGCATGGCTTTCGCTATAATGAGGCCATGTCAACTCCTTTCGCAAGGGTTCTTCCGCCCTTTCTCCATTTTTTAACACTTGACGGCAGTATTTTTGTACTACTGATAGGCATTTTGATGTTCTTCGGCTCCGTAGGGGGCCGCCTGTTCCAAAAATTAAAGATACCGCAGGTTGTCGGCTACATCGTTGTAGGCATTTTCCTGGGCGTTTCCGGGCTGTTGATTCTGGGAAAAGAAACCATCGTAGCCCTCAATCCGATTAGTACCATCGCACTGACCTTAATCGGTTTTCTTGTCGGTGCAGAGCTGAAAATCGACATCATCAAAAAATACGGCAAGCAGTTTGTCGGCATCCTGCTCGGCGAATCCATAACGCCCTTTTTTGTTGTCAGCATCATAACCGGCACGGCAGCCTATCTTTTTACCAAAGACACAAAGACTGCCGTCTCAATCGGACTGCTGCTCGGAGCTATCTGCGCCGCAACAGCACCTGCTGCTACCACCGACGTGCTTAAAGAATACCGGACAAAAGGCCCCTTAACCACGACAATCCTCGGAATTGTCGCTATGGATGACGCTGTTGCGCTGATTCTGTATGCTGTCGCCTCATCAATTGCGACGCCTTTGCTTGGCGGACACGCAGTTTCATTCCTGCTGCAGCTGGTCCACATTGCCTACGACATTTTCGGCTCAATCCTGCTTGGACTGGCGTTCGGCTTTGTCTTAAGCAAAATACTGTTCTATACGATGGACGACGACGGCCGCGTGCTGGGATTCTCGCTCGGCATCCTGCTGCTGAATACCGGCATTTGCGAGCTATTGGAACTGGACTCAATCCTTTCTTCCATGAGCATCGGCTTTTATCTGGCAAATTTTGCACACAAGAAAACCCGCCCGATGTTCCGGCTCGTAGAGCGCTTTACGCCGCCGATTTACGTCCTGTTCTTTGTTACGGTAGGCGCAAAACTCAATATCTGGCTTATCACGCCTTTTTTTGCGGTTATCGCGCTGCTCTATGTTGGCGGCAGAACCCTCGGAAAAACAATCGGCTCAAAACTTGGCGCACGCCTTACAAACGCACCGGTAACAGTCCGCAAGTACCTGCCGTTCTGCCTGTTAAGCCAGGCCGGCGTTGCAATCGGCTTGAGCATTGCCGCCGGAAACGACTTCTCTGACAGCATCGGGCCTCAGATTATGCTGATTATTACGGCCACAACCTTTATCGTACAGATTCTTGGCCCAATCTGCGTTAAATACGGCGTTACTAAAGCTGGCGAAGCCGGTCTGAACGTAACCATCGACGATATTATGAAGTCGGCAAAAGTTCAGGACGTAACGATAAACGGAACGCCGGTCTGCTCCACCACATCGCACACCATCGTCAATGACATGGACACACTTGGCACCATCATCAGGCAATTTTCCGAACACGAAAACACGAATTATGCCGTACGCGGAAGTGATGGAACATTGTGCGGTCAAATTGCGCTCGAGCAGATAAAAGAGTCCATGCACATTGGTGATTTTGCCGAGGGCATTCCCGCCATGGACATCATGGAAACAAAAGTCATCACCTGTCACCCGGATTTACCGCTGACAGAGGCGTATAAGATTTTCTCGGACAACGACACCGACGCAATCAGCATTGTCGATGAACACAACATGCCGCTGGGAATCTTAGAGAAATACACTGTCGATCACTATCTGCACACGCGCGTTGTAGAGCTGGAGCACAAAGTTTCCAGCATGGGCTAAGACTTTCGGCTGCTGATGACAAGCCCGGCAACGGTAAGCGCGGCACCGGCAGCCCCCATCAGCGTAATGCGTTCGCCCAGCACAAAAAATGCAAAGACAATGGTGACTACAGGAATCAGGTAGATGCCTATGGTCGCGCGAACCGTGCCCAGATTCCTGCAGGCAATATTCCAGGCGGCAAAACAGCCGGCGCTGGCGCCAAGCCCCAGAAAGAGCAGGTTTGTCCAGTTATGAATATTCGTCCAGCGCGCGGCATTCACAGCGCGGTCAAGCGTAATAGCCGTACTTGATACAGCGCCAGCGGTTTGAACGGCATCGGAAGAGACAAACAGCCCGTACAGGGCAATCGGAATCATAAAAACAATAGCCCAAAAGAAAATCCGGCGCGTCGCCTGTATGGAATCCAGTCCAAGCAGGTTTATTTTTGACACAAACAGCGAGTAAAATCCCCAGCTGGCAGCAGCCGCCAGCGCAAGGAAATCGCCCTTCGGGCTTACATGAAACACGATAGAGCCGTTAAAACTCACGAGCGCAATGCCAATTATCGCAACAACAAAGCCTGCAACAAAAGAGCGTGTCATATGCTTTTCTTTCAGCGCCACCTGAGCGACAATCGCCGTAAAAATCGGGCTTATCGACACGATAATGCTTACATTTGACGCCGACGTATACGAAATCGCCACATTTTCCATGAATTGATAAATAGTAACGCCAGTCAAACCTGCCAGCATAAACAAGAGTTCCTGCCGCCAGCTGATGTGCAGAAGCTTCGGCTTCATAATCCACAGCCCGGCATATGCCGTCACAAACCGGAAAAAGAGAATTTCAAAAGAACTGAATGATTTAAGAAGATACTTTGTGCAGACAAACGTAATTCCCCAGATAAATACTGTAACTGAAGCAAACGCCAGCCCCACCACAGTCCGCTCTTTTGTCTTGTATCTGATTCCCCACGGCACTTTTCGCCTCCTTTGCAGTACCCGATTATGCTAAAAAATTCAGCCCGACAGGAGCAGTTCCCGCCGGGCTGTTACTAAACGCTAGAACTCTTCCTTCCGGGAAGCTTTCTTATATGCTGAAGCGCCGGTGCGCTCTGTCGGTGTGTGAACGTTTGCCCGACCGTGCTCGTTCCTGTAGCTGCGGCCTGAACCAAAGCTTCTGCTCCGGTCGCCCCTGTCCTCGCCGTTAAAGCGGCTGCCAGCACCGAATCTGCCCGATTTATTGAATGAACGGCGGCGGTTAGCTCCACCGTCACCAGCTCTGCCTTCGCGACCGTCTCGGTCAAAGCTGTCTCTGCGGCCACCGCCAAATCCTGAACGGCGTCCACCAGAGCGCCCACCTGAACGTCCGCCTTCCGCACCGTCTTCGTTGCGTGAATCCACATGCACATGCGGAATGGAGCTGTCGCGGCGTGCCATTTCCAGCACCTTGTCTGCAGAAGCAATCGGCAGGCTTACCAGGCTAAAATTCTGCGTAACTTCAATCTGGTCTACTAAGCGGCCCGGAATATGCAGCAGCGAGCTGAAGTACTCGGCAATGTCGCGTGCAAAAAAACCGTCCCGTTTTCCAAGCTGAACGTACAGGCGTTTCTGGTCTGCGCGCGGCGCATTGTCAGAACGCTCCCTGCGGCCATTGCCATCCCGGCGCCCCATCCGGCTGATTCTGCCATAATGAGAAGCGTTCAGCGTCTTTCCGTACCAGGCAGAAAGCACGCCTGCAAGCACCGCTTCCGGATCCTGTCCGGCAGAAAGCTCTGCGGCCATCTTCACATACACGCTATCGACCGGCTTTAATGCAGGCCCCTTCGCCTCTCCAGTAACGCCAGCGGCAGAGTCCGCATTGTCGGCAGGAACATCGCCTGCCTCCGCCTGCGCACTTGCAGCAGAATCAGCACTTGCAGCAGACTCTGCACCAGCTTCAGCGCCGGCAGTTCCCGCATTGTCTGCGCTACCGGCATTGCCAGCAGCTCCTGCTTCCAGCGGAATTATCTCGTCATCATCATATACTGCAGGTGCCTTTCCTGCTGATGAGCCACGCTCTGTGTCCGCCGCCTGCGACTGCGCGTTTTCTTCATTCTCTGCTGAAAGCCCCAGCTGAACCCGCAGCGACTGGAGCATGCGGTTTCGTTTTGCTTCCAGTACGTCCTCAACCGAAGGAATCTCGCCTTCCTTCATTTCGCCTTTTGCCGCACGGCGGACAGCGCTTTTCAGATACTCAAGCTTACGGCGGGCTTCTTCCGGACGCACAAAGGTTATCGCGACGCCAGACGTGCCAGCGCGGCCAGTACGGCCAATGCGGTGAATATACGTTGCGCCGTCAAACGGCAGTGAATAATTCACAACATGGCTCAAGCCGGAAATATCGATACCGCGGGCAGCAACATCGGTCGCCACCAGCACGCGGGTTTTCTTACTGCGGAAACGGGCAAGAATCTTCTCGCGCTGCGCCTGCGGAATGTCACCATGCAGGGCTGCAACTTCGTATCCACGCTCGTCCAGCAGCCGGGTAACCGTATCCGCATCGTTTTTCGTCTGCGTGAACACAAGGCCGTAAAAATCATCAGCCATGTCGATAACGCGAACCAGCGCTTCAATTTTCTCGCTTTCTTTTACTACCCAGTATTTCTGGTCGATTAACAGCGGCTCTTCTACAAAGCCCTCTTCCTCGCAGATATCGTACTCGCCCATGAATGTTTCTGCAATTTTCAGAATCGGTTTGGGCATAGTTGCGCTAAAAAGCAGGATGCGGCTCTGAGGATTTGCCTTTGCAAAAATGGATTCAATGTCATCGACAAAGCCCATATCCAGCATTTCGTCGCCTTCATCAAGAATAAAATAGTCGATGTTATCCAGCTTTAGCGTTCCGCGCTCAAGGTGATCCTTAATGCGGCCAGGAGTTCCGACAACAATTTCGACACCGCGCTTTAATTCCTTAATCTGCGTGCTGTAAGAGGCACCGCCGTACAGTACTGCCACTCTGGGAAAGTTTCCGTCACCAAATGACTGCAGTTCCGCGCATGTTTGCATTGCAAGCTCGCGGGTCGGCTCCAGAACCAGTGCGCGTACACATTCAGCGCCCTTTCCGCGGATTGTCTGCACAATCGGAAGACCAAATGCCGCAGTTTTTCCAGTTCCCGTGCGCGCCTTTGCGATAATATTGGCATCACCGTTCAAAAGCCGGGGAATTGCAAGCACCTGAATAGGTGACGGCACCTTAAAGCCTTTTTTCTGAACCGCTGCCAGTGTTACGTCATCAAGACCTAAATCTTCAAAAGAGATTTCCTCTTTTTCGTCAGCTTCATTTTGATCTTCAATTTGACTTTCGATTTGATTTTCAACTTCGAATTCGGTTTCCATTCCATACCCTCGTAGAAGCGCGACTTGGCTCCTTAAGGGAATGAATTACAGAAGCCGTTGCACGCATGTAGATAAAAAAAGCAGGGCTTGCGTCGCCTAGTGCAACGCACCCTGCTAATAAGTTTTTTCACTATACAGTAAATGAAAAAGTATTGCAACCTTTGCAAAAGATTTCAAAAAAATGCAAATCTTTGCAATTGCA
>JAILRG010000045.1 GCA_024698325.1 Treponema sp.
CACTGTAGGCAGTATACATTCTCCGGCGTCTTTTATCAATGTTGGCCGCCCTGTCATAAGGATGGGCGTTTACCACAAGCGAGGCATTCTCGCGGGCTAGCCGTGCGGGAAGATAGATAAAAGCACTCGTGTCGCTCTCGCCGGAGCCAGTCGTAAAGATACCGAGGACGGATTTTCCGTTTACCGTAATGCGCGCCGTACGTTCCTGTTCCGTTACAGCAGCTGAATCAATACCGGAAGCATAAAAAATGCCGTCCTGAAATTTCTTCAGCCGGAGCGAGAGCGTTCCCTTGACCTCCGGCACCAGCGAAACTTTCATATCATAGCGTGCGCGTGCCTCAAACATGTAGGTGACAGAGGCAGTTTCGTAGCCTGGAGAAGCGACAGAGATAGTATGAATTGCTGAATCCAGCGACAGCTCCCGCGGAATCGACTGTATTACGATACCGTCAACTGTAAGCATGGCTTTTTCAGCGGCGTCTTCCGGCATGACAGCAAGGTGAATGATGACCGGGAGCGAATTCGTAAGCTTAGGCGTAAGGGCGCGGACAATGCGCTCCGCTATCGAAAGCAAATCTCCGGAAAGCCCGACTTCCGTTATCGTCGCGACAGTCTTACCCCCCGGAAACAGCGACAGGCTGACAGTTACCGCAATATAGTCACCGTAGGCGATAATGGTCCCGGAAAGCAGGCCGTTTATTTTAGCCGCGACAACTTCCTTTTCGAACGTTCTGCTGTCAGCTCCCTCGGAAAGCGCTGCCTCTGAAGGCGTAAAAAGCGCCGTAATGTCATTCTTGTACAGCGTGACGAATTCCGATACTTTTTTTTCTTCGGCGTCGCGGCGAAAAATCGGAAACGGAATCTGGAACGGAAAGCGCTTTTCGTCATTCTCAAAAGCATCATTCTGGGAAAGGCCCTGGGACACGGCTTCTTCCCGCTCGATGGCAGCGGCGTTTTCAGAAACAGCCTTATCTGCAGAAGCAAGGTTCTCGTCAATCTGCTTTTCAATTTCGGCGATTTTTTTCTGTTCTGCCGCAAGCTGTTTTTCAAGCGAGCGCGGCTGCACGACACTCAGCACCAGGGCATCCCGGGTTTTGTACTCTTTCGATAGCTGCAGGAACAGGGAAAGGCGTTCGGTCTGCAGGCTGTCAAGCGTACGGGAAAGGACCTCGCTCGACGGAAGCACACGGGTTCCGCCGGTAGAAATCTGCTCAAGGATAAGCTGAGGAAGCAGCGTTGAAATCTGTTCGGCACCGGCAGGTTTTGCTGCTGACTCAAACGTAAACGAGCGGGCGGCAAGCACCCAGTCGTCGGCAGCGGCAAGATGTGCTGTCAGCAGAAAGAAAAAAGGGACGGTACACTGTAAACATTTATAGATAAAACGCATTCCGGTAATTGAAAAGCATAATGCACTAAAATCACGTAAAAAACAAGCGCCCGGACGAGCAAGCCCGCATCAGGCAAAACGCCACGGTCAGTCCCGGTCAAGGGGGCTACTGTCAGCCGCCCCGGGCAAGCTGCTACTATCAGGCAAACCTCGACATGCGGCATTTTTTCCGCTATGATGAGTTCATTCACACGGAGACACCATGAAAAACTTTGAAGAAAACCTTTCCCGCCTTGAAGAGCTTACCACAAACATCAAGCGCACCGATATTTCACTCGAAGACGCCCTTAAAGCCTTTGAAGAAGGCATAAAGCTTGCAAAGGGCATGGAAAAAGAAATCGACAAAATCGAAGGAAAGATTCAGATTCTGATGAATCAGCCGGTGCCCGATACTGCCGATACGCCGGAACTGGATCTGTTTACAGCGGCCGACGCTGCAAGCGGAAGCGCAGGCGCACCTACAGAAGGCCTGCGCCAGTAAGAAAGGCAGGCGCCGTACCGGTCGCCAGAAGCCGCAGAAACGCACGTGCTTTCAATCGCTTTCCGCACACAGTACCCGAATGAATATGCAAGAAAATGAAAAACCACACATGCGCCGCCCCGTGCGCACTCTTTCTGCTGATGTAGCACGCAAAATCGCAGCGGGCGAAGTCATTGACCGCCCCGCCGCCATTGTACGCGAGCTGTTAGACAACGCAGTAGACTCAGGCGCCGACCGCATAACCGTAGATATTTCAGGCGGCGGCATAGACAGAATCCGCATCAGCGACAACGGAAGCGGCATGACGCGCGAAGACCTTGCAGCCTGCGCACGCCCCCACGCGACAAGCAAAATCGTAAATGCAGACGACTTGCTGCATCTTTCGACGCTGGGCTTTCGCGGAGAAGCACTCGCTTCCATCGCCGCCTGCGCACGCCTTTCAGTTGCAAGCGGAACGTACCGCATGAAGGCAAGCCTTACAGAAGACCACCTCATAGAAGAAATCGCCCCGGTACAAAACGGACAGGGCACGATTGTGATGAGCGAGGGGCTGTTTGAAAATTTTCCCGCCCGCCGCGTCTTTCTAAAACGACCGGCAACAGAGACCCTGCTCTGCCGCGAAATCTTTGTAGAAAAAGCGCTTGCCAGAACCGACATAGCCTTCCGCCTGACCATAGACGGCTCCCTCCGCGCAGACCTTCCGGCACAGGTAAGCTTAGCCGAGCGCTTTACGCGCGCCCTGGAGCTAAAAGAAGCGCCGAGCCTTTTTTACACGCTCAAAGCACAAGACGCATCCTGGCATTTTACGCTCGTTATCGGAGAGCCGGGCGTGCGCAGAAGCGACCGCAAGCAGATGTTCATCTATGTAAATGGCCGCAGAATAAACGAATACTCGCTTTTACAGGCAATAGAATACGGCGTGCAGGGCTTTTTCCCGAACGGCACGCACCCTGTCTGCGCCCTCTTTGTAGAAATTGACCCGGCACTTGTTGATTTTAACATTCACCCGGCAAAACGCGAAGTGCGCTTTAAAGACAGCGCAGGATTGCACCACGGAGTGAGCAGCACGGTGCGTGACTTTTTCCGTGCATACGGCATACAGGGCGCAAGAAACGGATCAGAAGAAAAAAGCGCTCAAATCCAGCCTTTACTCTCATATGGCGCAGCGTGCGAAAGCTCCAGCCCGCGCCCGGGAAACTCCAGCCCGCGCTCAGAAAGCTTTAGCCCGCATACCGCTTCCCCGCGCGAGGCCTCGCCCCTCACTTCTTCCCTCACCGCATCCTCGCTTGCAGAAGCCGCACTGCAGGACGAAAGCGTTTCTCCCCCGCACATGCTCTCTGTCGCCGAGCGTACTTCCGAAACAGCCGGCAGCAAAAATGCGCCTGGCGCCTTACAGCCAGCTGGAAGCGCCGGGGGGAACGCACACGCCCCAGACGCACGCTCCCGCTTTTTACACTATGAGCAAAATCCAGCCTTCCGTTACGAAATTGCGCACCAGGCAGCACGCGAAAAAGCCGGCGCCGACGGCCGTTTTGTCGCAGCTGTCCTCGACAGCGCAGGCACTTTGCAAAGCGCAGCACCTGCCGTTCACAGCACATTCAAATCAAACTATACCGATTCTCCCGACGAGGACGGATTTCGCTTTGTGGGAAGCACGCTCGGCACCTTTCTTATCGCCGAAGTCGGCTCCACACTGTATTTTATTGACCAGCACGCAGCGCACGAGCGAATCTTATTCGACCGCCTTATGGAAGGCACCGCCGAAAAGCAGGAGCTTCTGCTTCCCTTTACGATTCATACCGAAACCGAATCTGACGACGCCTACCTTCGCTCCATACAGGAGCCGCTGGCAAAGCTCGGATTTACCGCAGAGGAAAAGCAAAGCTGTTCTAAAAACGAAGCCGGCATCTGGGAGTTCACCACAATTCCAGCCCGCTGGAACGGCACCGAAAGCGACCTTGAACGCCTGCTTTTAAGCGAGCATGCTCCCGCCGACAAAGTCATGTACACTATAGCCGCCATGACCGCCTGCAAGGCAGCCGTAAAAGACGGCTTCGTGCTTGACCGGGAAACCGCCGCAGACCTTGCAAAAAAGGCGCTCGCCCTGCCCGATCCGCACTGTCCGCACGGCCGCCCCGTCTGGACGACACTCACGCGCGGAGAACTCTTCGGCCGCGTGCGGCGCACCGAATAACCACTCAGCGAGCCTCTTCGTCCCAGTAATCTGCAGGCGGAAGCTCGTCTTCCTCAGCATCAACAGCTTCTTCATTTTCGCTGTCAGCAGCATCTTTCAGCTGAGGCGCCGGCAGCACCGGAAGCTGAACCACCTCGCCTGTCTCGGTGTCAGTTACGACCGCCGGATCTGACTCAAGAGACGGAAGCTCCTCGTTCTGAACCACTTCGTGCGGAAGCTCGTCCTCCTGCACCAGCTGCTCCTCAGGAATTTCCGGCGCAGTAAGCTCATCCCCGCTTAAAAGCTCCTCCCCATACGGCACCTGCTTCGGCTCTGTAAACGGAGAGATGCTTTCTGCATCGGTAAGCTCGCCGGAATCTTTTTTTGGCTCAACAGGAAGCGATGGCGCCTCACTTTCTTCAACAAATTCCGGCTCAGGCGCGTCCATTCCGGCGTTTTCAATATTCAGGTCTTCCGGCAGAATAAGCTCCGGCTTTTCCCGGGCGCGCCGTTCTATTTCTTCATCCAAGAGCTCGATAAGCCGCTGAATCTGCGGCACCTGCGGATCATTTGGAGCGCGCTCCACAAATGTCTCATAATTTGCACGTGCGTCCTCAAGGTGATCCTGTTTAAGCTGGGCATTTGCACGGTTTAAGTAGGCGGGTGTGTAGTTTTCGTCATTTTTTAAGGCAATCGCATAACAGGCATCCGCTCTCGCATAGTTTCCCATCGCGTACGCGCTGTTTCCGGCATTAAAGGCGAGCACGGTACGGTTAGAGCCTTCTTTTGCAAGTCCCACCACGCAGATATCAAGCGATTTTTGATATTCACCAGTCTGATAGTAGGCAACACCGAGATACACATAGACTGAAGGGTCTACGCCATCTGCCTTCAGCGCGCTTTCAAGAATCTCAATAGCTTCCTCAGGTTTATTCAGTGAAAAAAGCTCCTCACCTTTTACAAAATCCTCATTATAGACAATAACTGGAGATGCCGATGAGGCACTCTCCGCCGCAGAAGGGGCTGTCTGTGCAGAAAAGGCAGCCGGTATAGCCGCAGCCGCAATAAAAATACAGATTTTTTTAACGAACATCATCTGCTCCATATAATCTTCATTTGACAGATTAGCATAAAAAGTCTAATCTTATTATCGGCACGTTTTTTGCGGAGGTTACGTTTTCATGGTCACACTGGTTGTCATCGCAGTACTCGCCGTCGGCATCGGATTTCTTGTTGTCTTTGTTATAAAATCGCTGCTGCAGCCAAAACAAATCAGCAGCATCAGCAAACTCATCAAGCAGCAGAAATACGCCCAGGCAGAGAAAATTGCAAAGGCCATTATTCAGAAAGATCAGAATGACTATCTCGCCCACTACTTCCTCGGTCAGGCATACCTCGCCGACAACAAGAACGAGCTTGCCCTTATGGAATTCAAATTCGTTAACCAGCATGCCGTATTCGGTCAGGAAATAAACGAGCGTGAATTCCGCAAACAGATTTCACAGCTCTACATGAAGTTCAATCAGACTGACGAGGCATTAAAAGAATTCCTCCTGCTGACAAAACTGGATCCAAATAACGCAGACAATTTTTACAACGTCGGCAAAATCTACGAGCAGAAAAACCATGCTGACCTTGCGCTTGGCTTCTATCAGAAAGCCATCAGCTTAAACAAAAAGCATGTAAAAGCTCACGCAGGCCTTGGACTTTTGCTGTTCCGTGCCAAACAGATTGACACAGCAAAAAAAGAAATCGCACTTGCAATCCAGCTCAGCCCGGAAACATTTTCCACCTACTACTACCTGGGAAAAATTCTTAAAGAGGGAAAAGACCTGTCTGGCGCCGTAAAAGCTTTCGAAAAAGCACTTCGCGATCCTGAATACAAACAGCGCGCGCTCCTTGAACGCGGCTCCTGCTTTATGATGGCAAACAAGATGGATAATGCCATGAGCGAATTTGACAGAGCCATAAAAGCGTCAAAGAGTGATAAAGATCAGGAAACGCTGTACGCACGGTATTTTCTCGCAAGCTGTTACGAAAAACAGCATAATCTGGATAAAGCCATGGAACTCTGGCAGCAGATTTATCAGGTGAATCATTCTTTCCGCGACGTTTCACAAAAACTGTCTGAATACAAGGAACTTGCGGCAAACGACAGCATGAAGGATTTCCTGACCTGTACCCAGGATGAACTGGTTGAAATCTGCAAAAATGCCGCAATGTCAGCGCTGGGCCTTTCCGTGCAGAAGTCTGAACCCAAAAAATGGGGCGTTCAGATGATTGCCACAGAGGGAAAAAGTGATGACTGGCGCAATATGCGTAAGCAGCTGTACCTGCTCAACTTCTACCGGGAAACAGAAGCCATCGACGACGGCGAAATCCGCAAGATTCTGGATCTGGCAAAATCCCAGAACTGCGTAAAAGCATACGTGCTTTCCAGCTCCGGCTTTACAAGCTCTGCCACAGGCTTTGCAGAAAACCGCCCCATCGAGCTTATCGGCAAAGAAAAGCTTGAATCAATCCTTGCAAAAGCAAACGTTTAGCCTCAAATGAAAATACTGTGTGTTTCAGATCAGATAGATCCGCTTGTCTACAGTACAAACGTCAAGACAAGGTTTGAGGATATCGATTGCATTCTGTGTGCCGGAGACTTGCCTTCTGATTACATAGATTTCATCGTCTCCTCGCTGAACAAGCCGACGTATTTCATTTTTGGTAACCACAACCTGACGGAATTTCTCTTTTACCACCGGCAGGGACTGCAGCAGAAAGGCCCTCATCCGACAAACGATCACAACAGAAGCGTACTGTCAGAAATGGAAGCCGGACACGGAGCTATCTACGCAGGCTTTAAGGTACTTAAAAACAAGCGCCTTACCGTTACCGGCAGAAACGGCAAAAAACGGCCGCTTTTGATTGCAGGCGCTTCCGGATCAATCAGATACAACCAGGGACTCAGCCAGTACACGAACAGGCAGATGTTCCTGCACCTGCTTGCAATGACACCGGCGCTGCTGTTTAACAAAATCCGTTACGGCACCTGCCTTGATATTTTTCTGACCCACGCTTCCCCCCGCCACATTCACGACAGGGAAGACCCCTGCCACAAAGGCTTTGATTGTTTTAACTGGTTTATCAGGCACTTTGCCCCGACATATCTTGTTCACGGTCATATTCATCTCTATGACCTTGCAGAACAGAGGATAACTGTTACTGGAAAGACGACTGTCGTCAACGCCTATAGTCATTGCATCATCGAGCTTGATTCTGAGCCACCTAGCAGAATCGAAAACAAGGAGTCAGCACAATGAGAGCAGATCTCACCGCGCAAACAGATGATGATTTTTCAAAAGCACACAACCGCGCACTCTTTAACGAAGTCCAGCATTTTCTGAATCCGGATGAAGCCATGCTCATCTCCTTTTCAGACATAAAGAAACTGCTGAAACCTCAGGGCGAAGTCTACAAAGGAATGCAGGTCGTTCCTGTAGACAGAATTATCGGAAGCGAAGGCCGGTACCGGGATTTTGACAACCGCTTCTTCCCAAAGAACCTGCACTTAAAAGCCCGCTGGGAACACATCGACATGGCGCACATCCAGGATATTCCCCTGCCCCCGATTACCTTGTATGAATTAGGCGGCGTGTATTTTGTGCGCGACGGAAATCATCGGGTATCTGTAGCCAAGACAAAAGGAATAGAGTACATCGACGCAGAAGTAGTCAGCCTGCAGAGCGAAATAAAGCTCCATCCCGGTGACAGCTTTGAAAAAATGACGCGGCAGGTTATTGAATACGAAAAACGGGTTTTCTATGCAGAAACAAATTTCGGGGACATAACAGACTTCTGGCGGCTGGATTTTTCGGTACCCGGTCAATACGACGTTATCTACAACCATATTTTAACCCACAAGTACTACCTCAACATGAACCAGGAAGAGGAAATTTCACTGACTGATGCCATCATGTCATGGTTTACCACGGTGTACATTCCGGTTATTCAGATAATTGAAAGTCACAACATCATGCGTTCATTCCGCGGCAGAACAAAAAGCGACATGTACGTATGGATTATCAAATACTGGGATGAACTGAAGCAGAAGTTCGGCGACGGGTTCTCTCTTGATGAGACAGCGACCGTTTTTAAGCGCAAATATGTCCGCTCTCCGCTTCGTATTCTCCTGAACAAGGTCGCACAGCTCGTCCTTAAAAAGAAAATTAAAAAGAATACAAAAACTTGACGGTACAATATTTCAATGGTAAACTAATAAAAAACAAAGGGAGAAAAAAAATTGTCACACATTAGTACTGTCATGTATGTTCCATTGTTGACAATCGCGGTAATCGCAGTTTTTCTTGCGGTTGTACTCGCAATAATTAAAGTTAGAAATACAGCGAAGGTTAGTTTTATATCGTTTCTTGCACTTGCAGTTCTTGCATTTTCTTGTGTCAATCTGATTATAACTTCTAATCTGTTATATTTTACAACAGCCTTGCTTCTGGCACTTGCGCTGTTAATTCCCTACTGCCTTATGCTTGCCTTCGGTAAACCCAAAGAGAAAGTACTGGCAGTACAGCAGGTTCAGCAGGCGGCTCCAAAAACAGTCGTTGAAGATTTAGCTCCGTCAGAAATCAAAATGCTCGAGACCGGCATGAATTTCATTCAGACCGCCGGCGACTCATTTTCTCAGGAAGACGGCTTCCAGAACCTTCTTGATACCATCAACAAAGCGGCATGCACTGTTACCAGCGCAGACGGTGGCATTGTTCTTGTCGTCGATGATTTTGAGGACGTCATTGCCGTAAAATCATTCAACGGTGAGTTTCCGCCGCCGTATAAACTGCCGGAAGACTTGCCGCACAAGCCGCTTCGCGTACAGACAAGCTTTAAATTTGCGCAGTTTGCACTTCGCGACAACATTTTCGGCGAAGTTGCCAGTGCCGGTAAGGCAGAGCTCATAACGTCACCGAAAGACGACAAACGTATTTATCAAAATGGCCCGGAAGAGTTCCTCGCCTGTGGTAGCTACATTTTCCTGCCGCTTAAACAGGGCGATGTCGTTATCGGCCTTCTGGCTCTTTCCAGAAACCCGTCAAGCCAGCCGTTTACAGAAACCGAGTACGGATGGGCGCTTACCCTTTCTGACTTTGCAAGCACAGCCTTAAAAACCCGCTACCGCTTCCAGGAGTACAATGATCGTCAGGAACTCACAAAAGAAAGCGATATTGCGACCGACCTTCAGAAACAGCTCATTGAAAAAAAGCTTCCTCCAGTGGCAGGGCTTTCTGTAGGCAGCTTTATCGACCAGACCGCAGGCGTATGCAGCGACTACTACGACGTTATCCAGGCGCGCAAAGACCGCATTTCATTCGTGCTTATGGATGTTGCCGGCAAAGGCATGAATTCGCTCCTCATCATGGTAATGATTCGGGCAATGCTCAGACTGATTACAAATACGACGCAGAGTGCCGGCACTATCTTAAGCTGGGCAAACCGCGGAATCTGTAGCGAAGGCAACAGTATCGACCACTTCGCCTCAGTAGCATTGGTTAATTACGATCCTGTACACAAGAAGTTCCAGATGGCAACCGGTGGTTCAACCCCTGTATACCGCTTTAACGCGCAGGCCGGCACCATGGAAAAGCTTTCTGTAGACAGCGCACCGGTAGGCGTTGAAAAAACAACAGCTTACAAAGATTTTGAATTTACAGGATCGAGCGGAGATAGTATAATAGTATTTAGTGACGGTTTGATTGAAGCCTTGAACAGTCAGGGTAAGCAGTATTCTCTCAGCCGCCTTGAGTCTGTTATAAAGGCAAACTATAAGTTATCCGGAAAAGACATTGTCGCCCGGGTAAAAGATGACATAAAGAAGTTTCTTGGCACCGAAAAGCTGCACGATGACCAGACACTTCTCGTTATAAAGATTCAGTAGGTAAAAGGAGCTTTTTATGGAACTGAAGATTCGAAAGAATGGTGATGTGTATATCATCGACGTAAATGGTGAAATGGACCTGTACAACTCCTATAAACTAAAGGAACTGGTGATGAAGATGCTCGAAAAAAACGTAAAGAGCTTCATCATCAATCTTGAACAGGTCGATTACATTGACTCATCGGGAATCGGTGCGCTTATTTACATCTGCTCTACAATCAAGAAGATGAACCTTAAGCTTGCCATTTCAAACATTCACGGCTCTGTAAAGAAGGTTATCGAGCTTACAAAGCTGATGGGATATTTCCCAATTGCAAACAGTGTTGAAGAAGCACTGCTGATGGTAAACGAATAATAGTTGGAGGAAATCACATATGGAAGAGAACGAAATCAAAGAGCTGCGCTCGGACGACAATGACCCGCTGTTCGACACAACGAATATGCTGTATAAGGAATTCCCTTCAGATTTCCGCCAGATTCGTTACTTTACGCTTTTGATTGTTCAGTCAGCACCGCTTGAAATTAAAGAGATTAACTTGCTGGAGCAGCAGATCAGCGAAGTTATCAAGAATGCCGTAAAGCATGGAAATGACTGCGACATTAACAAGAAGGTAAAGGTCTGGTATTCATTCAGTCCTTCTCATGCCCACATTATCGTTCAGGACGAAGGCGAAGGATTTAAGGATTTGGAAAAATGGAATGAGTTTAACCGCAAACGCCTTGAATGCCTGCATAACTCAAATTTTGAGGCTCTGGCAGACTTTGTTTCCTTCCGTACAAAGAAATCTGATGATCAGGACGGTGGTAACGCACTATTTGCCGCCCTTGAGTATTGGAACGGCGGTTTTGTCTACAATGGCAAACGAAATGGTGTTGCAATGCTCAAGAAATTCCAGAAAAAGCATGCCGGCGTAACAATAGGCGAGTAAGCATCATTGAAAGACCAAAAAGGCTGTCCTAGAAGGTATCAAAACCTTTCAAAAGGACAGCTTTTTTTATCGGTTTTCGGCAGCTTCTTTCAGGACTGCCGCTGTTTTTTCTGCGGTTTTTTCCCAGCTGAAACGTTTTGTCCATTCAATGCCACCTGCAATCAGGCGTTCACGGACAGCCTTATCCAAAGCGATAGTTTCCATAGCCGCAGCAATTTCCTCAATGTTATCTGCATCAAAATACAAGGCATTATTTCCGGCAACTTCCGGCAAGGCGCCGCTTTTTGCACAGGCGACAGGAACACCGGTTGCCATCGCTTCAAGCACGGGTAACCCTACTCCCTCACCTACCGCAGGGAAAATACAGCCGTCACTGCCAGAATACAGCGCAGGGAAGCTTTCATGCGGGAAAAAACCTGTAATGAAAATATCAGAGGCTGCATGGGAAGAAAAGGCTGCTGCATGCACTTCTGAAGAATACGCACCTTCACTGCCAGCTAGAACAAGCCGGTGAGGCAACCGGGTTTTATTTTTAAACAGCGTAAACGCTTTTATCAATTCCACATGTTTTTTTGAACTGGAATTCATACTGGAAGCAAAAATAAAATACGGCCGCTGGATAGCAAATGGCTTTATATCAACAAGGTTCGGCGACAAAAGTTCCTGCGGATAAAACAGCGAATGATTGATTCCATTATGAACAACGACAATTTTTTCGTTATTTACGCCCAGCCTCTCAAGATCCTTACGAATATACTGGCTTGCAACGATGATGCGGTCAGCCTTTTTAAGGCTTCGTTTTATCTGGCCTGAAAGAACTTTTGTCTTGCTTTCGACAAGAAGATTTGAAACGACGTCATTTACAACCGCAACGCCGGGAACCCGGAACGCAGCCGGTAAAAGCCGTGCGCCAGCCGTATACAGAACAGCGTCATATTTCTGCCGGTGGGCAAAATTATCAGAACAGAACAAATGCCATGCCCGCTCACTGAATGTATGAACTGCTTTATATGCAAGATTGTTTTCGCTGCCAAAAATGTACCGGTCTATTTCAGCTCCATACAATTCATATGTCATGTCTTCCGTATTTTGAAGATGAGCTGTCAGAGAAGAAAGATAGGAACCTAAACCAGATCTTCCGTGGTTACATCCAAAAGTATCAATACCCACTTTCATGATAGCGTATTATAGCAATTTATTATCAACTTTGCTATACTCCGATTATGTCAGATATTACCTTTGAATCATTAGGCATACAGGAAACGATTGTAAGCCGCCTTCAGGAAGCCGGTATTACAAGTCCGACCGCCGTTCAGGCACAGGCTATTCCCGTCATTTTTGAGGGAACATCTGTAGCCTTCCAGAGTGAAACGGGAACGGGAAAAACATTTGCATACCTGCTGCCGCTCCTTCAGCAGCTTGAAAACGACATGACAGGCGACAGCCAGCAGAAAAAGGACGCAAAGCTTATCATCGCAGCCCCGACACACGAACTTGCCTCACAGATTAAAACCCAGGTACAGATGATTACGACAGCAAAAACAGCGCTTCTTATCGGAGGCGCGCCACTGAAACGTCAGATAGAAACGCTCAAGGAAAAGCCACAGATTGTAATCGGAAGCGCATCCCGGCTTTTGGAACTGTATCACTTAAAAAAGCTCAAGCTAGACGGCGTGCATGCGCTGGTGTTAGATGAAGTAGACCGTCTTTTAGCGCCAGAGCTTCGTGATGACACCGCATCCCTCGTCAAGCTTCTGGGAAAGGCACAGCTCATTGCCAACAGCGCAACCATCACAAAGAAAACAGCAGCCATTCTTGCCGAGAGCCACGGCTCAGCAGTCGAAACCTTATTTTTGCCGCCAGAGGACGTCTTAAAAAAACGCATTACTCATATCGCAGTGTTTGCTGAACAGCGGAATAAAATCGATACGCTGCGGAAGATTCTGTCAGCAGAAAAACCTGCAAAAGCGCTTATTTTTACGAGCCGGGTTGATCAGGTGGCGAACATCACCGTAAAGCTGAAGTACCACAATGTGGAATGCGCCGGGCTGCATGCAAAAACCGATAAACAGGAACGCAAGGCAACCATCGACCGCTTCCGCAGTGGAAAATGCCAGATACTGATAACAAGCGACCTTACCTCCCGAGGACTTGATATTCCGGACATAACGCATGTCATTCAGATGGACGTTCCTTCCAACGACGACTTCTTTGTACATCGCGCAGGCCGCACCGCACGAGCTGGAAAAACAGGAGTCAACATCGTCATCGGCGACGCCTATGAAATGCGAAAATTTGCAAGCCTCGAAAAGCGGCTGGGAATTACGGTATACCCACGAATACTCTATAAGGGAAAACTCACTTCTCCAGAGCCCATAGAAACAGAGTAACGCTTATGCTATACTCTGAGCCATGAGTTATGGATTTTTACGCGCAGCCGCAGTCAGCCCATGTGTTACAGTCGCCGACTGCGAGGCAAATGCAGAAGCTATCATAGATGCAGCAGAAGAAGCCTGTGACCATGGCGCACAGCTTCTTGTATTTCCGGAGTTATGCATAACGGGATACACCTGCGGAGATTTATTTGAGCAGCGGACACTGCAGGAAAGCGCAGTACAGACGCTTAAGCGTATTGCGCAGGAAACCATGCACCTTCCGGCGCTGCTTGCTCTTGGCCTTCCCTTTGCGCATAAGGGCGCCCTGTACAATACGGCGGCGCTGGTTTTTCAGGGAAAAGTGCTGGCACTCATCCCCAAAACGTTTATTCCCACCTACAGCGAGTTTTACGAGCGGCGCCAGTTTGCACCGGCATTTTCCGGCATAGAACAGGTATTCATCGATGAAGACAATGCTGCCGTCCCCTTTGGACAGGGCATTCTGCTGAGAGACAGCAAAAATCCACTGTTCGTACTTGGTGTAGAGCTGTGCGAGGATGTGTGGACAGCCGTACCGCCGTCAAATCACCTTGCGCTTTCAGGAGCAACTGTTATCGCAAACCTAAGCGCCTCAAACGAAATCATCGGAAAAGACAGCTACCGGAGACTGCTGATAGCATCCCAGAGTGCAAAGACTTGCGCCGCATACGTCTATGCGAACGCAGGAAATGGCGAAAGCACGACGGACATGGTCTTCAGCGGCCACAACATCATTGCGGAAAACGGCACAATTCTCTCTGAATCAGCGCTTTTTTCCACCGGCGCTACCTATGCGGATATAGATTTAGAGCGGTTAGACCAGGAGCGGAAACGCACGACGACATTTGCCGACAGCGCCCAGAAGGAAAGAAACGACAAAAACGGACTTACCACGCTCACGCTCTCAATTCCGCTGGGCTTTGACCGCCACCCCTGCGACAAAACCGGCGGAATCCTCAGGACAATTGCAATGCACCCCTTCGTTCCGGAAAACACCCGTGAGCGCACGGAGCGGTCGCGGGCAGTCATCGAGCTGCAGGCACAGGGACTGGCAAAACGCCTGCGCCACACGCATGCAAAAACAGCCGTCATCGGTCTTTCAGGCGGCTTGGACAGCACGCTCGCGCTGCTCGTTACAGAAAGGGCTTTCGCACTGGCAGGCATTCCCCTTTCCGGCGTACAAGCCGTCACCATGCCATGCTTCGGCACAACAGGACGGACGCTGACAAATGCGCGCAGGCTTGCAGAAGAAACAGGTGCCACCCTGCTGGAAATTCCGATTGCAGCTGCTGTACGCCAGCACTTTGCGGACATCGGCCAGGACGAAGCCGTCCATGATGTCACCTACGAGAACTGTCAGGCACGCGAGCGCACGCAGGTGCTTATGGACATTGCCAACAAAAACGGCGGACTGGTCATCGGAACCGGAGATTTAAGCGAGCAGGCTTTAGGCTGGGCGACGTACAACGGAGACCACATGTCGATGTATGGCGTAAATGCGTCCATTCCCAAGACACTGGTACGATACCTCGTTGAATGGTTTTCTCAGGAAGCGGAATCAAAGGGAAAAACAGCGCTGGCAGCAGTCCTCAAAGACATTCTCGACACGCCCGTCAGCCCGGAGCTTCTGCCGCCAGAAGGCGAGAACATCGCTCAGCAGACAGAGAACATCGTCGGCCCTTACGAACTGCACGATTTTTTCCTGTACTATGTGCTGCGATTCGGCTTTACTCCGAAAAAAATATTCTACCTTGCTCAGCGGGCTTTTATCACACAGCCAAAACTTGCAGGGGAAGATGAGCGCTACTCAAAAGCGGACATAAAAAAATGGCTGGTTTCTTTCTACAGGCGTTTCTTTGCCCAGCAGTTTAAGCGGAGCTGCATGCCCGACGGTGCAAAAGTAGGCACGGTCAACCTAAGTCCCCGCGGCGACTGGCGTATGCCGAGCGATGCAAGCGCAAATCTCTGGCTGGCGGAGGCAGAGCGGCTCTAATGCTTTCATACGAACATATTTACCACGCGGGAAATCACGCCGACATTCTTAAGCACGCAGTGTACACGCTGATTCTCCAGCACTTGAAAAAAAAGCCGGCGCCCTTTTCTGTTATCGACACCCATGCCGGAAGCGGATTCTACGCACTGACTGACGAGAGAGCCTTAAAGACGGCGGAAGCAGAAAGCGGCATACAGCGGCTGCTTTCCTGTCTCGAGGATGAATCATTCTGTAAAACCTACGAAAAGGCGCTGGAATTATTAAAGCCCTACCTCGACCTCTGCCGGCAGTACAAAAAAAGCGGTCTGTACGCAGGTTCACCTGAAATAGCCCGCTGCCAGCTCCGTGCAGGTGATGAGCTGATACTGACAGAGCTGCACCCGCAGGCTGTCAGCAGCCTGAAAGCAAACATGAAAGGAAAACCGCTTATATGCGATGAGTCGTGGAAAACGTCAGAAAGAGAAGGCTTTTTAAAACCGCACATTCACACAAGAAGCGGCTTTGAGCTGCTTTCATCAATGCACCCGCCAAAACGGGGGCTTGTCCTTGTGGACCCAAGCTATGAGGAGCTGTCTGATTTTGATGACACGGCACAGACATTAAGCCTTCTGAACGAACGCTGGAAAGGCGGAATTCTTGCAGTCTGGTATCCGATTACAACTTCAAAAGAACTGCCCTGTAACCGCATGAAGCAGACGCTGATTTCTGCAATGCAAAGCAGGGCGCAGGAAGAACGGGTGCTGGACATTCAGCTTACCGTGCGAAATCCGGAAAGCCTCGAAGGAAAAGCCGCGCTGTACGGAAGCGGCATGCTTATCATAAACTTCCCCTACCTTCTGGACACACAGGCCGAAAAAATCATGCCGATGCTCTCAGAAGCCCTCTCGCCAGGACAAGGAAGCGCAAGCATCCGGCGCTACTAGCTTTACTTCTGATTACAGCGGCTTACGGAAACCAGACGCGAAGCCCTGCGTTAACAGGAAACACAAGCGGCTGAATAAAAAAGCGGCTTTCAGAATCATCAGGCGACAGACGGACTCCTGCAAAGGGGTTCCATGCCGCCTGCGCATACAGCTCCAGATGACGGGCAGCTGCAAACAGGTTCATGCCGGCACCCAGCCGCGGCCCCATGTACAGCCCGTGCGCGCCTCCAGCTTCAATGCCGCCGGACGTTCCATAAAAGAAAAACCAGCTCGCCCGGCGACTAAGCGGCTGATAGATAACCCAGTTGTCACAGGTAAAGCCGGCATACTGATCTTTAAGACGCGCCTGCAGGGAAAACACCCACGGAAGCGCATCGGAAGCGACAGTAAGAGAAAGAGCGTTATCAAAAGCAACGCCAGTTTCTGAGGGAAGCTCTGAGCGGACTTGAAAATCTGCCTGAAAGCCAATGCCGGTGCGGGCACATAAAGGGTACGCAGTAAAAACGCAAAAAAGTACGGAAGCCAAAAAGCAAGAATACGGCTTTTTCATAGTAAGAAGTGTACTGAAAAAAAAGGCCTTTGTCACCAAAGCCCGCGTACTGACAGTTTCTTAAAGCGCTGCCAGTGCGTTTTTTTTCTCGCCCCTTGAAAAAGCCAGATTTATCAGGCTATCATTCACTCGTATGAAACAGACTGAACCGGGCGGAAAGCTTACAGACACGGCACATATCATCCGCTATTACAATACATTCAACGAAGAGCACCGCTTAACCACGCGGCACGGCACGGTGGAGTTCACCACGACCATGCACTACATCCAGAAGGAGATTGCGCGGATTCAAGATTTGCGCAGGGAAGAGAGCGGTGGCAGTGCTAGTGAAAAATCCAGCCCGATTGCAATTGCCGACATCGGCGCCGGCACGGGGCGCTACTCAGTCGCGCTCAGCCGGTTGGGGCACACCGTTACCGCCGTCGAGCTGGTGCCGAAAAACCTTGCCGTGCTTGAAGCAAAACACGAAAAAGTGAACTGCTGGCCGGGAGACGCGCGCGACCTGTCTTTTCTGGAAGACGAAAGCTTTGACATCACGCTGCTTTTAGGCCCGCTCTACCATCTGCATTCGGAAAACGACCGCCTTAAGGCGCTTAGCGAAGCAAAGCGAATCACCAGGAAAGGCGGCGTCATTTTTGCCGGCTACGTGATGAACGAGTACAGCGTCCTCACCTATTGCTTTAAGCAGCAGCACATCTCCGAAGTGCTCGAAAAAGGCGAGCTTACGGCAGACTGGCACACAAAGGCCGACAAGGATGAGCTTTACAGCTACCTGCGACTTGAGGACATAAACGCTCTTCGCCAGGCGGCAGGCTTAGAGCGCCGCCTTATTTTCGCTGCCGACGGAGCGGCCGACTACATGCGACGAGAGCTTAACGCGCTTACAGAAAGCGACTTTGCGCATTTCATCGACTATCACCTGGCAACCTGCGAGCGAGCGGAGCTGTTGGGAGCGTCAAGCCACACCGTCGATGTGCTTCAAAAGCTGTAGGTAAAAAAGAATCCCTGCAGCAGGAAAAGTACTATCGTAAAAAAAAGCACTCATTGCAACGGCAGAAAAAAACTGCTAGAATACTTAGAACTTTCTTATGACAAAAAGGGGCAAGTGTGTTTCTTAAAACTCTTGACATATTCGGCTTCAAATCATTCGCCGACAAAACCCATGTTGAATTTGCAGACGGCATTACCGCGCTTTTAGGTCCAAACGGATGCGGAAAATCAAACGTCGTTGATGCGGTAAAATGGGTACTTGCAGAAAATAAAGCAAAAAACCTGCGCGCAGGCTCAATGGAAGACGTTATCTTCAACGGTACAGAAACCCGGTCACCGCTGAATATTGCCGAAGTTACGCTCACTATCAGTAACGAAAACGGACTGCTTCCGCTCGAAGACAGCGAAATCGCGATTAAACGCCGCCTGTACCGCTCAGGCGAAAACGAGTATTTCATTAATAACCGGCAGGTCGGTCCGACAGAAATCCGTAAGCTCTTCATGGATACCGGTGTCGGTAAGGCCGCCTACTCCGTCATGGAGCAGGGAAAAATCGACCAGATTCTCTCCAGCAAGCCTGAAGACAGACGATACCTCTTTGAGGAGGCAGCCGGCATTTCAAGAAGCAAGGCAGAGTGCGCCGAAGCAGAGCGTGAATTAGACCGCACCCGGCAGAACCTTGCCCAGATTGAAGTCGCCCTTGCCGAAAACAAGCGCAGCTACGAGACGCTCAAAGTCCAGAGTGAAAAGACAATCACCTACCGCAAGCTCAAGGAAGATATTTTTAACTACGAGCTTGACATTCAGCTCTTAAAGCTCAAGGACTTTACGCAGACAAAAGCCAGAAACGAAAAAACGCTTTCTGAAGTTGAAGAAAAAAGAAGCGGCGTGCAGGAAGAAATTAACGCGATTTTAGACACGCTCACCGAAAACAATGACAAAATCCGCGCCCTGCAGACGCGCCTGTCCGAACTGCAGCAGGAACTGGTCAAAATCCAGACAGAAAAAAGCGGAAAGCTCGACATGGCAAAGCAGCTGAACGGCCAGGCAGGCGTTATCCGCGAAAAAATCGGCCAGCTGGAAGTACATAAGCGCGCCATCGAAGAGCGCATCGACACACTCACCGAGGAAATCGACGAGCAGGAAGCGGACCTGCATGCAAAGCAGCGCCAGCTCGAGGACGTAAAGGCAAACATCGCCTCGTTCCAGCAGAACATCCAGACCGCCTCCAGCCAGATTGACGAGAACGACCGCCGCGCGCAAGAAAGCGAAAAAGAAATCGTCGCACTGCAAGAGGAACGCGCGGGCTTACAGAAAGAGCTCGGTGCCATCACAGAAGACATCGTGACAGAGCTTGACGCAAAGCTCCGCGACTCAGGCTTTTCTGCCGCTGCCAGCACAAAGGCACGCGAAGAGCTGTCCGCACTCGTAGAAAAACTCCGCATCTACGCCGACGGCCGCAAGAATATTTTCTCAGACTATGCGGCAATCAAGGGGCACAGCGAGGAAGAGTCAGTAAAAATGGCAGCGGATGCGGTTAGCGCATTCGGCGAGATTGCCTCAAGTGCACAGGCTATCTCTGGCGCGGTGGAAAAATACGCCAAAACCATGCCCGCCTTTATCGACGAATTTTTGAGTCCGGAAGGCATTATCACCAAAAAAAGAACGATTGACGCTGCCATCGCAGAAAACGATGCAAAAGTTTCCGCAATCCGCACGCGCATTTCAGAGCTGCACAGCACGAATGCCGACCTTGCAGGCAAAATCGACGAGTACAAGGAAACGCTTTCTAAGCTGCGCATTAACGAAGCCGCAATGCAGGAGCAGATTACCGCCTCCCGCACGCAGGCAGACCTGATTCGCCGCACGCTTGCAAGCGAGAAAAATGCACTCCGCCAGAACGAGGACGAACTTTTTGCAGAGCAGAAGCGCGCCGAAGACTTAGATGACCAGATAATCGAAGTGCAGGGAGCCTTAGCCGACATCGAGCGGCGCGGAACTGAATGCGCTGAGAACATGGGAAACGTAAACGAGCAGATTATCGACTGCAACTCAAGCGTAAGCGGAAAACAGGACGCGCTGCGCAAAAAACAGGAAGAGCAGCAGAAGTTCCAGAGCCAGTACGAGCGGCTTACGCTTGACCTTGTGACAAACGACAACGACATCAAGAACATCAAGCAGAACTTCATCGACACGCATTCACGCGACCTCATGGAATTTGAGGAACGCATGTACAAGATTACCACGCCGTCAGCACAGCTTCGCGAAGACTTAAGCACAGCCCGCGACCAGTTAAAAGCACTCGGAAGCGTAAACCTGATGGCGCCGGAAGAATTCGGCGAGCAGAAAGAACGCTACGAGAAACTGCAGGCAAGCTTTGACGACACCAACGCAAGCCTAGAAAACCTTATCCGCGTCTCCGAGGAAATCAAATCGAAGTCCACGGAAATGTTCCTCGACACCTACAACAAGATTAAGAAGAACTTCCACAATATGTTCCGGCGCCTGTTTGGTGGCGGCCGCGGCGAACTGCGCCTGGTTGATCCGCAGAACGTGCTGACAACAGGTATCGACATCTATGCGCAGCCGCCGGGAAAGAAAATGGAAAACATCTCGCTGCTTTCCGGCGGCGAAAAGACCATGACAGCAGTCGCGCTGCTGTTTGCGACCTACCAGGTGCGCCCCTCTCCGTTCTGTCTTCTGGACGAGATCGACGCGGCTCTGGACGACAAGAACGTCACAAGCTTTGTGCAGGCGCTCCGCTCATTCGCCCGCTTGAGCCAGTACATCGTCATCACGCACAACAAGAAGACGGTTATGGGCGCAAAGACGATGCTCGGCGTTACGATGGAAGAAAGCGGCATCAGTAAAATCATCACGATGAGGCTCGATCAGGATATCAAAGTCGGAGATGACTTGCCTGAGGAAAACGACGGCTTTATTGAAGAAGACGTGGCTCCCGAAGAAAACGTCTACATACCGCCACGCCCGGCAAAACGCATTCACAACGCGGACGGCACGATTACCGACCCCGAAAAGGAGATGCGCGCAATAGAAGCCGAAAAGGCAAAGGCTGAAGCTAAAGCAAAGGCAAAAGCTGAAAAAGAAGCGCTAAAGCTTGAGGCAGAAGCCCGCGAAAATGACAAAGAGGCGCTTGCTCAGGCAGAAAAAGCCCAGCAGGAAGAACAGGCATCAACGGAAGGAGCACAGTAATGGAGTTGCCGCCAGTATTTGATGATTTGGCAGAACGGGCAAGAGACGTAATCGAGGAAAAACCGGTTGTCGTTGCTGTAAGCGCAGGGCTTACCTTCCTTGCGCTTATTGCCGTCATCATCGTGCTGATTCAGACAAGTCCCAAAAAGGCGCCGCCAGAGCCTGAAGCACCGCAGTTTACGGCAGACGCCCCGCTTTTCATTCCTGATGCGCCGGTCATTGAGCAGGATTACTACCCTTCCCGCATTACCGAAAAAGTCTGGTCGGGCGATGACATTTCCACGTGGTTCACCACGCCAAATGAAGAAGCCCTAAAAAGCCTTGAACAGGCAAATGATAAAATCATCAAAGATATTACAGGAGCTGCTCCGTAATGAAAAAAGTTTTACTGAAAGTTTTTTGCCCTGTCCTGCTTGCAGCAACACTCTTCTCTTGTGCATCCACGTCCTCGCAATCTCCGGCTCCAGCCGAAGTCGTACCCAACCTTCCAGAGGTAAGCGAAGAATCTCCAAAGGCTGACACTGTCACCCCAGTGGTTACCGAAGAAAACGCACCGGTATCGACCGAAAACCCCGCTCCGCTTGAGGCATCCCCGGTTGAAGCTTCTCCGCTTGAACTGTCTCCGCTTGAGGCTGTCCCTGCAGAAGAGGCTGTCATCATCGAGGAAACTCCGGCTCCAGAATCAGAGCCGTTAGAGGCAGAACCTGCCGTATATGATTTTGAAGAGCCGGAAGTCATCGCAGAGCACCTTGAGGAGCCGGAACCAGAGCAGGCCGAACGGCAAGAACAGCCGGAAGCTCAGGAGCAGAAAGAGGAGAGAGCTTTAAGCCTTGAGCAAAAAGAGACTTTCACTGAGGCCGAAAAGGCGCCGCGTCAAACAGAAAGAGAGGTGACGGTTATCGAAGGGCCTGCAAGCTCCGTGCACGCAGGAACGCGCCAGCCGTTTGACGCCAGCACGCAAAAGGCTTCCGGACAAGGCGGCTCTGGAGTTCTGACAGCAAAAGAAGCCGAAGCTGATTCTACGCAGGAAGAAGCCATTCCCCCCGCAGAAAAGACATCCGCAGGCACAGGGGCTCCGGCAAGTGCCGTTACACCGACTGCGCCGCGAGTGGCAGAAGGAACCGTCACTCAAAACGAGTCGGAAAGCGATGAAGACGAAGCAGACCCCGCGGCAGAAATGCAGAAAGAGATTCCGCATCCCTCACGCTCCGTCACGCTCAAGAAAAACCAGTATCTCGACATCGTCTACCCCGGAAGCGGCTGGGTCTATCTGGGCGAAACAGACGGCACAAAGCTTTTCACCTACTTTGGCCGCAAGCTCGGAACAAGCGACACTACGTTTACGCTGAGGAGCCGAAACGCAGGGCAGACCATGCTGCATTTTTATAAAACCGATGCGCTGACAGGAAGCTACATTGACGACTATCTTGCCATTACGATTACAAGTGAGCCGGCAACAACAAACGAACATGTAAAGGCCCCCGAATACGCATCCGTCGTTCCGCCAAAGCCAAGCCGTCAGAATAGAGCGGCAAAGTCCTCTGCAGAAGAAGGCCCCATGCCAAGACAGAGCACTGACATTCTTGCGCCAAAGGTAGCGGATGGTTTTCAGGCAGCGGAAACAGAGGCAGAGCCTCCGGCAGAAAAAGAGCCGGAAAGCACTGCATCTTCTAAAACCACACAGGGTTCTTCAGAAGATCACGGCGTTAAGACCGTCATCCAGACAACCGGCACACAGCCGGCAGAGCAGAAAAGCCCCGTGCTTTCTTCATCGAAAGCCGCCGCGCAAAGCTCTGCAGAACCGGCTCTTGCAACTCCCGAAGCTGTTACCGTATCTTCCGGAACAGAGCTTTTGGAACAGGCTAAGGAAGCATACAAGGCAAAGCACTACGAACAGGCCCTGCAGTACGTGCAGGCATATCTGGAAAGCGGCGACAGTCGTTTTGATGAAGCGCTGTACTTACAGGGGCAGGTGCTCGAAGCAGACTCTCCGGTAAAAAACATCCGCTCGGCAATCGACTCATACGAGACGCTTACCAAGCGCTATCCTGCAAGCAGGCTGTGGAAAGACGCAAACAAGCGCGCAATCTACTTAAAGCGCTTTTACATCGACATCCGCTAGCAGAAAACGAAAAACATAAAAAACGAGGCATATATGAAACTAACAAAAACACTTAAAGCGGGCGCGGCTCTTCTTGCCGTCACCGCAATTTCGGCGCTGTCAACATCCTGCGTAGTCCGCCAGTACCCGGCCGGAAAACGCAGCGTCACTGTACAGGGAACCGGCAGCGTCGCAGTCGAGGCGGACCGCGCGCTCATCCAGCTTTCGGTAATTACCAGCGCAAAAGAAGCAGGGGCAGCTGCAGCACTGAATGCGGAGCGCATGACAAAGGTGCAGGAAGCTGTCGTTGCGGCCGGCTGCCCGAAGGACGCCATCAGCACTGAAAACTATTCGATTTATCAGGAATCGGACTATGTGAATAACCGCCGCGTCATGGGCGACTACAAGGTCTCGAACAACATCCGCATTTTCTTAAAAGACAAGTCGCTTGTAAGCACGATTATCGATGAGGCAATCAAGGCGGGCGCAAACAGTCTGTCTTCGCTTACCTTCAGCGTGTCAAACCCTGAGCTTGCGATAAAAGAAGCCCGCACAAAAGCCGTACAGAACGCACATGAAGCCGCAAAACTGATTGCAGGCACCGCCGGAGCCGAACTTGGCAAGGTGCTTGAAATCCACGAGCTGACCGGAAACTATAGCTCGCGCAAGGTCATCTCCAACACGATGTTCGGGACTTCAGCAATGTCAGCAGGAAGCAGCGATGAAACGCCGGTTTCAAGCGGCAAAATCAGCTTTGACGTGACCGTCGATGCCACATTTGAATTGAAGTAACGCTCCGATTGCAACAAAAAGCGCAGAGCGATAAAATAACCAAAATCATTTTTAAGGAAGCACAGAATGCTTGACTACAGATTTATCAAAGAACACCTCGATGAGGTAAAACAGAATATCACCAACCGCAATATGCAGGCAGACGCAGATTTGGTCGTGCAGCTTTTTGACGAGCGCACTGCTCTCACCACAGCCCTGCAGCAGCTCCAGAAAAAACGCAACGAAAACGCCGCAAGCATGAAGCAGAAGCTCGATGACGAGACACGCGCAAAATACATTGCCGAAGGCAAGGCGCTCAAAGACCAGATTGCAGAGGCTGAGAAAAAGCTCAACGAGACTGAAGCAAAGATGGAAGAAGCAGCTCGCCAGATTCCGAACATGGCTCACCCCGACGTTCCCATCGGAAAAGTCGACACCGAAAACCTGCAGGTAAAAATCGTCGGCACACCGCGCAAGTTTGCCTTCAAGCCCAAAGATCACGTACAGCTCGGCGAGTCACTCGGACTTATAGACTTTGACCGCGGCACAAAAGTGTCCGGCCCGAAGTTCTACTATCTTAAAAACGAAGCTGTCTTCCTTGAAGAAGCGCTGATTATGTATGCGCTCAACATTCTGCGCAAGCACGGCTTTACCACCTTCATCACGCCGGATGTTGCAAAAGAGGAAGTGCTTAAAGGCATCGGATTTAACCCGCGCGGTAACGAAAGCAACGTCTACGCAATCGAGGAAGAAGGCACCTGCCTTGTCGCCACTGCAGAAATCACGCTGGGCGGCTACCATTCAGGCGAAATCTTAGACAAAAAAGCCTTGCCGCTTTTCTACTGCGGTCTTTCACACTGTTTCCGCCGCGAAGCGGGTGCTGCAGGCCACTTCTCAAAGGGTCTCTACCGCGTCCACCAGTTCGACAAAGTCGAAATGTTCGTCTACTGTACGCCCGAAGAAAGCGACAAACTGCATGAAAAACTGCGTCTTATCGAAGAAGAGATTTTCACCGGTCTTGGCCTTCCGTTCCGCGTTGTCGACACCTGTACAGGCGACCTTGGCGCTCCAGCTTACCGGAAATGGGACCTGGAAGCATGGATGCCGGGCCGTGCTGACGAGGAGCACCCCGAAGGCGACTGGGGCGAAGTCACATCAACTTCCAACTGTACCGACTATCAGGCACGCCGCCTGAACGTCAAATACCACGACGACGACGGAAAGAACAAGTACGTGCACATGCTCAACGGCACTGCAATCGCAGTCGGACGGGCTATGCTTGCAATCTTTGAAAACTACCAGAACGAGGACGGCTCAATCACGGTGCCGGAAGCACTCGTTCCGTTCTGCGGCTTCGACAAAATCGAACCGAAAAAAGAACGCGTAGACCCCATCTACCACGCTGCACGAGGTAAATAATGGCAAAACGAAATAACTTCGCCGCTGCAATCTTTTTTCTGCTGCTGTTTTTAAGCATTATAGCAGCCGGAGTTATTTTAAAGCTCATGGCGACCGTCTGCATTCCAGTCGTTGTCGCCGTGCTGCTTTCGTTTGTATTTCTGCCGCCAGTACGCAAGCTGAGCGCAAGACCGTGCCGCCTGCCCTGGTGGCTTGCAATTCTTATAATCTACCTGCTTTTTCTTATCGGTGTATTTGTCGTCGGAAACATTCTTATCGCAAATATGTACCGAATCGGCTCTGCGCTCCCCCGCTATGAAGAGCGGTTTATGACAATTTTTCAAATCATTGCCACAGAGCTGGACCTTCCGTTTGACGAAAACATATCGTTCTTTCAAAACCTCTGGAACAATATTTCAAGCGAAACCTTAAGCCGCTATGCATTTGGAATCGGCGGTACACTCTATGATTCTCTACGAAGTTTCCTTCTGGTAATGCTTTTCTCTGCGTTTCTGCTTGCAGAAATGCATTTAACGCAGGATAAAATCACCTATGCCTTCGACGGAAAAAATCGAAGCCGCATAAAGCGCATTCTTTCAAACATAGTCTCAGAAATCACCCGATACATTTCAATCAAATTCGTCATTTCCCTTACAACCGGTACGCTTATTACCTTAGGGCTACTTCTGATCGGACTTGATTTTGCCTTATTCTGGGGCTTTGTCGCATTCATCATGAATTTTATTCCCACATTCGGGTCAATTCTATCGGTTTTTATTACAACGTTGTTTGCACTGCTGCAATTCTATCCGTCTCCAGCGCCAATTGTCGGGACTGCCATTTTCAGCACGGCCGTCAACTTTGTGCTCGGAAACATTCTTGAGCCGCGCATTGAAGGCAGAAATCTAGGCGTCTCACCGTTCATCATCCTTGTAAGCCTGTCGCTCTGGGGCTGGATGTGGGGTTTCTTAGGCATGGTTATGGCAGTTCCCATCATGGTAATCGCAAAGATTATCTGTGAGAATTTTTCATACCTGCATCCGGTTGCCATTTTTCTGGGAAACCGGCCGCAGGACACTCAAAAAGAATTTTCCAAGGATGAGGATGAAGACGAATGAAAGGAACAAGCCGACGAACGCTTTTTACATTCATCTTCCTTGCCTGCTTCTCAACCTTCCAACTGTCAGCAGACTGGCAGATTGACGTCACCTTTCCTGACTGGCGCGAAAGCCCGAACGCAAATTTTTTTGTAAACGACGTTACCGGTTTTTACGGTTACCACAATCAGGGCACTATCTTCATTACCCCGTCCGAAAATTGCGCATTCTTCTCGTTATACATTAACAGCCGTCGCATACCGCTCGCAGGATGGAAGGCCGGACACACGAGTGCTTTCTCGATAGGCTCTTACACAAAAGACGGAATAAACTCGCTGCAGGTTTCCGACATTGAGCCAAAAGGAAGCGCAACCGTACAGGTGTGCGTTCCGTACCCGACTATCGTAACTGACGGCGCGGGAACAAAAAAAGCATTCAAAGAAGCCGGCATCTCGCAAAAAGCATTTTCTTTTATTGAACGCATTATTCAGGCAGATATTGACCACGGCTTCGGAGCCGCTCAGCTTGCAGTCATAAAAGACGGAAAGCTAGTCTACTCAAACGCATGGGGGACGGTTCAGACCTACAACGCAGACGGAACTCCGTACAAGAACGCTCCGAAAGCTACGACAGACACACTCTTTGACCTTGCCTCAAACACAAAAATGTACAGCGTAAACTACGCGCTTCAATATCTGATTTCAAAAGATTGCATCACACTCAATACAAAAATCTCGGATATTTTAGGCTCCGCATTCTACGAAGACACAATTGACATACAGTACCGGGTAGGTAAAAAAGCACACATTCCGCTTTCCGAAAACAAAGCATATAAAAAACAGCTGACAGTCGGGGATCTGCTTCGCCATGAGGCAGGCTTTCCTGCCTCCGTGTCTTATTATAATGACAACTACAATCCGGCCATCCTTATGTCACAGGAAGGAGCGGTGAACGCGCTGTATGCCGGAGCTGGAGCAGACAGCGCTACAAGAGAAAAGACATTTGCGGCACTGTGCAAGACTCCGCTACTCTACCGCCCCGGAGAAAGCTCTATGTACAGCGATATCGACTACATTGCGCTCACCTTTGTCATCGAAAAACTCACCGGCCTTTCTCTCGACAGCTTTCTTTCACAGGTATTCTGGGAACCGCTGGGGCTTAAACACATCACGTTCCGGCCTCTCGACCATGGCTTTGTAAAGAATGACTGTGCAGCCACAGAATTGAACGGGAACAGCAGGAACGGAACGGAAAAGTATACCGGAATACGCACCGACGTTATTCAAGGGGAAGTCCACGATGAGAACGCATGGTACGCAATGGCCGGCGTCTCCGGTAATGCAGGGCTTTTTTCTAATGCAGAAGACTTAGCGGTACTCGCCTCCGTCATGCTTTCCGGCGGATACGGCTTTGAGCAGTTCTTTTCCCCGGTTGTGATTGATGTATTCAGCGCCCCAAAAAACACAACAGATACAGATTGGGGCCTGGGCTGGTGGCGGGAAGGCTATCACGGAAATGACCGGCATTTCGGCTCCTTTTCTGACAGAGATGTTATCGGTCACCAGGGCTTTACCGGCAGCATGACTGTCATCGACCGCACGGAACACCTCGTGATAGTATTTCTGACTAATAAAATTCACTCACCGCTTATTGCCGGAGGCGAGCGGTCAAGCAGATTTTTCGGAAACTACTACCTTACCGGCTCTTTAGGCTTTGTAACCCAAGTAATCAGGCTTGGGATGCACCTTGGAAGCAATTTTGACGCCATGTGCCATTCACTTTTAAATGACGCCATTCAGGATGCGCGTAACAGGGCTATCTCTGAAGGCATTGACGAAAAAGACCCGTTTCACCCGTACATACGCGCCCTGCGCGCTCTTGAGAGCCTTAAATGAAGCACATTCCCTCAAAGCATCCGCTAACCGTCATACTCTTTTTCTCGACAGTCCTTTTTGCAGCCTGTTCACAGCTAGGTCAGAGCAAGCGGACAGAAGATGAAGAAGAGACGCTCAGATCTGTTTCGATAAACCGGGACTCCGAAGTTCCCTGGACTGATGAA
>JAILRG010000019.1 GCA_024698325.1 Treponema sp.
AAAGACCATGGAGAACGATGAATGAAAATACCTGTTATCTTGAATGGCGAAAAGACAATACTCGAAGCCCGGCCTGACGAAACCCTGCTTACCGTACTCAGAAGGCTCGGTCTTTTTTCGGTAAAAAAAGGCTGCGGCAAGGGAAGATGCGGATTCTGCACGGTTCTTTTAAACGCAAAGCCCGTTCCGTCCTGCATTCTTCCAGCAGGCATTGTCCGGGATGCATCTATCGTCACGCTTGAATATTTTTCAAAAAGCACGGCATACACGGACATCATGCGGGGCTTTGAGCAGGCAGGACTGCATCTCTGCGGCTACTGCAATTCCGCAAAAGTGTTTGCCGTCTACGATTTGATTGAAACGTCCTACCGGCCGACACAGGAAGAGCTGGAGCAGCTCGCTGATTCACTCACCTGTTCCTGCACCGACAGGAGTTCGTTTATAAACGGCGTTCTGTATGCAGTCGCAAACCGCCACAAGAGCGTAAAGAGGAAGTAGCATGGCATACCCGACGATTTTTTACGCAAACACGCTCGAAGATGTCTTTTATCAGCTTAAAACAGTAAACGGGCTGCACATTACCGGCGGCTGCAGCACCCTGGAACCGCTCCCTGAAAAAATGCTTTCAATCCGCGGAATTATTGCGCTGGAAGAAATTGAAAAACACGAGCGGTTTATTGAATTCGGCTCTGCCGTTACGCTTTCCCGCATTGCAGAGCTGAAAGACACCAGGCTCCCGTCCGTGCTTTACGAAGCAGTTTCGACGGTAGCAAACCGGCATGTAAGAAACCTTGCCACTATCGGCGGAAACATCTGCGCACAGGGCATCAAGCATACGCTGTATGCGCCGCTTCTGGCACTGGACGCCCGGCTTGAGTTTCAGCGGGACACAACGTCAACAAACTTCATCCCATTCAGCAAATTCACCCGGGTGAGTGACGGCTGGCTGCTTTCAAAAATCCGCGTTCCGGTTGAAGAATGGGACGTAGCTGTGTTCCGGAGGCTCGGCCCGAGCCACATCATCACGGAAACCAGCGCCTCCTTCGCATTTCTTGCAAACAGCCAGAACGGCATGCTTGCCGCGCTCAGAATCGCATTTGCAGGGCTCTTTACGTTCCGAAGCCCGGAGCTGGAAAACCGCCTTATCGGCGCACACCTTCCGCTCAGCTCGGGAAGCGTAAAAGACCTGATAAACGAAGCGGCAAAGCAATTCGACGCTGCGGTAGAGGGCATAAGCTATAACCCCATCTTAAGAAGCCAGTTCCTGAACCTGCTGAAGTATTCGCTGGAGCAGCTTACCTAAGCTATCGTTTTTTTAAGAAAGCCCCCGCTTCCTCCTCACAGCTTACCCCGCTAACGCCTGCCGCCTAGCGGATCAGCATTGCGTCTCCATAGCTAAAAAATCTATATCTATGTTCGACAGCGTTCTGATAAGCGGCAAGGATGTGCTCGCGGCCGGCAAAGGCGCTTACCAGCATGATAAGCGTTGACTCCGGCGTATGGAAGTTCGTGAACATTTTTTCCACCACCTTGAACTGGTAGCCGGGGTACATAAAGATATGCGTGCTTCCCGCGCCCGCCTGTACACGCCAGTGGCCGGGAACAGAATCATCTGCGACTGCAGCGCTTTCAAGCGTGCGCACGCTTGTCGTTCCCACGGCAAGCACTGTGCGGCCCTCGCGTTTAGCGCGCGTAATTTTCTCCGCAGTCTCTGGCGGCACGCTGTAGACTTCCTCATGCATCTTGTGGTCTTCGATATTCTCCGCGCGTACAGGAAGAAAGGTGCCCAGTCCCACATGCAAGGTCACATACGCAATCTCAATGCCTTTTGCCTGTAATCGAGAGAGCATGTCCTCGGTAAAGTGCAGGCCGGCTGTCGGGCAGGCAGAGCTTCCGGTCTCCTTGGCGTACACATTCTGATAGCGCTCACTGTCAGTGTCGTCGTCCTCACGCTTTATGTAAGGCGGAAGCGGGATGTGGCCGTTCCTCAAAAACCAGTCGTCATCCAGCGGACAGTCAAAATGAATCGTGCGGAACTCACTTCCCTCATCGCTTCCGAGCATCTCAATCACACCGACAGAACCATCAGGAAAGCGGTAGCTCGCTCCAGCCTTCACCTTTTTGGCGCCCTTTACCATCGTGTGCCAGGTCTGCAAGTCGGGAGAAAGCTGCGTCAGGAACATGAACTCCTGCTCCTTTCCGTCACTTACCGAGCCGTCTTTTTCGACGACCTGCTTTATGCCGTAGCAGCGGCTGCGCCGTACTTTTGAGTTGTTAAAAATCATCAAGGTGCCAGGCTCAATAAGGTCAGGCAGGTCCTGCATGGCGCAATGCGTAACCTCTCCTGTCGCGCGGTCAAGCACCATAAGCTTGTCCTCGCCGCGCACGCCGCTCGGCTTCTGCGCGATAAGTTCTTCAGGAAGGTCAAAATAAAAATCGGATGTTTTCATAAGAATCATGGGGAGTATACCAGATTAGGTGCGAGCGGGCAACGGCAAGAGAAAGCGCATGGACGGGGGATTTTTGACGCGGATGAACGCGGACAAACGCGGATAGGACGCAGATAAACGCTGATTTATGATGCGCGCATGGACGCGCTCAAAACCAAGCCAGACAGAAAATTACGCAGTAATTTCTGCTGAACTAAAATCAGACACGGACGTCGGATTTTAGTTCAGAACAGCGTTCCCTGCCCGGCTTCCGCCCCGCTGCGCCCACCGGCACCACTCACCGGCTGCAGGCCCAAGTGCTCGTAGGCAAAGGGCGTGACGACGCGGCCGCGGGGAGTACGCTGCAAAAGGCCCTGCTGAATCAGGTATGGCTCATAGTAATCCATCAGCGTGTCCATGCTTTCGCCGACGCTGATGGCAAGCGTGTCAGCTCCGACGGGGCCGCCGCCGAATTTCTGTATGATTGACAAGAGGATGTCGCGGTCGGCTTTTTCTAAGCCAAGCTCGTCAATGCCCAGGCGCTTTAAGCCGGCCTGCACGATGCCGCGCGTAATAACATCGCTTCCTGCTACCTGCGCAAAGTCGCGCATACGGCGCACCAGGCGGTTTGCCACACGCGGAGTGCCCCGCGAGCACTGAGCCAAAAGCAGCGCCGCATCGTCTTCGATAGACACGTCGAGGATGCCCGCCGTGCGCTTCATAATCCGCGAAAGCTCTTCGTTTGTGTAATAGTTGAACTTTAAGTTGATGCCAAAGCGGCTCCGCAAAGGCGGGCTTACCATCTCGGTCTTTGTCGTCGCGCCCACAAGCGTAAAAGGCGGTATCGGAATGCGCACGGTGCGAGCCGCAGCCCCCTGCCCGATGACCCAGTCAAGCTCGTAGTCTTCCATCGCGATGTAGAGCATCTCTTCGATGGCTGGCTTTAAGCGGTGGATTTCGTCGATAAAAAATACGGTGCGCTCAGTTATCGTAGAAAGAATGCCAGCCAAATCCTTGGGCTTATCAAGCGCAGGAGCACTGGTCACCTTAAAGTCTGCGCCAAGTTCCCGCGCAGTGATTTCGGCAAGCGTCGTCTTTCCAAGGCCGGGCGGTCCCATCAGAAAGAGATGGTCAAGCGGCTCTCCGCGGCTTTTTGCGGCGTTTATAAAGACGGCAAGGTTTTCCTTTATGGCGCTCTGCCCCAGAAACTCATCCAAAAACTGCGGGCGGATTTTTCCGTCCTGGGCGTCAGAGTCAGTACTGTCAGCGTAGTCCGCACGGGTCAGGTGCGGAAGAGCGGCAAAAGAGTCAGACGCGGAATTTTCACGCGCTGAACCTGAGCGCCGGGGATTTGAGTAGATAATCATGCCGTCAGAGTTTTCCATGGAGCGAAGTATACCAGATTCCGGGCCTGCGGGCAACGGCAGAAAAAAGCATGTAAAAGCACGCCTCATCACGCATTACAAAACTAGACACCTTCATTTCTTACCCCTATACTGCAATCAAGTTTGGGGCCTTTTAGAGGCGTCTCATAAGGAGGATTTTCTATGAACAAAACTGTGCTTATAACCGGATCTACAAGCGGCATCGGTTTAGGCTGCGCGCGAGCCTTTGCAAAAAACGGCGACCGGCTCATTCTGACAGGCAGAGACGAAAAAAAACTGTCTGCGATTAAAGCGGAGCTGGAAAAAACGGGAACTGCCGTGCATACGCTGACATTTGACGTGCGTGACCGGCTGGCAGCAGAAAAGGAAGTTGCCTCGCTCCCCGCTGACTGGAAAGAAATTGACGTGCTTGTAAACAACGCGGGGCTTGCGCTCGGCCTTGAGCCTGAGTATCAGGGAAACATGGACGAGTGGGAGACGATGATTGACACGAACATAAAGGGCCTTCTTACGATGACGCGCCTTATCGTGCCGGGCATGATGAAGCGGAATCGCGGGCATGTCATAAACATCGGCTCGGTCGCTGGAGATGCTGCCTACTCAGGCGGTAACGTCTACTGCGCGACAAAGGCTGCGGTAAAAGCGCTGACAGACGGACTTAGAATCGACGTTGCAAAAAGCGCCGTGCGCGTGACGAACATAAAGCCGGGGCTTGTCGAAACGAACTTCAGCAACACGCGCTTCCACGGAGACGAGGAGCGGGCAAAGAATGTCTACAAGGGAATCACTCCGCTTACCGGGGACGACATTGCAGACGTTGCCGTGTATGCCGCAAACGCGCCCGCACATGTGCAGATAGCGGAAGTACTCGTGCTTGCCACGCATCAGGCAAGCGGCTCAGTCGTCGCCCGGAGCTAGCAAACCGCGACTAGGCCAGTTCCACAATCGCGCGGCGGAAGAGCACTTCTTCTTTTGCCGAGGGCACCATGTCCTTGAACGCTTTTTCGCCCGGCTTCGGCTCTGCCGCACTCAGCTCTTCGACCAAGCGGGAGATTACGCTTTCCACATCGCGCTTGTCGTATCCCATGTCAGAGAGCGCTGAGATGACGTCGGCATATTCGGAGGAAACGCCAGCCGGGGCTGTTTTTGCGCCGCGCGGGCTTTCATCATCAATCGTAAGCTTTCCTTTTAACTGCAGGAGCATTTTCTGGGCAGTCTTTTTACCCAAGCCCGGCACTTTCTCAAGTGCGGCAAGGTTTCCTTCATCCAGCGCGGCGACCAGCTGGCTTAACGCAATGCTCGACATAATCTTTACGGCGCTTTTCGGGCCAACGCCGTCCACTTTTAAAAGGTCAAAGAAAAGGGCGCGGTCACGCTCGCTTGCAAAGCCGAAGAGCGTCATCGCAGCATCGGTATGCTGCATATAGGTGAACACGCGCGCCTGCTCTCCCAGCGGCGGAAGAGAATCGAGCGACGTGTCCGGCATCGTGATGTCCCACTCAATGCCGTGCGTGTCTAAAAAAAGTTTCTGCGGATATTTACCGGTAATCGTGCCGGAAAGACTGTTGAACATGGAAGGAAGTATAGCAGAAAATGGCGCAGGCTGGCAAATCCGCGGAGCCTAACACACAGCGCGCAAGGCCCGTCAACAGACACTGTTTACCCTTCAGCGCCAGAACGCATATGACCCCGAATCCAGCTGATATTCATCAGTATGAAATCCCGCATATCGCCGGGTAAGTCCTTAGGGGGCAGCGTCCGTTCCATTTTTTTAAGCGCTTCCTGTACCAGAGGATTAGTCGTGCAGGAGGCAAGGTACGTTGTTCCAAAATTGATTATCCGCATATTCAGGGTATCTGCGTCTTTTTCGGAAATATCCAGCGCAAAGGCAATGCGTTTTTTAAGCTCGTCCTGAAAATCATAAAAAGTCTTTTTGAACTGAATAAGCCGTTCGACAGTGACATTTCGCTCAATGATAGTAAGCAGGAACGCACTGTATCTGAAATAGTCCTGATGGGAGTTCACCTGGGCAGCCCACATGTCCGCCACAGTTCCTTCAGAGAACCGGCAGCCTTCCGGAAAGACCGTAAGCAGCGATGAAAAATACTCTTTCATCCTGTCCTGCTCTATTTCGAGGTAAATCTCTTCTTTTGTTGTCGCATATTTGTACAGGTTTGCGCGTGACCAGCCAAGCTTTTCAGCAAGGACAGTGAGCGTGATGTCTGTGTACGGCAGCGTCTTAAAGAGCATGTCGGCAGCCTGCTTGATTTCTGACATGCGCTCTTCTTTCTGATTTTCTGTCCGTGCCCGTATGTATTCTGCCATGAATCACATAATACTTTGTAATTTAAATCTTGACAAGTGACGTACAGTATATTACATTTGATTATTAGTTACGATGTGTTACTAATCAATATTCCAGGAGATACTATGTTATTAGATTCCATCAATGCACCGGAAGACGTAAAGAAGCTTCCTGTTTCCCAGCTCTCTACGCTGGCAGCAGAAATCCGCGAGGGACTTTTTAACCGCCTGACAAAAATCGGCGGTCATTTCGGGCCGAACTTTGGTATTGTAGAGGCAACCATTGCCCTTCACTATGTCTTTAATTCTCCCAAAGACAAGTTTGTCTTTGATGTCGCGCACCAGGCCTATACGCACAAAATGCTCACCGGAAGAAAGGCCGGCTATTTTGACGACAGCCGTTTTGCGGAAAACTCAGGTTTTACCAATCCTGATGAAAGCGCTCATGATTTTTTCAACATCGGTCACACATCAACCTCTGTCGCGCTTGCACTTGGACTTGCAAAAGCCCGCGACATAAAGGGCGGCACTGAAAACGTCATAGCCGTAATCGGCGACGGCTCCCTCTCTGGCGGCGAGGCTCTCGAGGCGCTGAGCGTTGCAGGCAGCGAGCTGAACTCAAATTTCATCATCATCGTAAACGACAACGACCAGGCAATTGCTGAAAACCATGGCGGCATCTACAAAAACCTGAAAGAACTCCGCGAGTCAAACGGAACATGCACGAACAACTGGTTCAAGGCATTCGGCCTTGACTATGTGTACGAAGAAAACGGTAACGATGCTCAGGCCCTTGTAAAACTCTTTGAGAGCGTCAAGGACTCAAAGAAACCTGTCGTCGTCCACATCCACACGCAGAAAGGCAAGGGCTACAAGCCCGCCGAAGAAAACCGCGAAGCCTGGCACTGGACAAGCCCCTTCGACCGTGAAACAGGCAGCAGAATAAGAGGCGGCGCAAACGGTGAATCATACACTGCAATCACCCGCGACTACATCCTTGCAAAAGCAAAAAAAGACCGTGACCTTGTCGTCATAACACCGGCAATGCCGATGACGATGGGACTGGGCATTAACGAGCGCAAGGAACTGGGCGCACAGTATCTGGATGTCGGCATTGCGGAAGAAGCTGCGGTTGCCGTAGCGGCCGGTGTCGCAAAAAATGGCGGAAAGCCGCTTGTCATCACCAGCATGACATTCCTTCAGCGTGCCTATGACCAGATTTCGCAGGATGTGTGCATCAACAATCTTCCTGTCACCATGCTCATGAACTCTGGCACCGTGTACGGCATGAACGACATTACCCACCTGGGAATTTTCGGGCTGGCAGCATTCTCCACCATTCCGAATCTGGTGATTCTCTGCCCTTCCAGCGCAGAAGAATATGTCAGCATGCTTGACTGGAGCCTCGACCAGCAGGAGCATCCTACGCTCATCCTGCTTCCGGGAACCAAAGTCACCCACCGCGAATCAGAGAAGTCATTCTCAGAGTTGGACACCTACAAAATCATGCAAAAAGGCGAAAAGGCTGCCGTTATTGCGCTCGGTGACTTTTACCAGAAAGGCGAGGAACTTGTGGCGGCAATCAAGGACGCATACGGCTTTACGCCGACACTGATAAACCCGCGCTTTGCGTCCGGCATCGACACAAACGTCCTGGAAGCGCTGAAAAAAGACCACAGTCTTGTCATCACGCTTGAAGGCGGCATTCTGAACGGTGGTTTCGGTGAAAAAATCGCATCGTTCTACGGCCCGAGCAGCATGAAGGTAAAGAACTACGGCCTTAAAAAGCATTTCTATGACCGCTACAAGGCCGATGAGCTTTTAAGCAGCCTCGGCATCACGGCGCCCCAGATTGTCGCTGACATGAAGGACCTGCTGTAGAAAAGCCAAAGTGAAGCGCACTCTTTTAGCCTTGTTACTCTTGACAGAAACAAAAAGAGGCTGTATAGTCTCCTTGTTACTACATAGAGTAACAAGGAGAGTGCGTGATGGCAGCACGGACAGATTCATTATATTTTACACTCCCCTGCGACCGGTACACACCGTTTTCGCTGGCACGAAAGCTGGGGGCTAAGGCAATTCTGGAGAGCGCAAGTTTTGCACATGGAAAGCAGCGCTATTCCTTTTTGATGATTGAAGAGGCGTTCCATATTCTTCAGGACGATGAAGGCGTGGCGTTTATCGTTGAGGGAAGGCGCCTCCCCTTTACCCAGGAAGCCGATACAGGTGAAACCGTTGCCCGCGGAAGCAAAAAAGCACACGAAACTGATATTTTAGACGCACTCCTTTACGTAGCTGAGCAGAACGACATGAGCACCGTTACGCTCCCGGAAAGCGGCGAGCGTGTTCCAAACAGCATTCCCGTTCCGGCCAGCGGCATCGGCTATCTAAGCTATGAGTTCTGCGCACGGTGCGACACCATCACGCTTGCAGCCCAGACTGACGAGCTGCATATTCCCGAAAGCGAGTTTATCGCAGGCCACATCTATATCGCATTCGACCACTTTACCGAAAAGCTCCACGTTTTCGCACTCAATTACAACGAACACCAGATTGACCTTGCCGCGGCCGTAGAAAAACTGAAGGCACGGTTAGGCGACATGGACTTTTCTTATCTTGCCCCTCCGGAGCCTCCCTGCCCGGTAAGCACCATTACCGACCTTGCTGCAAGCGAAGCAGAATACAAGGCAAAAGTCGCCGCACTTAAGAAAGAAATCATCGCCGGAAACCTTATTCAGGCAGTGCCTTCTCGCCGCCTGCAGCTGTCCTGCGCTTCGAGCGCCCTGGAAATCTACCGCAGGCTTCGTTCTGTAAATCCATCCCCGTATCTTCTGTACCTGGATTTTGGCGAACGGCAGCTGGTCGGCTCCTCTCCCGAAAGCCTGGTACGCGTACGCGGTGGCGAGGCTTCCATCCGTCCGATTGCAGGAACCAGGCGCCGCGGCAAGAACAGCGCGGAAGACGAACTTTTGCGCGAAGAGCTGCTGCACGACGGCAAGGAAAAGGCCGAACATCTGATGCTCGTAGACCTTGCCCGAAATGATTTGGGCCGCGTCTGCCAGGAAGGCTCTGTAGAAGTTGCCCGCTACATGGACGTTGAATACTACAGCCACGTTATGCATATTGTAAGCGACGTGCAGGGAACGGTAAAAAGCGGCGTAAAGCCAATTCAGGTATTCCGCTCAGCCTTCCCGGCAGGAACGGTAAGCGGCGCCCCTAAAATCAGCGCCATAGAAATCTTAAGCCGTCTGGAACGGACAAAAAGACGCTTCTACGCCGGGGCTGTAGGCTACCTGCAGAGTAACGGCGACCTTGACTTCTGCATTGCAATCCGATGCGCACTCAAACAGGGAAACACATGGACGCTGCAGGCCGGTGGCGGCATCGTCTACGACTCAAATCCCGACCGGGAATGGGAAGAAACAAACGAGAAGCTTGGAGCGCTCAGGACTGTGCTTGAAATGCAGAACACAAACTAAAAGGAATACCATGGCGGATTTTGCCGTTGGCAAAGCTGCTTTTCGTTGCTTCCATGCAACGCCGCTAACGAGGATTTTATAAGGAGAAAGCTATGATAGTCGTCATTGATAATTATGATTCATTCACATTTAACGTGGTTCAGTCACTCGAACGCTTAAGCGGTGACAAAGTTCAGGTCGTGCGCTCAAAAGAAACAAGCGTTTCCGACATCGAGGCCCTTAAGCCGGACTATCTTGTCATCAGCCCCGGCCCCGGAACTCCCGATGACGCAGGCGTCTCACTTGAGGCAATCAAGTATTTTGCGGGCAAGGTTCCGATTCTCGGCGTCTGCCTTGGCCATCAGTCAATCGCACAGGCATTCGGCGCAAAAATCGTACAGGCAAAATACATCCGCCACGGCATTGTAGAAGACATAGACCTTGACGGCAAAGGCATTTTCCGCCTTATCGGAAAGAAAGGCACCTTTACGCGCTATCACTCGCTGGTGGTAGACGAAAGCACCCTGCCAGCAGACTTTGAGGTAACTGCGCGTGCAAAAGACGGCGACATCATGGGCATCCGCCACAAGACACTTCCGATAGAAGGCGTGCAGTTCCACCCGGAAAGCATTGCAAGCCAGGCAGGAGACAACCTGTTCCGCGCATTTTTGAACTACCGCCGCGAAAATCTTGCTGTAAACGAGCTTTTGACTCAGATGCTCGACAAGAAAAAGCCCTTAAGCCGCGAGCAGGCAGAAGCCTTTATGGAAAATCTTACCGACGGTACGCTTGACGAGCGCGTTACAGCATCAATCTTAACGGCAATGGCGTCTCTCGGGCTTCCTACAGCCGACGAAATGGCAGGAAGCGCCTCTGCCCTGCTTAAAAAGAAGACGCACTTCCCGCTTAAAAACAGCGGGCTTGCCGAAATCGTCGGCACCGGCGGCGACTGCAAGGGAAGCTTTAACATCAGCTCGCTTTCTGCCATTGTTGCCGCAAGCTGCGGGCAGCCCATGGCAAAGCACGGCAACAGAGCCGTTTCTTCAAAATCCGGCGCCGCAGATTTCTTCGAGACGCTGGGCATAAAAATAGATGCAAATCCGGCCCAGACGGCAAAGCTCATACAGAAGACCGGGTTCGGTTTTTTGATGGCACCGGTATATCATTCAGCCATGCGTTTTGCCGCACCCATCAGAAAGGCACTCGGCATAAAGACCATCTTTAATGTGCTTGGCCCGCTCTTAAACCCGGCAAATGCAGAATACGAAGTACTCGGCGTGTACAGCGCTTCCCTCATGGAAGATTACGCTCATGCGGCAAAATCATTGGGCGCAAAACGCGTCATGGTCATTGCAAGCCGCGACGGATTTGACGAGATAAGCCCCTGCCAGCCGACTGACGTATTCCAGATTAACGAAGACGGAAAAGAGTACCGCTACACTATCGATCCGGCAAAATACGGCATCACGGGCGAGAGCGCCTGCGAAGAGCAGCTTGCAGGAGGAAGCGCAAAAGAAAATGCGGCGATGGCGCTGGAGCTTTTGAATGGAGCCGGCCGTCCGACACTGCGCGCAGCCGTGGGTCTGAATGCAGGGGCGGTGCTCTACATCAGTGGAAAAGCACGCACGATTAAAGACGGCTACGACATGGCGATTGAAGCATTAGACAGCGGAAAAGCAAAGGCAAAGCTCGCAGAGATTCGGGAGTTGAGCCAGAGTTTTGCAGCTTAACGCAAAAAAAAGGAACCTGCCTTGAAGTGACACTTCGAGAAGCACAGGTTCCTTTTTTTATCAGCTCTAGCTCGTAATCTTATGCAAGATTAGAATACAGCATTAGAATACAGCGACGACATCCCCATTCGGGTACTTGCTGTTGATATAGTCCTTAACTTTCTGAGACTGCAGGGCTTTTGAAAGCTTCTGAATCTTTGCATCTGTCTCGCGACCTTCTTTTACGCACAGAACATTTACATAGGGAGATTCTGCACCTTCAACAAGAAGACCGTCTTTCTTAGCATTCAGGCCGGCGGGAAGCGCATAGTTTCCGTTGATAACGGCTGCGTCAACATCTGCAAGCACGCGCGGAAGGCTTGCAGCTTCAATCTCGCGGAACTTAAAACCACGGGGATTAGCAGTAATGTTTGCCGGGACTGCTGTAAGGCCAGCGCTTTCATCAAGCGTGATAAGTCCGTTTGCTGCAAGCAGAAGCAGTGCTCGGCCTTCGTTTGTAGGATCATTCGGAATTGCGATAGTCGCACCGTCTTTTAATTCAGCGGCAGACTTTGCTTTGCGTGAATACAGGGCAATCGGCTCAACGTGAATGCCTGCGGCACTTACGAGGTGATAGCCGCGCTCACTGTTAAAGCTTTCCATGTACGGCTTGTGCTGGAAATAGTTGGCGTCAATCTCGCCACTCTCGACAGCTTCGTTAGGCGTCACGTAATCGGTAAACTCAACGACTTTAAGCGTTACACCCTCGCGGGCTAAATCGTCCGCAATCAGGCTTAAAATTGCTGCATGAGGCTCCGGGGTTGCGCCGACCTTAAGCACATCGTTTTCTTTTTTTGAGCAGCCGGTAACAGCCAATGCGATTGCTGCCAAAGAAACTGCAAAAACAGAAATCTTTTTCATAGATACTCCCATATTGTATAAGATATGTAGGAGTATGCTGATTAAAACCTACTTAGTCAATAGGAATAACGCAACAATCACGCAGGCCATTTACTGTCTGCCCGATCCGGTCGCTACGCAATCGGGTTAGTAATGATTCCGCCGCCGACAATCACGCCGTCCCTGTACAGCACGGCAGACTGTCCCGGAGCTACAGCGCGCTGCTTTTCCGCAAATGTTACCTTGTAAGCCGGTAGCGAAAGATTTTCCGCGGCAGCTTCCGGACTGTCAGCAGACAACGGCTCGACGTGGCAGGCTACAGGACGGGATGCAAGGCGGATTTTTATCATAGCATCAAACGGCTCAGTGGGTGCAACTCCGGCCGGCCATGCACAGTCATCAAAAATAAGGGCGCTTACCAGAAGGTCGTCGTTATCTGCAAGCACGACCAGGTTTTTCTTTGCGTCTATGGAGTGCACATACAGCGGCCGGGTTGAAGAGACGCCAAGTCCACGGCGCTGGCCGATGGTATAATGCTCGATTCCTCTGTGGCGGCCAAGCACATGACCGTCCAGATCGATAATGTCCCCGGGAATGCCTGGCTTATCACTGAAGAGGTAGTCAAAATACTCAGGAGGAATAAAGTCCTGACTTTCGGCACGGTCCGCCGCTAAAAGCCCGCGCTCCCGCGCCATGGCAAACACGTCCTTTTTTTCCATAAAGCCGAGCGGAAAGCGCACTTTCTCCAGAACATCGCTGGGGATGCGGTACAAAAAGTACGCCTGATCCTTAGTGATGTCGCTTGCACAGGCAATCATGCACGGCTTTTTATCCGAAGCCCAGACACCTTGTTCCGGGCGAACCATGCGTGCATAATGCCCGGTACAGAAATAATCATAGGAAATACCCATTGCCTGAACGCCGCGCAAGAGTGCGCCGAATTTTATAAAACTGTTGCAGCGCACGCAAGGGTTTGGCGTGCGGCCGGCCCGGTATTCAGCCTTAAAGTAATCGAGCACCTGTTTCTGATACTCATCCTTTACATCAATCACATGATACTCGATGCCCTTTTCCTTGCAGAAAGCCTCGCATTGGGCAATATCTTCTGTCTCATCAGGACCATAGCAGGAACTGTGCAGTACCTGTCCGTTCGGAAGCGGCGGTAAATCCCCCTTCCACAACGACATAGTAACTCCGATGACATGGCAGCCGCGCTCCTTAAGAAGCATGGCTGTAAGCGTGGAGTCAACCCCACCCGACATTCCGACAACAACGGTATCGCCCGCCTTGGGCTGTTCAACATCTGTATAATTCACACCTGTATTGTAACAAAATACACGATTTTAGAAAAGAGAGCAAACCAGTAGGTTTTTAAGAATTGAGAAAACCGCTGCCGACAAAAAAAAGCCTGCCCGAAAAGGCAGACTTAAGGATTTTAAGCTTTCATATCTTTTATGCAGCGCAAGAGCACTTCCATACAGACCCGCGCATCATCACAGGCCCGGTGTGCGGCTTGCACATCTATGGAAAACTGCTTTGCCAGAAACTGCAGGTTCCAGTGACCGTTTGCCGGATATACCTGACGGCTCAGCTGTAAGGTATCAACAGTCAAGTTGGAAAGCACGGGAAGGCCTGCCCGGCTAAGCTCCGCATTCATAAACTTCAAGTCGAAGGGAGCATTATGAGCCACCAGGACAGTGCCGTCTATAAAACGCAGAAAATCGGGAAGGACATCAGCAATGGCAGGCTTACCGGCGACCATATCATCGGTGATATGAGACACTTCCATGCAGACCGACGGAAGCGGAATGCCGGGATTTATCAGCTGATCGAAAGTTTCAAGGATTTCTACACTATCCTGCCTGAGTATGCATTTAACCGCGCCAATTTCAATGACGCGGTCTGACCTTGAATCAAGCCCCGTAGTTTCGGTGTCAAAGACACAGAAGACTGTTTCATCTGCAAGCAGACGGGGCAGCCTTTTGTAATCTTTTAAGAGCTTAGTTTGCAGCATCGAGAACGGCTTTTATATCTGCGGTAATCTTATCGCAGAGCATGCCAGCCTCTTTCTTTGCAGCACAGAGTCCTTCATCACTCTTTCCGGCAACCGGCGTGCGGCTGTTGATGTAGAACTTGATTTTCGGCTCCGTTCCACTCGGACGTGCACTTACAATAGTGCCGCCTTCAAGACAGAACTGAAGAACGTTGCTCTTCGGCAGGGAAATCGCCGATTTTGCAGCGGGATTTTTCGGGTCAAACTCAACGCTGTTTCCGATGTCGCGGATTTTAAGCACGGTCTTGCCACCGAGAGTCTGAACGCCGTCGTTACGCAGTTTGGTCATAATGCCGTCCATAACGCTCTTTCCACTGACGCCGGGGAAGTACTGGCTGATAGCGCGGTCTTCGTAGTAACCGTACTCTTTCCACATGTCATTCAGGTGCTCGAGCAGGCTTACGCCCTTGCTGCGCCAGTAAAGCGTCATCTCCGCACACATTGCGGCGGCAGAAACGCCATCCTTGTCCATAACTTCTTTTTCGACCTTGTAGCCGTAGCTTTCTTCAAGACCAAAGACGTAGTTATTTGCGCCTGATTTTTCAAATTCATCTTCAACTGCGGCAATCCATTTAAAGCCGGTAAGGCAGTCATACAGTGTAACACCATACTTTTCGCAGATAGCATCGACAAAGTTTGATGTAACAATTGAGCGGATGGCAGCAGGCTTTTCAGGCATCTTGCCCAGCTCTTTGCGGCTTAAAAGCACATATTCGCAAAGCAGCGCACCCATCTGGTTTCCAGTGACCAGGACAAATTTTCCGTCCTTATCGGGGAATGCTGTACCAAAGCGGTCTGCATCCGGGTCTGTTGCCATAACGACATCAGCCTTTTCCTTAGTGCCAAGCTCTACGGCAAGCTTCAATGCGGGAGCTTCTTCGGGATTCGGCTTTTCGACTGTCGGGAAAGCGCCATCAGGCTCTCTCTGCTCCGGAACGGTAATGACGTTCAAGCCCAAATCACCCAGAACCTTCTCAACATGCATTGCGCCGGTTCCGTGCAACGGCGTGTACACAACTTTAACGTCGCCAGCTTTTTCCTTGATTAAATCCGGGCGGAAAAGCTGGGCCTTACACATTGCCCAGTATTTTTCATCGATTTCTTTATCAATAAGTACCAGCTTGCCTGATTTGAGCGCCTCTTCCTTAGAGACAGTCTTTACCTCAGTAACTGCATTCACTTCCTTGATGATGCCCACATCATGCGGCTCGATAACCTGAGCGCCGTTGTCCCAGTATGCCTTGTAGCCGTTGTACTGCGGCGGATTGTGGCTTGCAGTCACGACAACGCCAGTCTGAGCGCCGAGCGTGCGGATTGCAAATGACAGCTCCGGTGTGGGGCGCAGGCCGGTAAACAGGTATGCCTTAATACCGTTTGCAGCAAGGATGAGCGCGGTAGCCTCAGCAAAAACACCGCTGTTTTTGCGGCTGTCGTATGCAACAACAGCAGAGAGCGTGCCGTCAGCAGCTTTTTCAGGGAAAGCCTTGCGCACATAGTTTGCAAGGCCCTGTGTTGCAAGGTTAATCTCAAGCGTATTCATGCGGTTAGTTCCGCCGCCCATAACACCGCGCAAACCGCCGGTACCAAATTCCAGAGTCTGATAGAAGCGGTCTTCAAGCTCCTTCATATCCTCTTTTGCAACCAGTTCTTCTACTTCTTTGCGGAAGCGCTCGTCTTTTTCTTCGGCGATGTATTTTTTCGCCCGAGCCAAGATTTCAGCTTTTTCCATTTCAAAAAACTCCTTCTATGATTAGCAATACTGCATGTTTTCGAATATACGGCTTACATGTCTGCCATTGAAAGCAGTTCGGTTTCCCACGAGAGAAGCCCCCGCTCCACATCAGGGTTGTCCCCTTTTACATCGCACATAATGCGGAACACCGGCTCGGTTTTGCTGCCGCGCATCCACATAAACGCAAGAGGATTCTTATCCTCATCGTAAAAGATGATTTTGAGGCCGCCGGTACCGCTCACACTAAAGTCCTCAATGTTTCTGTACTCTTCGGTTCCTACCGTGGCGACAGCCTCGTAGCTTGCAAAACCAAACTTCTGCTTGAAAATCTTTGTCTTTGATTCCCACCCCTGCTCAAAAATCCGCTGGAAGCGTTTTTTCAGCGCCAGTTGATTCGTTTCGCGAATCTTTAACAGCGCACGAGCTTCGCTGACACCGGTAGTCGTATACGCAGGAAGCGTAGCGATTATATCAGAAAGTGTAAAGTTCTTTTTGTACTTATCTGTCTGGCCGCTGGCCTTGCACCAGAGATGAAACAGGCCGAGCACAGGCTTTCCTGTCGGCGAGGTCGTATCCTGCAGCACCAGAAGCTTAATAAGCGCAAACAGTGTATTTATCGGGTCGCGGACTGCTGCCGGGTGCGTGATGTTTCCGCCATTGGAGCCTTCGCCCAAAATGCGCACGATGTAGCCTTCTTCCCGCTTTTTACGGGCAAGGTTCACTACGTTAGCCTCGCCGACTTCGGCGCGGAAAAGCTCTGCGTGGAAAGCGCGGGCAATTTCATCAATACGCATGGACGTCGGGCAATTAGCAACCACTGCAAGCTTAAAATCCTCGGGGAGGTTTGCGCTCCACTTGCGGCTTGAAAACTGGCTGTCGCTGATATACTGCTCGGTTTTGCCGAAAAGTCCGTGCCGTTCTTTTGTATTAAACTGATACACAGAATATGCAAGCTCACTCAACACAGAAAGCGCGAACACTTCCTGTGCTTTCAGGACCTCAGCCTTTTGTGCAGCATCATTCCAGTACACAATGTTTCCCCGGTCGCCGTCGCAGTCGGGCATATAGCCAAGGATAACCTCTTTTTTGCCTTCTTTATGGAGCCTTTCCATCTCGTGAGCGCACCACTCAAGGTTTTCCGGCTCTGGGATAATAGCATGCACAATCTGACCGGGAGCGTTGTTCACCGCGTAAAAAGAAATGCCGGTATCTCCGAGAAGTTCCCCGTCAAGAGAAAGCGTTCTTGCGCTTCCGTTCATGTCGCAGACGACGCCGATAGGCCTTGAACAAACAGCACGGCGGATTCCAGAGAGCATTTTATTCTGTGCTGTCCGGTCTTCCGTCCCGGTGATGACAGCTTTTGCAAAATCCCGGTAGGCAATAAGCGCCCGCTGTTTAGAGGCATGCATTTCTGCATACAGCCAGTCAAGTTCAGCTTCTGCACAGGCTGCCGTCAATGCAGCTGCATCAGCGGCACTTTCTGCAGAGGAAAGCTTATCGGTAAAACGTTTTACAAGCTTTGCATTTTCTTCAGCGGTAAGGACGCCGCCGTCGTTCAGTCCGAATTTAAGACCGTTATGTCCGATAGGATTATGACTTGCTGATATGTATAGAAAGCCGTCTGCGTTTCTTGCAGCAGCCATTATCTCAGGTGCGGCAATTGCGCCAGTGTAAGAAACAGCGATTCCCCGGGCGAGAAGCACGCGAAGCACTGTATCGGCTATAGCACTGCCGGTAGGGCGGGTATCCGTACCTACTATGACAGAAACGCCCTGACCGCATTTTGCAAGCATGTAGTCGGCAAAGGAATCTGCCGCATACGCAACAACCGCCGTATTTTCTTCGCCTATATCTGGAAATGAATCATTCTCATCGCCGGAAGCTGCAAACACCTTGCGCCAGCCCGACGCAGAGGTAATCATATTATGTTCCATACGGGGTCTATTGTACCATGAGATGCATGGGGTTTCAAGGTTTTATTGCCTGGCAGAAAGTCCGGAAAAGTACAAGACCAGTACGGCTCTGAAAAAAGGAATCAGCCTCTGGGAGCCTTTGCCGGATCAATCGGAAGTCCGTTCTGGAATACCATAAGCGATACCTGCGGCTTTTCGGAGATAGCGTCCACACCGGCAGTTCCAAGCTGCTGTCCATAGGTGATGTATTCGCCCTTGTTTACACGCACCGAACCAAGCCCCGTATACGCATAGATGTGCCCGGTTTTGCTCTGCACGAACACGACGTTTCCAAAACCGCGGTACAGGCCGCTGAACATGACGGTTCCTTCCCGGATTGCCGTAACGCTTTCGTTCTTTCGGGCAGAAAGGTTTACCCCGCTCACCTTGCCGTTCACATAGGTAACTGAAGGCGATTTTACCGGCCACACAAGCGAAGAATCCCCTTTTTTTGCAGAATACGAACGCGGATCGTTTGACTTCAAATCAGGAACGTCGGGCTTGGCGCTGGCAGCGGTTACCGGAGCTGTTTTTGCAGCAGCGGCAGAAGAAGCAGACTTTGCAACAGCGGATGCTATGGATGCGCCCAGCGGAATCGTAAGCTTCTGACCGGCTTTCAGCACGCTCGAGGCATCAGCTTTATTCGCCGCCTGTAAGTCGGCCACAGCAATTCCATACGTACGGGAAATACCGTACCAGGTCTCGCCTTTCTGCACGACATGCTCTTTTGTCTGGGAGGGTGCCGGATTTGAACCTGTTGACGTTTTTACCGAAGGCTTTGCTTCTGAAGCCTTGCCGGCTTCCGGTATCACAAGCTTCTGTCCGGCCTTTACGGAAGAGCCGTCTGCAATATTGTTTGCCTTACAGATGTCGGCAACAGTTGTCTTATACTGCCGCGAAAGAGAATACAAGGTCTCTCCTTTCTGCACGACATGAGTCGTATCTGCATACATGCTGCAGGAGAGTGCTAAAACCAGCGCTGCAAGTGAAATTTTTTCAATGCGATTAGTACCATGGCTCTTCATACTCTGCTATTTTCGGCATGGCAAAAGCGATGTATTAGCTGTTTTCACCCAGGAGTCGGAGGAGCTTACCGATTTCGATGCCGTTTATTTCGGTTTCGGCAGGATAGGCCCGCAAAATGTTCTCGCGGCCGCTTCGCAAATGGGTGCTGGTAATGCCGTATTTGATTGAACTGTCAGCTTCGATAAATGCCGCGATATGATCTGCCATGCGCACCGTCCGGCCGTCTACCGGCAGAAACTCGTCAGCATTGTACTGTCGGTTCAGCGTACCCCAGTCGACAGTTTCGATAAGCTGCTCATCAGTATCATAATCGCGCACGACGACACGGTTTTTAAACTCATCGCTGGTAAAATACATAAGCTCATCTGCGTAATAGGAATCCATGAGCGGCACCAGCTCCGCACGAACAATCTCATCCTCAATATGCTTAACGACAGAAGGAAGCTCATCGGTGGCCTGCTTGACCGGGGAAATAATATCGCGGGTAACAGCCTCGGGCAAATCGTGGAACAGCGCGCTGAAAAAATCATTGAAAAGGCGCTTAGGACACAGAGGCACTTTTGTCTCCCGCATCAACAGCAGCGTTACGCAGGCAACAAAAAAGCAGTGTCCCAGAACGCTGGTATGAGGAACGCGGGGCGTCTGATTCCAGCGGGTCTGAAAACGGAGCTGCTCAATCATCATGATAAAATCAAACGGCCGCTGGCGCGTAACTAAAAGCTGCATGCCACGCAGGTCGAGGTAAGGCTGAATGTCCTCGTTCAGATCTTTTCTGATTTTTGTAAGACGTTCTTCTTCGTTTACAGGCGCAACCATTTCCAGTTCGCGCAAGGAAGAAAATTTATGCGCTGCCCGAAGCACGCGCGCTGCAAGCTCACTCTTTTTAGGAAAGCGGATTGAACCGGCAGTCTGGCCGATATACAGCGTAAAGCGCGTAAACAGGTCATCGTCGTGGATGAGTTCGCGGTACTGCTCAAGCACCCATTCATTCAGGCGGATGTACTCGTGAGGATACTGTTCGCGAATCATACGCTGCACCGGGCTTTTTATGTCGCACAGGGCAATTTTCCGGAGCAAATCGAACAGAGATGCATACATAATCCATTCCCAGTCGATTTGGTGCCCCTGCATTTCCTCATACTTTCCGATAATGTAGGCCGCGACCATTTTTTCCGCAGCCTTGTCCATCTCCACAAGGTCAAAGGGACGAATCAAATCATTCCAGCGCTGTATCGAGAATCCTTCAAAAATTTTGTAAATCAAGCGGCTGTCTATCATCGTGCTCCCTGCATGCAGTGTTTACGGCTTCCCGGTCAGCGGGCGACGCCGTTTTTCTTATCATGCTCCATTTTTTCTCTCCACACAAGCGCTTTCTTTTTAAGCTCCTCTGCGGTATCTTTTTCGCCGGTGAGCATGCATATCCGGCGCTCTGCCACCACATAGTTGATGGCAATGCGGATGTCATCCAGACGATGAGTGGAAAGCTCGTAGCGGTCGCGGTACTGGCTGCCAGACTGATCCAGCAGCTTTTTTATACGGCGGATGTAATACACTGTGTTGTCATAATCCGCTGACTGCGTATCAAGATAATCCTTGCAGGCTTTTTTCCAGTCAACCAGATTTTTGGCAACCGTCACGAAACGTCCCTGCAGCTCCACGAATGCCCACCGCCATTTCGTGTTGTCACCATACGCGTCCGTCAGTAAGCGGATAGCAAGTCCGAGCTTTCGAATCAGCGTATAGCGGTCATTGAACGGCATTTTCTCAAGCTGCAGGACCTTTTCCTCTATTTCGGAATACTGCACGTCAATCGACGGCGTGACAATTTCTTCAAGATAAATGATGGCCTTATACAGGATTTTGCGGGCTTCGTTAAGCATGTCGTTGTTCTTGACATCGAGAAGCTCCACAGAAAGGTTATTCATGGCAATATACGTCGTCGCAACCGAAATCATCAGCTCACAGAGCATGATTTTTTTATATGCGACAGATGCATTATCCCGGCTCAGCGTTGCGATTATCTCCTTTTCTTTCTTGAGAGACTCGTTAATCTGCTTCTGATAGGGGTCGCTGCGTTCCTGAAATTCCTGTCTGCGAGCTTCGCTTACTTTTGCCATCACTGTCTCCTTGAGCTGTATTTTTGCAGCATGGCGCGGGCGTGTTCTATAGATTCGCTGGATGCGGGGTCTCCGGAAAGCATGCGTGCGATTTCTTCAACACGTTCTTCTCCGGCGATGGGGAACACGCGGGTGCTCGTGGTACCGCCGGATACGCCTTTTGCAATCTTTACCTGATTATCGGCATAAACTGCGATGCTCGCAAGGTGCGTTATACACAAAACCTGCTTATTTTTTGCCAGATTCTGAAGATGGCTTCCGATTGAAACGGCTATTTCGCCGCCGATACCCGTGTCAATTTCGTCAAAGACCAGCGTGCCAACCGGGTCTGAAGCGGCAAATATAGTCTTTAAGGCAAGCATGACCCGCGAAAGTTCGCCGCCAGAAGCAATTTTTGCAAGCGGCTGCAGCGGAGAACCGGGGTTTGCGCTGATCAGGAACTCGACGTTGTCCATGCCGTACGGGCCGCACAACTGCATGGGAGTATGTTCCGCACCGGTCTGCTGGGGAGCAGGTCCTTTTGCCGTAAGCGAAACAGAAAAGCGGGTTCCGTTCATGCCGAGCTTAGAAAGCACCTGCACCACAGCTCCGGACATCGTCTCGGCGGCTCGCACGCGAAGAGCAGAAATCTGCTTTGCCTCAGTATACACCTGTTTTTCAAGCCGGCTTATATCCTGCATGAGCGCTTCTTTTCCTTCCTCGCCGCTCTGCATTGCATCAAGCTGTGCCTGAGCCTGCTCTGCATACCGGAGCACCTCATCGAGAGGAGATGTCACAGAGCCTGCGTATTTCTTTTTCAGATTGTAAATGACTGTCTGCCGTTCCTGCACCTGGGTAAGGCGCTCGGGGTCAAACACAAGGGACTGCGCGTAACGCTGGTATTCGTCAGCCACATCAGAAAGCTCGTAAAAAGCGCTGTCAAGGCGCTGCTCAAGCGGGCCGAGCGCCTTTGCATCCATGGAGGAAGCGTGCTGGGCATTGCTCCGCAAGCGCTTAAGCGCAGAAATAATGCTGTCGCCGCCCTCGCCGCCGCCTAATGCTGCATTTATCGCTTCGATGTCCGCAAAAAGCTTTTCGTAGGAAGAAAGGCGCACTTCCTCCTCTTCAAGTTCCGTGTCTTCACCGGGCTTCAGCTTAGCAGCCGTAATTTCTTCCACGGCAAAAGTCAGAAGCTCTATTTTCTGCGCGCGGTCAGCGTCATTTGCATTCAGCTCAGAAAGCTTACGCCGTTTTTCCACCAGCTCCGTGTAAAGCGCCGTAAAGGAAGCAACGCGCTCGGTAAGTCCTGCGTACGAATCAAGAAAGCGGCGGTGCTCCGAAACGCGCATAAGCGACTGATGCTCATGCTGTCCGTGAATGTCGACCAAAAAAGCGCTGAAGGCGGCAAGGTCGGCGCGCGTTACAGCTGTTCCGCCAATCCAGGCGCCGCTTTTTCCGTTTTCGCGTACATAGCGGCGAAGCAGGATGCGGTCATTTTCCGGCTCGATGCCGTGCATGGAAAGCCATTCGCGGGCAGAACGGGCCTCATGCTCCTCTGTTTCTGAATGCTGAGAGTCCGGCATGGGGATGGCGGCGCCTGCAGCAGCTGCTTCCGGCGGTAACAGGAAGGTTCCGCTTACCGTAGCCTCGTGACAGCCGGGGCGAATCTGCTCTACTCCGCTTTTTCCACCGAGAAGAAAAGAAAGAGCGCCGATTAAAAGAGATTTTCCGGCACCAGTTTCGCCTGACAGCACGGTAAATCCTTTCTCAAACTCCAGATTGGCGCTGTCAATAAGCGCAAAATCTTTTATGGTCAAATCTTCAAGCATGAGGAACCCCTGACCAGTTAAGCTTAGAGCGAAGGGCATTGTAGAATTTTTTTTGCGTACAGCCCACCAAAAGCGCATTGTCCGGCGTGCGGCGGATTTTTATCATATCATCCACATGCAAATCAACCGGAATCTGTCCATCAACAGTAATGATTACATCTGCAGTCCGGGACGGCAGAATCGTCACACACAGCTCGCCCTTAGCGCTTAAAACAATCGGACGGCTAGAAAGAGAAAATGCATTTATAAGCGTCAGCACCAGTGCATCCAGGTTCGGGTCGATGATGGGACCGCCGGCGCTTGCAGAATAGGCAGTCGAACCTGTTGCCGTAGCAATGATGATTCCGTCTGCCTTAAACTGCCCCAGCGACACATCATCATAGGACACCTCAAAGCTGATGGTGCGGGCCGCAGTTTTTGCGCTGATAACAATGTCATTCAGTCCTGTCGCACTGAAGCGTTTGGTACTTCCCCGCACGAGCTCCGCCTGTACCATCGTCCGTTCAGAGATGACTGCCTTTCCGGAAAGAAAACGGTCAAGCTCGGTTTTCCAGTCGGGCTTCTGCACGCTCGCAATAAAGCCAAACTGCCCGAAATTAACCGGGAAAACCGGTATATGAAGCGGCGCACAGCCCCGGCTGGCAAACAGCACGGTTCCATCTCCACCAAGCGTAATTACAAAATCATAGCCCGGAAACGGGTACTGCTCGCTAAAACCATTGTACAGAAAAATATCCGCAAAAATTCCCAGCGACTCAAGATACTGCTTGATTTCAGCACCCATGTTCTTTGATTCATCTTTGTAGGTATTAACGATGATGAGGCACTTTTTCATGCAGATTCCTTACGGCAGCGTACCGAGTACTTTTGCAATTTTTGTCGCTGCATCGTTAGTCAATCGGGGATACAGCGGGAACAGGACAGTGCGCAAAAACAGCGATTTTGCCTTAATGCAGGAAGCCGAAAGCTCTTCTTCTTTAAGCGCGATGACAGAGTCAGCATAGGCAGGCTGAATCTCAATCTCCTTACGGTTGGCATACTGCTTTGCATCCTTAAAGCTGCCACCAAGCACGACCGGAAAAGACCAGACAGTACTTCCGCTGTTAGGCTCGCGGACAAAAGTCTTATTCTTCCCGCTCAAAAGCGCGTGCTGGAAGACCGCAAACAGCTTTTTTCGCATTTCCTCGTTACGGGCAAACTCTTTAATCTGCACAAATGCAAGTGCACTGTTGATATCCGGCAGTATGTCGGTACGCGGAGCCTCGTCCGTGTATTTCTTCAATACAATCCATTCACGGCGGCCAGGAGCCATAAGGACGGCGCCACCTCCAGCCGTAATCGTATCGAACTCTTCCAACCCCATGATTGAATAGACGCCGGAACTGCCGGCTTTTTTCTCGTTAAAGACAGCGCCAACAGAATGAGAAATGTCTTCAATGACGGGAACGCCGAGCGCAAGGATTGCTTCAAAATCAGGCAAGATGCCCATCGTCTCGTGCAAAAGAAGCAGCCTGCCTCCTTCCTGAATGCCTTTTGAAACCGTTTCTGCCGTTACAAGCCCGGTTTCCTCGGAAACATCAAGGACAACAGGCTTAAAGCCCAGATTTTCCACGGTCTGATACTGCCATGCCGGAGCCAGCGCAGATATCATGATGCCACTTTCGCTCTCCAGGGAAAGCGCCTTCAGTGCATAGGAAAGCGCCAGCGTCGGACTGCGGAATGCAACCGCACCATCACAGCCAGTAAACTCTTTTACAGCCTGAATGAAACGTGTATTTAATTCGCCGGGACCTGTCTTTTCATCAACCATGCAGGTCAAAACGGCATCCATTTCCTTTCTGCGGATAGTAGAACTGAATGTCTGAATCATTTTTTTACCTGTTCGTTTTAATGTAACAGCAGCTTTCCATGCACTGCACAGAAAGCTGCCTTAAGAAACGCAAACAGTCTTATGCGGTTTCTTCATCTTCGCCCAAAATGCGCTGCAGTTCATTTGCATTGAACAGACGGCGGATGTCGAGCATGATAAGGTAATTGCCATCCTGTCGGATAACGCCATGGATGTATTCTGTACCGATACCGCTAATCATCTGCGGCGGCGGCTGAATTTCGTCAGTATTGATAGTCACAACGCGTGCGACACGGTCAATAATAATGCCGATTTCATTACCGTCGATATTCAGGATGACAAATCCTCCGTCATCTTCTGTCATATCATCAGTAATTTCCATCTTTTTAAGCTGGAATCGCTTGTGCAAATTGATAACCGGGATAATCTCACTGCGAAGCGTAAAAATACCTTCAACATAGTACGGTGCATTAGGGATTGGACGGACAGGAACAATTTTAACGATTTCCTTAACGTCCATAATGTCTACACCGTATATTTCTCCACCGAGCTGAAATGTAACCAGTTGAATCTGTGTATTTTCTGCCATGTAAACCCTCCGTACAAGCTACCTATAAAGAATACAGCCAAACCGTCAAAAAAACAACTGCATTCTACAATTATTTTTAAGACAGCAGACCGCTGACAGCCGCCTGCCACCGGCTTACTGCCGGCAAAACCGTGTCTGCCAGACGGCAGCAGGCTGTTCTTTACTCGGTAACAGAATTATGTGTTGCCTGATAATACGCATCGATGCCGCCGGCAGCTTTTTTACCTTCGCGCATCGCCATTACCACGGTTTTTGGATGATGCACGACATCTCCCGCCGCAAACAGCCCCTCAACGCCCGTGGCGCCGTAATACGGCTCTGTCTGCGTCTGAATATAGCCGCCGTCATCAAAAGACAGGCCTGCAATCCCGGAAAGTTCCTCTGCAGGACCGGAACCGATGGCAGCAATAATCTTTGTCACCGGAATAACATATTCGCCATCCGGGGTCTTTGACCTGAAGCCACAGACTGTATCTCCACGAAGCTCGTAGGCGACAGGAACATGCTCCCACTTAAACTCTACGCCGTCAGAGACAGCGCCGTCATATTCTGCGCGGGACGCTTTCATAAACTCGATTGTACGGCGGTAGCAGACCATGACGTGCTTTGCCCCCATGCGCACTGCGCTCCGGCAGGCATCCATGGCGACATTGCCAGCACCGATGACAACGACAGTATCGCCCTCTGCAATGGGAACTGCACGCCGCTCAAGCTTGCCCTCTTCATATTCACGCACCTTGTGCAGGAAATCAAGCGCATCTACAGAACCGGAAGCACCTTCTCCAGGTACGCCGATTTTTTTAGGAACGCCAGCTCCGATTCCCATAAACACCGCATCAAAGCCTTCAGACTTTAAGCTTTCGAGCGTGATGTCTTTTCCGAATGTCACGTCAGTCTTAAACGTTACGCCAAGCGTCTGAAGCCGGGCAAGTTCCCTGCGGACAATAACCTTCGGAAGCCGGAATTCGGGGATGCCATACAAAAGCACGCCGCCAAGATCTGAGTCACGCTCAAACACGACGACTTCATAGCCTTTTTTTACCAAATCGCCGGCGCAGGCAATGCCGGCAGGACCGGAACCGATAACAGCGACCTTTCCCTGTGTTTTCAGCACCTTCTTAATTTTCGTCAGTTGAAAGTCAGCCTCAAAATCTGCTACAAACCGTTCGATGCGGCCAATCTGAATCGGCTTTTTCATCCGGTTCATGACACAATGTCCTTCACACTGATTTTCGTGGGGACAGACCCGACCGCAAACTGCCGGCAGATTACTCCGCAATGATATAATCGAATAGGCTTCTCCGATATTTCCCTGCGAAAGAGCGTTGTTGAAAGCGGGAATATCATTCTCGATTGGACATCCTGTACGACATTGCGGAACTTTGCATTTCAAGCAACGCTTTGCTTCTGAAATGGCTTCTGCAAGTGTATAACTGGGTATTTCTTCTTCCATGCGTTGAGACCTCATGTATATAAAGTTGCATCAGTATAGCGGACAGGCCGATAAATTGCAAATAATACACATCTCAAAATCCGGCCTAATCCACGATAAACAAAGTGACCGCGTACACCCGCCTGACTCCGGCGCTTTTGAGCACTTTCGCGCAATGCTCAACCGTCGCGCCTGTCGTAAGGACGTCGTCGAGCAGGATGACTTCTTCGGGAACAGCTTTTTGGCGCAGCCGCCGGGGCGGCGCAAACACATACGAAGAGCCTTTTCCGAGGATGCGCTCCGCACGGGCAAGTTTTTTCTGCTGCACGGAAGAAAGACGCGCAAGAAGCGGAAGCACAGGGATGCCGTATTCAATTTCAAGGAGGCGGCTCAGCTCGGCTATCTGATCCCAGCCCGTCCTGCGGATTTTTCCGGGGCGCGGCGGCACCGGGACAACAGGGAGTGTCCGGCCAAAACATGCATAAAGGCTAGAGACAGCTGCATGCACTGCCGCTGCAAACAAGGGCGACAAAGCCCTGTTTCCCTCAATTTTCCAGTTAAAAAGGAGCGTCTTATTCCACAGGCGGTAGGCGTGAAGCGGAAAAACTCCGTCAGTATGAAAAAGCACTCGTTTTGTGCGGCACGAAAGGCAGACAGCACTTTCACTTAAAAGCGGCTTACCACAGATGCGGCACCGGGCGGCCACCTGTGGCTCTAAAGGACGTTCTGCCGGAGTGAAAAAAGGCCTCCAGGACAGAAACTGTTTGCGGCAGCGCTCGCACAGTCCCGGAAGCAGGGTAACCGCTCCACAACAGAGACAGGGCTCGCCGCCAGAGAGAAATACGGCTGCCGTGCGGAGTGCGCGCCGTGCGTATTCAACTGCTAAAAAAAACTGCGTAAAAACCATCACCTGTACTATTGTCGAATAGATGACAGTTTTTACACTTTTTATGCAGTTTTATCTTCCGGAAAGCGCTTTTTTCCAGCGGGCTACCAGCTGCAGGGCCTGCATCGGCGTCATGTCATCTGGAGAGCACGAGAGAATTTCATCAAGGACAAGCTCTTCGTCACTGAATAAGCCGGGAGCAGAAGCTGACGGCCGGGCTTGCGTCTCCTGAGATACGGTCACTGTCTCCGGCATCATGTCGCCAGAGCCAAGGACTGGTTTATCCGAGGCAATGCGCTGGAGCCGGTCAAGAATCTCGCCCGCGCGTCTGATGACGGTATCCGGGACGCCTGCAAGCCGGGCAACGTGAATGCCGTAGGAGTTTTCGCTCGCGCCCTGCTTTATCTTACGGAGGAAAACGACGGAGCCTGCGTTTTCGGAAACAGCCATGCACTGAAGGACGAGCGCCGGATGCTCCATGCGGGTAAGCTCATGGTAATGAGTTGCAAACAGCGTCTTACACATGACGGTATTCAGCAGATACTCGCTGACAGCCCAGGCAATGCTCAAGCCGTCTTCTGTCGACGTACCGCGGCCAACTTCATCCATGATGACAAGGGAGTGAGTCGTAGCCGAACGCAGAATATTGGCAGTCTCCGTCATCTCGACAAGGAAGGTTGATTCCCCTTTTGCAAGATTGTCGCTCGCCCCTACCCGGCAGAAAATCCGGTCGACGACACCAATATGCGCACTGTCAGCGGGTACGCAGGACCCGATTTGAGCAAGCAGCGTAATCAGCGCAGTCTGCCTGAGGTAGGTGCTTTTTCCTGCCATGTTCGGCCCGGTAATCAATGAAAAGCGGGGACCGCTCTCCGTGCCGGAAGCTGAAAGCTCCACATCATTCGGAACAAACTCGCCGTCAGGAAGATGCATTTCGACGACAGGATGGCGCCCGGCCGTCACTTTAAACACGCCGCTGTTGTCAACAAGCGGCCGCACCCAGTGGTGCAGGATGGCGGCATAGGCAAGCGCCGAGGAAACGTCAGCATAGGCGATTTCCCGTGATGTCTGAAGCAGATACGGCACACTGTCAGCTATCTTCCGGCGGACTTCAAGGAACAAATCCCGCTCCAGCTCTACAATGCGGGAGCCGGCTTCGTTTAGCTCGCGTTCCAGTTCCTGAAGCCGGGCTGTGGTATACCGCTCGGCATTCAGCAGGCTTCTCCTCATGATAAAGTGCTCGGGGACCTGCGAAAGCTTTCCCTTTGTCACTTCAATGTAGTAGCCGGAATTGCCGTTGTATTTTACCCGCAGGTTTGCAATTCCTGTCTTTTGCTTTTCTTCTTCAGTATATTCCTCAAGGATTTTCGTGAAGTTTTCCTGCACGTCACGCCAGTGGTCAAGCTCCGAAGACCAGCCCGGACGGATAATGCGGCCTTCTGTCAGCGAAGTTGCCGGATCATCAAGGATTGCTGACGAAATGAGGCTGATAACAGCGCGGGCTTCGTCTAGCGACAGCTGGGAAAAATCATACGTATCAAGCGAATCGCGTGCAGAAATCCACATTTCAAGGCTCGCCCGCAGCGCCTGCAGGTCCTTTGCGTGCGCCCGCTCCATTGCAACCCGGCCGGCAAGCCGTTCTATATCAAGCACTGAGGAAAGCTTTTCGTGAACATCATCGAGAAGGCGGCGGTTCTGCATAAAAAGCGCAATGTGATTCTGCCGTTTTTCGATTTTTTCGCTGTCAGTCAGCGGATACAGAAGCCAGAGGCGGAGCATGCGCTTTCCCATAGCCGTCTGGGTATGAGAAACACAGTCATACAGCGTGTACTGACTCGTTCCATCCCGCAGGTTTTCCAAGATTTCAAGATTGCGGCGGGAAGAGTCATCCATGACCACATAATCACAGTCGCGGTACACTTTTATGCTGCTGACATGCGGGGCAGTCGTAACCGCCGTTTTTTTCAGATAATCAAGCAGAAATCCCGCGGGGCATACTTCCGGCGACAGCTCCGTAAGCGAAAAGGAACGGAGGTTTACGGTCTTGAACTGCTCCACAAGCCGCTTGTAAGAAAGCGCTATATCAAAGTTCCAGTCAGGATAATACGAAACCGACATTGCCGGCAGCTGGGATAAGGCCCCCTGCACCGTGCTGTCAGAGCGCAGCGCTTCCGGAAGCAAAAGTTCGCGGGGATGGGCGCGGCCAAGTTCTTTGGGGAATTGAGTGCTCATCTCGGAGAGCGACCACGAGGTAGCAAAAAAGTCTGAGGTCGTCACATCGATGTAGGCAAATCCGGCCATACCGCCTTTTACGAACAGAGATGCAAGGAAATTGTTCGTGCCGCCTTCAAGGTATTCACTTTCAATGGCGGTTCCCGGCGTGATGACTTCAACAACCTTGCGCTCGGTAAGCCCCTTGCCTTTTGCAATCTCGCCGACCTGCTCGCAGACGGCAATTTTTTTTCCAAGCCGCAAAAGCCGCGCAATGTAGATTTTTGCCGCGTGATAGGGAATGCCGCACATGGAATCGTTCTGGCGGTGGGTCAGCGTCAGGTTCAGAAGCCGGGAAACTTCCACAGCCTCGTCGCCGAACATTTCGTAAAAGTCTCCGAGACGGAAAAACAGAATCTCGTCCTGATGCTGCGCTTTTATCGAAAGATACTGCTGCATCAAGGGCGAGACTTCGGAAGCTGGCGATGATTTTCGCGAGACGCCAGCGACTATTGTATCATGAGAGCGAACCATTATAAGCCTAACGCATTGATTACTTTGTCAGTAATGTCCACGGAAGAACTGTACCAGAGGACGGCATTTGCCTGCTGCAGGCTCATAATCATGCTTAAGCCTTCGCTTTCGGCGACTCGTTCGAGCGTGCTGTACAGTTTCTTGTAGAACGCATCTGAATTCTGCAGGGACTTTTTGAGTGACTCAAGCTCGATATTCTTCGCGTTCGTATATTCGGTTAAAGAATCCGTCTTTTTGGTAATTTCAGACTCCAGGCGGAAAGCTGCGCTTTCGTTTCCACTGCTTTCGTAGTCAACTTTCTGCTGCTGAAGCTTCTGAATTTCCTCAGTGCGTCTGTTAATCTCATTCTGGAACGCAGCTTTTTTGGTCTCGTAATTACGAACCGGCGCAGAGTTCCGGAAATATGCCTGATACACCCGGGACGTATCCACAACGCCAAAACGGGTTATCTGCTGGGCCGCAGCGGAAAATGCGACCAGAAAAAAACATACGGCCGTAAAAAACAGTTTCTTATACATACACACAACCTTCCTTTTTCTTCGCTCTCTTACTTGTTCGTAATGTTGAATGAGAGGACAAATTTCCACTTGTTGTTCCATTCGATTTCATTATCCACAACGCGGAATGTGTTTGCAAACAGAAGGCGAAGCGGGAACTGCGGAATCGTAAAGCGGATGCCGGGGCCGGTGCTGAAGTAGAAATCCTCAACAGAAAGGCCGTGATACAGATCATACACATCCTTTGTGATGACAGCGGCGTCGCCGAACCAGTCAAGCGCCAGAACATGCGGCACTAACGGCATGCGAAGCTCTACAAGGTTTGACCACATAGCCCGACCGCGCACGCTGTTGTAGATGCTTGTCCATCCGCGGGCATTGAACATGCCGTCGATGTACAGGCGGCTGGATTCACCGATTGTGTGATCCGGCGCCGGGAATTCCATCGACAGGCCGGAGTAACCGGCGAGGACAAGCTTAAAGTCCCATGTTTCTGTCACCGGGAACTTAAGCAGCGTAACGTATTTTTCCAGCTTGGTGTCGGTGCGCAGGAAGTATTCTGTCTCGACAGGTGTAAGGCCGTACCATGTCAGGCGCTGACTTACGAACCAGCCGGAAGACGGGTCGTAGTTTATGTCGCGGTCGTCGACAGAAAATGCCGTCCACACGGAGTTTTTCCAGCCCCAGGTATTCGCATACTCGCTGATGGTTGTGTCGACAGGAGTCAAGGTGTCCTCATCATATACATTGTTCAGCAGGCTTCCGGTGATACCGCCTGAAAGAGAAAGAATAGCCCAGTCCGGAGTCCAGCGGTGGCCAAGCGTAAGGCCGAGGCTCCACTTCCACTGCTCGTAATTCATGTAGTAAGAATCATCGTCGAGCGTGCCGTCCGGAAGCCACTTGTTGCGCAGGGCGGTCAGATTTGAATGAGAGAAATCAGTGCTGATAGACGCGCTGATGGGAAGTCCGTAAATCCAGCTCTGGCCGAAAGCAAGGCCGACAGACTGCTGGTCAGTAGAAATGCTGGAGTTTACACTGACAGATTTGCCGCTTCCCCGGATATTGCTGTCCTGCCACTTTACAAAAAGCGCAAACGGTAAATCATCAGCATCGCTTACGCCGCTGAACGTTACGCCGAATTCAATGGAAGTAGTAGACTGCTCTTCAACGGTAAACACGACGTCAACAAGGTTTTCCTCACTGCCGCTTATTACATCCGGGACAACGGCGCTAAAATACTGCAGGTTGTACAGATTGCGCAAACCGGTCGTTATCTTTGCCTTGGAGAAAATGTCGCCTGACTCAAGCGGGATTTCGCGGCGGATAACGTCTTCCTTCGTGCGGGTATTTCCCTTGATGATAATGTTTTCAATATGACTGCGGACATTCTCGCTAATCTGGAACACATAGGAAATGCTCTTTGTCTCCACATCCTTCTGTGGCACCGGTTCAAAGCGGTTTGACGTATAGCCGTTCTCGTAATACAAATCGGCAACCGCCATCAGGCTTTCCTGGAAGCGGGTCTGCTTAAACACGGCGCCCGGCTTAATTTTCATGAGTGACTGCAGTTTTTCGTCAGTAAAGATATGGTTTCCTTCGAAAGTTGTGCCGCCATAGGTGTACTGCGAGCCTTCCTGAATGACAAACGTAATGGTCAGCTCGTCGCGGTTCTTTTTTTCATTTATGGCGACTTCGCGGGTAACGTCAATGACAGAGGCGTCAACATAGCCGTTGTCCTGGTAGTAGGCAACAATCGCCTGCTTATCTGCTTCCAGAGAGGACTCCTGGAATGCACCTTTTGACACAAGGCCAACTTCCTTAAGGGAGACTTTGCGCATCAATGTGCGTGAGGAGACGACCTTGTTTCCGCGGAATGCAATTTCTGAAATAACGGTAGCACGGCCTTCCGTTACGACGAACGTAACTTCAACACCACGCTTACCCTCTTTTGCAGATGAAGTGACCTTAACGTTCGTAAAGCCCTTTCCGAGATACAAATCGCGGATGGCTCTTTCATCGAGCAGCGCCTTGCTTGCAACGTATACGTCTTTTTCTTTAATGGAGATTGCTTCTTTCAGCTCAGTATTGCGTACCTGGCGGTTACCGACAAAAATCAGCCGGGAAACAACCGGACGCTCCTTTACGGTAAAAACGAGGGCAACGGTACTTCTGCGGGAATCGCCTTCGTGTGCCTCCGGGCTGACATCCTCGAAATAATCCAGCGCATAGATGCGGTCAAGCATATCTGCGAACACTTCGTCAGAAAAGCGCTTTCCGATAAATCCGCTGACAATGCCGTCCACATCCTTGCTGTCAACGTTTTCCAGTCCTTTGAATGTCACGGACTTTATCAGCTTTCCGTAATACCAGTCGCTGTCAGAAACTGTCGCAGACTCGCTTTCCTGTGCAAATGAAGATACTGCAGGGGTAAAAAACAGCCCCGCGGCAAGCAACGCAATAAAGAAGCGTCGATACATAGTGTTGACTCCCGTTTTTAAAACGATATTTTCCACGACAGTGTGATGGATGCTGACGGGACAAACCATGGTTTGCGGGTCTGCAAAGCTTCGACATCAGGTGCGATTCCCCACCGGATATTTACAAACGGAGAAGACATCTCAAAACCAAATTCCGGATGGAACACAAGGCTACTTACGTCTCCGTTATCGACAGATTTTGTCTCATCATACGTCCACTGCATCAGTGCATCTACATACACTGAACTGCCGAAGTATTTACCAATGTAAACAGCCGAATTATCGAAAAAGTTACCGAACGTCGTACTATTTTCACTAGAATTACTGCGGGTTGACTGGCTAACAGCGTTCTGCAAGACCATCGTGCGTACGGAGAATATATCAAAATTCGTCAGGTCACGCAATGCGGTTTCTATGCGCCGCATAACCATGGCATTCACCAGATAGTCGCCGCCCGCCATGGCAACACTGCCAATGCTGTCGCTGTCAGCAGAAACAACCTGCCCCAAAAGCTCCATGATTTCAGCCTCGGACTTTGCGGGGCTGGCAGAAAGCCGCGGATTGAACCGGCTGACAGGCTGGCTTGAGGCCGAAAGAGAAATGGTGACGGCATTGCCGCCGCTGTCCCGCTCCCGGGTTTCTGCGCGTACGGTAAGCCGGGGATCAAGGATGTCCTGATTCTCATTAAAGACAATGCGGCCTTCTTTCATATAGAAGTTCCGGTTCAGCCAGATGATTTCGCCGCCGCGCAGCGCTATGTCACCCTTTAGCGAAAAGTCTCCGGTGCCCGTAGAAAGCCCGAAATTAAGCACCGTGCCCGGAACGATAAGCCCGCGCAGGAACGGGTCATACAGAATCTGCACCTTGTTTCCGGCAATCACGCGCAAATCGCAGCTGAAATCAAAGGGAAGCGGCGCGGATTCTTCCTTCTTAGTGAACAGGCCCGAAAGCGCAAGATTGTCTCCCGAAAGGAAGCTCTGCCAGGACGACGTCTGAATGTTGATGTCGCCATTCTGTCCGAAAATAGAGCCGGTGACAGAAAAATCGGTGGACGTCAGCGTAAGCCCCAGGTTCACCAGCGCATTTCCCTTGTAATGCACCAGCGGGAACGTCATGTCAACAGGAACAAGCTTGTCTTCAACACCGTTAAGCGTTACTGCAAGCTGCTCAAGTCCCCAGCGGTCAAAATCAATGCGCACGCCGGCATCCAGCAGTCCCCTGCCGCATTCAAACCGGGTAGGATCTACATTCATCGTTGATTCGCTGAAAGCGGCGACAACAAGCTTTCCCTTAAAGGCCTGCTCCGATACGAACGGAATGGTAAAAACGGGATTTGACACGGTAAGCTCACCGCCAAATTCCGGGTCTGACAAAAGGCCCTTTACGCGGAACGAGCCGGTCAATAGGCCCGCGGTAAACTGCACCCACTCAAAATAAAAGTTCGAGGAAATATGCGCTAAATCAGCCCTGACGCGGGAAAATTCCAGGTTCATGCCGTTTTTGGAGACATTGCCGTTAAGCTCGAACGTCAGCTTTGAGGCATCGGAAGTTTTTGCGTACACCGTTCCGTCCGAAAGCAGGCTTGCAGTAAAGCCGCCGTTCGAGAACAAATCATAGCGGTCCTGACTATGGATGAGCGTAAGCTCAAAGGGAAACGGCTTTGGAAACAGCGCGCCTGAGACTTTTTTTGACGACGCTGTCAGCGTAAAATCCTTCAGCAGGCGGGAATCCTCGGACGGCAGGCTTTCCATGGAAACTTCAAGCGGAACCGTAAAGCCCTGCCCGAGCACGTCGCCTTCAAACACGCAGCCGGCATGCCCGTTCATCGTCGTCAGGTTAAAGTCCGCGGACAGATCCGAAAGCTTCATGTTCCGCCAGGAGCCGGAAATGCCGGCGATATGCACGCCCGTATCATCAAGCGAGAACGTTCCGTGCGCAAGGAGCGGAGAGCCGTTAAGCGAGAGCGCCGCATGTTCCACCTGCATGGTGACGAAGGGATTTGCGACAGTTCCGGTCACCGTAGCAGTCGCGGTAAGCACATTATCGCTCCCCTGCTCCCGCAAAAGCCGGCCGAGAGGAAACGCCGTCAGCTTCGCCTGCACCGACACGTAAAAATCGTTCTGCAGGGCGGCAGCTGAAAACGGAACCTGCGTCGGGTTTACAAAATCTGCTGCCAGAGAAATCTGCTCGCTGTACAGGGGGCTTCGGGCATCAAAATCAATATGAATTGAATCAAAAATGCCGTTGTTGACATTCCAGAGGATATTCCCGGAACCATCCAGTTCCGACACAGAATCTGAGTACGAAAGCGAAGAAAACACAAAACTGTTGTGATTCATCGAGCCGGAAACCGTCATGCGCGGATTAAGGGATGAAGCGCCGGAAGCATCTTCCATGCTGAAGCTGTACAATTCCGCAGTCGGGCCGGTTTCCTCAGACCAGGAAAAGCTTGATTCCGTGGAAAAGGCAAACACATTCTTACCCGCAGCAACCGGCAGCTGGGAAAAACGGACGGAACCGGTCACTTCATCAGCAAGCGACAGCACGGCTTCAAAGCCGTAATCACCGGAAACCGACAGCCAGCGGCGGGCATAATTTCCGTTAAATGAATACGGAAGCGCATTCACAGTGGCAGAACCGAAGAACGTAAAATCATCAAAACCGCGGTCAAAATCCGCCTGAATGTTTGCTGACGCCGACATAGAGCCGAACTGCAGCTCAAAATTACTCAGCTGGACAGTCTGATTAGAGCCGTCGGCAGCGAACATAAGCAGCTCGTGGTCATTCTGCGTATTTGCGAGAATAAAAAACGGCGCGTTAAACGAAAAACTGTGAAAATCACTGGAAAGATACAGGTCGCTGCTCATAATGTACGGCGAGAGATTTTTTGCGGCAGCGGAAAGGCTTTTTCCGGAAGATGCGCTCAGGAAAAACGCCGCATCATACAGCATGCTGTCAACAAAAAGGTTATTCACCGATACCTGTGAC
>JAILRG010000008.1 GCA_024698325.1 Treponema sp.
GCTGAGCCGGCATCGGTTCTAAAGCTGAGTGATGAGCGGCCGCTGACAGCCAGGTTCACGACGGCGGCTTTCTTACCGTTCAGATAATCCTGTACTTTCGTGCCAAAGCCATAGCGCGGAATGTAGTACGGATCATTAAACGGAGAGGCGGTCGAGTCTCCCACAACAAAGACGCGGACAATGCCTTTCTCCTGAGGCACCTGAATATCTGTGACGACGACAGCTTCTGTTTTTTCAAGCTTGGCTGTAGCGGCATCCTGTGCAGAACTGAGCGCGGCTATGGTAACCAGCGCGGCTGCAAGTACAAGTTTTTTCATGTATAAAAGCTCCTTTATAAAGATGAGTTGATTGTAGTACGTTTGGCTTCAAAAAAAAAGTGCAGTCTTTGGAAAATACTGAACGGATGTCCTTTATGCTGTAATATTGTGTACAACACGTCTTGCACAGAGCCTTATTCCCCGATAGTATGCGGATATTCTATTTTGAGGAGAAAGATGTATGAGAAATTCACGCATATTTTCACTGTGTCTGGCGGCTGTTCTTGCCGCTGCTGCTGCAATTCCCGCCGCGGCAGAAAAGCGGCAGATGGAAGCCTTAAACCGCGGACTTGCAGCTGTTAGCACACGAAAGGGCGTTTTTTTAAGCTGGCGCCTGCTCGGTAACGACAGCAAAGACGTTGCCTTCCATGTCTATCAGAACGGCAGCCGCATTACCAGCGAACCGCTGACAGGAGCTACCTGCTATGTGGTTCCGAAAGGAAAACCGGGCGACAGTTTTGCTGTCAGCGCCGTAACAGCAGCCGGGGAAGAGGAGCCGTGCGCGGCGGTGCAGCCGTTTGCAAAGAAAAAGCCGTATATTTCAATTCCGATTAATCAACCAAAGGGCGGAAAAGTCGCCGGCGTTCCTGACAAAAGCGGCAAAGTCGGGCCGGAAGTTACCTACAGCTACAATGCGAACGACGCAAGCTGCGGCGACCTTGACGGCGACGGTGAATACGAAATCATCTTAAAGTGGGATCCGGATAACTCAAAAGACAATTCCCAGTCCGGCTACACCGGACAGGTTTTCCTTGACGCCTACAAGCTCGACGGCACTCAGCTGTGGAGAATCGACCTCGGCAAAAACATCCGCGCGGGCGCCCACTACACGCAGTTCCTTGTCTATGATTACGACGGCGACGGAAAAGCCGAAGTCGTGCTGAAAACTGCTGACGGCACTGTCGACGGAACGGGCGCTGTCATCGGAGACAAAGATGCCGACTGGCGCGAAAGCACCTGGGGCAAAGTGCTGAACGGTCCTGAGTACCTGACCGTATTCGAGGGCGCAACCGGAAAAGCGCTGGAGAGCATTCCGTTTGTCGCAGAGCGCGGCAGCGTTGACAGCTGGGGCGACGGCTACGGAAACCGCTGCGACCGCTTCCTGTGCGGCACCGCCTATCTTGACGGCGTGCACCCGAGCATTATCGAAGGCCGCGGCTACTACGCAAAGACGACAATCACCGCCTACGACTGGCGCGACGGCAAGCTTTCCGTGCGCTGGGCATTTTCTGCTGCCAGAGACAATCTTCCTGACTACATGGGACAGGGAAACCACAGCCTGAGCGTCTGCGACGTTGACGGCGACGGCTACGACGAAATTGTCTACGGCTCTATCACCATCGACCATGACGGAAAACCGATGTATTCCACAAAGCTCGGTCACGGAGATGCGCTTCATGTAAGTGATTTAGACCCGACCCGTCCCGGCATGGAAGTATTCGACATTCACGAAGACAAGCGCGCTTCCTACAATGCGGAAGTACACGATGCGGCTACCGGCGAGATTCTTGCAGGCGCCCACGTGGGCGCGTTTGACTGCGGCCGCGGCGTTGCTGCCGATGTTGACCCGCGCTATCCGGGAGCAGAATGGTGGGCTTCCCGCGTGGGCATGTACACGATTAAGGGCGAGCAGATTTCAGATGAAGGCCACACGCCGCCGATGAACTTTGCAATCTGGTGGGACGGCGACCTGCTTCGCGAGCTGAACGATGACACGACAATCACCAAGTGGGACTACAAAAATGCCACCGGAAAGATTCTGCTGAGTACGGCAATGGACTGTCTTTCTAACAACGGCTCTAAAGCAAACTGCGCCCTGCAGGCGGATTTGTTCGGCGACTGGCGCGAGGAAGTCATCTGGAGGAGCTTTAACAATAAGGAACTGCGCATTTACATGACGACAGACACGACCGAATACCGCATTCCGACACTCATGCACGACAGCCAGTACCGCGTTTCTGTCTCCGCGCAGAACTCTGCGTACAATCAGCCGCCCCACACAAGCTACTTTCTTGGCGAGGGTATGACGCTGCCAGTTCCCCAGCCGGAAATATACCTTGCCGGAGATGAAAGCCAGCGCTAACAGCTCTCCGGGAGCCAAAAGATTCGCCGACTTGAAGGACGCGGCTTAACGCTGCACTTTCAAATCGGCGGCCATCTGCGGCTTTGCCGTGCAAACTCGTCTTGCTAGTCTACCATTGCACCGGTATAATTCACCCCATGACTGGAATTGGGAAGATTCGTGCAGCAGAGCCGCACGAACTTCTGCGAGTTTGCTGCGCAAACTCGTCCACTTAATAAGGATGTATTTATGACAGGCATTGTTGATTATAATGCGGGGAACATTAAAAGTGTGGAGCGCGCACTCGCCTCTTTGGGAGCCGCGTATGTGCTTTCTAAAAATCCGCGCGACTTAGAAGCGTGCGACCGGCTGATTTTCCCCGGCGTGGGAGAAGCAAAATACGCAATGGAGCAGCTTAAGGCAACCGGCTTTGACAGCTTTTTGCGCGAATGGGCGGCAGCCGGTAAACCCCTACTCGGCATCTGCCTGGGAAGCCAGATTATCTTTGAACATTCCGAAGAAGGCGACGTGGACTGCCTTGGGCTTTTAAAGGGCGAAATCAGGCATTTTTCGTCAGTCTGGGCCGGCATGGAAAAGTGCGCCGAAACTGCACCTGCCGCGACTTCCGCAACAGTCGCACCTTCCGCAACGGCTGCCTCTCCCCGCACGACGATTGGCCTTAAAGTGCCGCACATCGGCTGGAACGACATTTCCTGCACCAACGGAGGCTCGCGCCTTTTAGCCGGCGTTCCCGAACATTCCGACGTGTACTTCGTGCATTCATACCTGATTCAGCCTGCCGACTGGAGCATCGTAAAAGCCACCGCTGACTACGGTTGCCCGGTTCCCGCCTGCGTCGAAAGCGGCTCCATCACCGCCTTCCAGTTCCACCCCGAAAAATCGGGCAAGTGCGGACTTAAGATGCTAGAGAATTTTATCTCTAGCAAATGAGTCGGTCGCTTGCGCGACCTCTCAGAGTTTTATTTTCGCGTTGCGAAATCAAAACTCTCGCCGTGCGGGTTCTTAGGGCAGAGCCCTAAGCCGTGCCGGGAAGCGGTGGGGTCTTAGGGGGCACAAATGGCGTTGCCATTTGTGTTAGAGTTTGGCAATGCCAAACTCACAAACCCTCGCTTCGGAGTAGGGGGTGTCCCCGCCCCTAAAATAACGGGGGTATGGGGCCCTCCCCATAGGAGAATATATGTTAAAAAAGAGAATCATTGTCTGCTTAGACGTAAAGGACGGGCGCACGACCAAGGGCGTTAAGTTCCAGAACAATATCGACATCGGAGACCCGGTCGACATGGCCGCCGAGTATTACAAACAGGGCGTAGACGAGCTTGTTTTTTACGACATCATGGCAAGCGCGCGAGGCCGCGGACCTATTCTTGACCTGATAAGCCGCGTTGCCAGCAAGGTGTTCATTCCGTTCTGCGTAGGCGGCGGCATCGGCTCAATCGACGACATCCGCTCGACCATTCTTGCCGGCGCGGAAAAAATCAGCCTGAACAGCCAGGCGGTCAAAAACCCCGACCTTATCCGGGAAGGCGCGCGCATTTTCGGAAATCAGTGCATCGTGCTCGGCATGGACGCCGCCCGCGACGCAACAGCCCCGTCCGGCTACCGCGTGTACATCAACGGCGGCAGGACAAAGACTGACTTTGACGCACTCGAATGGGCGCGCCGTGCCGTAGACTTAGGCGCCGGCGAAATCGTCCTTAACTCCATCGACGCCGACGGCATGAAAAACGGCTACGAGATTTCCCTTACGCGCATGATTGCAGAAAATGTACCGGTACCGGTCATCGCCTCCGGCGGCGGCGGAAAACCCGCCCACCTTGCAGACGTGCTTACAGAAGGCAAGGCAGATGCAGCGCTCATCGCAAGCATGGTACATTCCATGGGCTACACGGTAGGCGGCATAAAACAGGAGCTGAATGCATCAGGAGTCCCTGTCCGATTATAAAAAGTTGTAAGGCTGTAAAAATGAAAAATGGTAAAAACGCTGGAATTATAATTGTAATTGCGATACTGCTTCTGACAGTCACTTTTATGGACACGGCAATTGTGTTCAGGATGGCGGCAAAGCAGACAAAAGAATCAGGCATCTATCAGCTGCAGCTCATCAGCAGTGCGCTCGAAAACACGATTAACGAGGCCGAAAACCTGACAATGAAGCTTGCCATCACAGCGCAATCACTTACCAGCGACCGTACCGCCTTAACAGACTTTATTTACGAGCAGAAAGAAGCGCTCGAAAAAGAGCAGGCTGGCGCCTACAATGTCTTTGTCGCAGGCCCCGGCTGGGACATCATCCCGGATTTAGTCCGCCCCGAGGGATTTGTGGCGACAGAGCGCAGCTGGTACACCGGCGCCTTTAAGCACCAGGGGCAGACCTATGTTACCCCGCCCTACGTAGACGCGCTTACCGGCGACATCTGCTACACGGTCTCGGTGCTGCTTGGCGACAAAGAAACAGTCCTTGGCGTTGACTACACCATGGAGAACATCCAGGCGCACATCGAGCAGATGCACGAAACCGGCTCGAGCAATGCCGTCATCGTTACCAGCGAAGGCATCATTGCAGGCTTTGCAGACGCCGCCTGCCTCGGAAAACCGCTGATTACCACGCTGCCCGACTACGCAAGCATCTACTCGCTTGCCAAAAACAAAAGCGGCGTCGTCACCCGCCGGATAAAAGCAGACCTGCTCTACGAAAACCTGTTTGCCACCCGCTCCGGCAGCGGCTGGTACCTGATTGTAAGCGAAAGCGACTGGGTTCTGTACAAAGAATCCTACGCACAGATGCTGCTGACAGTCTTCCTGTCACTAGCGCTCTTTTCAATCATCATCATCCTGTACCTGCTGGCAACCCGAAACCAGAAACGCGCAGAAGCCGCTTACAGCGCAAAAGAGGCATTCCTCCAGCACATAACGGCAGAATTCCAGGAGCCGCTTCACCGCATTCTTGACGGCTCTGCAAAAGGGACGGCCGGAAACATTGAAGATTACAACGAAGAGTTCTCTCGCATTCACAACGCGGGCGAAAAACTCTCGGAAATGCTCAATCAGATTATTTCCTACTCGAACATCGTCCGC
>JAILRG010000115.1 GCA_024698325.1 Treponema sp.
CTATGCGATTAAAAAGACGGTTCTTGCTTCCATAAACGAAAAGCTTGTGCCCTACATCACCGCGATGAGCGCCTTGAACAGCGAGTACGCCTCGTATTCGGCAAAAGCTGACATAGAAATCGCCAAAGCCAACGCAAGCGCGTCAAAGAAAAAGTCGTCTGAAAGCGACAGCGCTTCGGCGGAATAAGGCATACTGATAAGAAAACAACAGCCGCACCGGGAAACTGGTGCGGTCAGAGCCATGCAGGCGATACATCTTTTCTTTCCTGACTACACGGTGCTTTCCCGTTCAATAAGCTCGTAATCTGAATAAAAGACTTTTTCTTCGAGGACAATGCCATTGGTTTGAGATACGAACAGATTTGCGGCCTGTTCGCCTAAGTTTTTCATGCGCTGGTTTACGGTGGTAAGGGCCGGGGTTACCAGCTGGCAGAGAGAAATGTCGGAAAAGCCGAGTACGCCAATGTCTTTGCCGATGTGTATGCCGCTTTCGCTGAGCGTTTTAAGCACGCCGATGGCTATCTGGTCGGAAACGCAGAAGATAAGTGCAGGCGTCTGGGGCTTGCTTTGTAGAAAGGCGCGTGCTGTTGTGAGGCCGCCTTCGAGCGTGTGCGGACAGTGAAAACGGTGCTCTTTATTGAGCGGAATGCCGAGCTTAGCGCAGAATTCTTCTGCGGCCTCAGTCTTGTCTTTCGTTGTCTGCCATACGTCATCACCGAAGAGGTACAGGTGCTTGTAATGCTGCTTTGCAAAAAGTGTGCTCAGCGCTTCTTCCGTAGCTTTCTTTTCGTCTACCAGTACTGAATAGAGCTTTTTTCCGCCGTCTAAGCGGCTGTTCACCATGATGACCGGCATCTTCTCGCTCAGTTCCTGCAGGTAACCGGCATTGGTGTCATGCAGCGGGCGGCTACCGCAGATGATAAAGCCGTCCACCTGTTTCTGCATCATAAGCTCCAGCTCTTTTCTTTCCTGCTCCATATCGTTGTTGGTGATGCAGAGGATGATGCGGTATTCGTATTTGCGGCAGGTCTCTTCTATGCCCTTTACGATGTCGGCAAAAAAGGGATTTGCGATGTCGGAGATAAAGACAGCTATGATGCTGGTGGCCATTTTGTTCATGCCCCGGGCAAAAATATTGGGGGTGTAGTTGTGAGCTTTCATGGCCTGCTGCACTTTTTCCCGGGTTTTTGCGCTTACGTTGTCGCTGCCGTTTATAACGCGAGAAATTGTCGCTACAGAAACGCCACAGTCCCGGGCAAGGTCGTAAATGGTGTAGGTTTCAGCCATAGAGTCCTCATGAATTCAGAAATTTTTCCATGATGTAAAAGTCAATAAGCTTCCCATCAATCTTAAAAAATCCCTTGAAGCAACCGATTTTTTCAAAGCCAAAGCGCTCGTATAAGGAAATAGCGCGCTCGTTATCACATCTGACTTCAAGAAATACGATATCTGATTTTGCGCTGTTCCTGGCAAAATCAAGAATTGCCTGCATAAGTGCTTTTCCGACGCCTTTTCCCCAAGCTGATTTTCGAACGCAAAGCCCAAAAGAGCCTTTATGGCTCATCCGTTTTCCGGAGCAAGCTGTGTAATGGGCTGTGCCGACGATTTCAGCTCCCAGTTTTGCCACAAAGAATGCCTCGCTGTTTAAGTCTTCTCTGGAACGGAGATACTCACGCTCTTCTTCTTCAGAACGTGAAAGCCCATTTTCGTCAAAAGAAAGATTGTCGCTTTCTCCACCGATTATCTTAAACAGATTGAGAATTTCTGAAGCGTCACCGGCCACAGCCTTTCGTACAGTAAGTTCATTCATGCCTGCCTCCGCGGTACTAGAAGTGTAATACTAGCGAAACGGGGGGCAGCTGTACACAGGGACAGGAAAGGCGGCAGACGTGCAGGCGTAGGGGCGGGCTGCCGAAAATCCGACTTGTTGGCATCGCCAACACCGGAGGATTTATCGGCAGAAGGCCCCGAGAGCCTGTACTGCTACTGGTATATGTTACGCAAGATGCTTGTGCAATGTTGCACGGACGGCGCCGGGGCCTGCGAGCTCTTCCTTGAACATGCCCTCAATCTTCTCGCCGAGACCGGCCTTGTAAAGGTCAATGCCGAAAATGTTGGCGTTAGAAAGAATGGCTGTAAGCTTTCCGTCTGCGCTCTCCGGATGCCTGAGTTCAATGCCTGAAAGTTTTGCGCGGAGCTCGTCGAGCATCGGATCTGGAGAAAGTTCGAATGCTTTTCCTTCGTCGTCAATGGCAAGAAGATAACGGAGCCAGCCGGCAATTGCAAGCGGAATTGCAGTAAGCGCCTGTGCGCTGCCGTCTTTTTCTACGTAGCTCTTAATCGTCTCGCCAAAGCGGATGCCGACTTTCTGTGAAGTGTCACATGCGATGCGCTGCGGCGTGTCCGGCATGAACGGGTTGGGCAAGCGCACGTTGATTACTTCGTCTACGAAGGCTTTTGGTGAAAGAATTTTCGGGTCAGTGACGACCGGCATGCCTTCGACCGGGCCGACTTTGTGTACGAGTGCGTTCAAGTCTGCGTCTTTCATTTCGTCTGCAATCAGGTTGTAGCCCAGGAGGCAGCCGTAGACAGCAAGGGATGTGTGGAGCGGGTTCAAGCAGGTGGTGACTTTCATGCGCTCTACGTTGTTTACGGTGTCGCGGTCGGTCAGGTATACGCCTGCTTTTTCCAGGGCAGGGCGGCCGTTGGGGAAGCGGTCTTCGATGACGAGGTACTGCGGGCCTTCAGCGTTTACGAACGGTGCGATGTATGTCTTGTGAGCCGAGATGAACGGCTTCATCTTTTCGATTCCGGCATCCTCAAGCTTTTTGCCGATTTCTTCGCTCGGGCGCGGAGTGATTTTGTCAATCATTGACCACGGGAACGAAACTTTGTCTTCATCCTCCAGCCAGGCGATGAAGTCGGCGCTTACCATGCCTTTTTTCTGCCATTCTTTTGCCATCGTGGTGACAGAGGCGCGGAGTTTTTCGCCGTTGTGTGAGCAGTTGTCCATGCTGACGACTGCAATCGGTGTTGCGCCGTTCTGGAAGCGGTGGTTCAAAAGAGAAGCAACCTGTCCCATCGCGGTTTTCGGAGCCGCAGGGCCTGCTTCGATGTCAGCAGCGGCAGGAGCGAGCAGGCTTCCATCGCTTCCGTAGAGCGCATAGCCTTTTTCGGTAATGGTAAAGCTTACCATCTGCAGGCTGGGCGCCGCAAAAATCTCTTTCATGCGCTTCCACTCAGGAGTGTCGCCTGGAATGGACTTAATGCCTTCAGCCAGAGAGCCGATGACGCGTTTGTCTACGTTTCCGTCCGGCTTCAATGTAACGCCGAGAACGAGGTTGTTGTAGGGCACATAGACTTCGTCGATGATGTCGTAGCCGAATGTCTCTACAGCGATGATGCCCTTTTCTGCCAGGCCTTTATTCAAAAGCGTGTCCTGAAGTCCACCGATGAACATGCGGAAAATGTTACCCGCGCCAAAGTGTACCCATACCGGTTCTTTCTTTGTGCGCTCCTGCATTGCAGCAACGTCATAGCTCGGAATTGCAACGCCAGCGGCCTTCCATGCTGATGTATCTTTTAATCCTTCAAGTGTTAATTTCATACAAAATCTCCTTTGTTTTTTTTGACACAGCTGCACACAGATTTTCACCGATAGGACACGGATTAGATTTTTATAGTCATCATATCTGTGCTCAACCCCTGTTT
>JAILRG010000121.1 GCA_024698325.1 Treponema sp.
AGCACAAACCCTTTTCGCTTGCACTGACAGCAAAAAACCGCGCCAAACTGGTAAGCGATCTTGAGACGCTGGATATAGGTCTTGAAAAACGGCTCAGAACCAATGTGGGGCTTTTAAGCGGTGGCCAACGACAAGCACTGACACTTTTGATGGCAACAAGTGCTCAGCCTGACCTATTGCTTTTAGACGAGCATACGGCTGCGCTTGACCCGCAGACAGCCATCAAAATCATGGAGAAAACAGCCGCAATCGTGGCAGAGAAAAAGCTGACCACGTTGATGATTACCCACAATGTGCAAAACGCCATCGACTACGGCAACAAGCTGCTTTTGATGGACGGTGGAAAAATCATCCGAATTATCGAAGGCGAAGAAAAGAAACACCTTACTGTTTCGGACATCATGCAGCTCTATCAGAACAATCTGAGCGACAAGATGATTTTATAGGATTTATTTAGAGAGGTAGAAATATGAAAAAAATGATCAAAGCAGCTCTTGCTGCAGCTTCTATTGCATCGGTTTTTGTCCTTGCGTCCTGTAACGGCAAAAAAGATTCCAAAAAGGTGACGGTCGGCATCGTTCAGCAGATGAATCACAATTCGCTCAACACGATTTCGGATTCAATCAAGGAACGCCTTGCAGAGCTGGGCTATACCGAAGAAAACTGCACGATTCTGTTCAAGCAGGGTGACAACGACATGACCATGCTTTCTCAGATTTCTGAGGAATATGTCAACCAGAAAGCGGATGTGGTCGTTGCAATCGCTACAAAGGCTGCAAATGCGGCATTAAGCGCAACAGACGCAGGAATCCCGATGGTGTTTGCAGCCTGTGCAGACCCGGTCGGCGCAAAACTCCTGCAGAATCTGGAAGAGCCGGAAGGCCTCGTAACTGGTACATCTCAGTCTATCCCGGTCGACCAGATTGTAGAATTTGCCCGCAAAATTCAGCCGGAACTCAAAAAAATCGGCATTATTCACACGACCGGCGAAACAAATGCCCAGGCGACAGTAAACAAGGCAATCAAGTATCTGGACAGCATCGGCATGGCTTACGCCGACCACACGATTGACGATGCAAGCGTCATTCAGGAAACGATTAAAATCATGAAGGACGAAGGCTGCCAGGCGGTTTTTGTTGCAAACGACAACAAGCTTGCCACACATGGAAACATGGCAATCCTCGGAAACGCCTGTCTTGAAAACAGCTTCCCCCTCTACTGCGCCGCTGACAGCCAGGTTGAAGACGGCGGTTTTGCAAACATCGGCATTACCTACAGCGACCTGGGCCGCGACACAGCCGACATGGTGGACAAAATCCTGAAAGGAACGCCAGTTTCTAAGATTCCGGTTAAGTTCTACCTGAAGGCAGAGGACCTGAAAATCTTTATAAATCCCGTCGTAACCAAGGCGCTTGGCATTACACTCCCGGAAGATGTGACTTCTTCAAAGAACTATGTTGAAGTAACACCGGTTGAGTAATTTCTACCAGGGATCGGCTACAGGTATTTCCCTAAAGAAAGCGGCTGTCAGTGAAATGAAGTGCTTTAGTGCACCTAACACTGGCAGCCCTTTTTTTCTCCTTTTGTTTAATCAAATTGATGAAAAAAGTATTGACAATTTATATTGTATGCAATATATTACTGACAGTTAGGTTTTATACAACTTAACTGTATCACATACAGTCGCCACCAGGCGAGCAAGGAGTTCAGTATGGCAATTTATGATTACACCGTAAAAGACAGAAAGGGAAATGACGTTTCTCTGTCAGCATGCAAAGGCAAAGTACTGCTTATTGTAAACACGGCAACAGGCTGCGGATTCACCCCCCAGTATGAGGGTCTTGAAAAACTCTACCAGCAGTATCACGACAAAGGCTTGGAAATTCTTGACTTCCCCTGTGACCAGTTCGGTCATCAGGCTCCGGGCGACGATGAAGAAATCCACCAGTTCTGCCAGGCTAAATACAAGACCAGCTTTGATAACTTTAAGAAGATCGAAGTGAATGGCGAAAATGCCCTGCCGCTCTTTACCTTCCTGAAATCACAGAAAGGCTTTGCTGGCTTTACAGGACCGCAGGCAGAGTTTATGAACGCCCATGTGGCAAAGTTTGACCAGGACTTTAAGAACAATGCCGAGATCAAGTGGAATTTTACAAAATTCCTGGTTGACCGCGAAGGCAACGTAGTAGAGCGCTTTGAATCAACAACTGCCCCCGAAGAAATCGCCGGCAAAATTGAGGCCTGCCTCTAAGAAAAAAAGGTGACGACAGTCTGTCGTCACCTTTTTTCATATCACCCTTACTGTCAGTTCTCCGCTTCGGCAACAGAACCGCCACTCATTTTCCGTTCCAGATGATTCATCAGAATCGGGCTTAATACGCCGAAAATACAAAGCGCAATCAGCACCCAGCAGACCGGAGAAGAGAAGAAGATTGCGGGATTTCCGCCTGAAAGCAGCAGTGAACGCCGCAGGCCTTTTTCTCCGAGCGGGCCTAAGATAAGCGCAAGCACGATTGCTGCATTGTTAAGTTCAAACTTTCGCACCAAATAGCCTAATATACCGAAAATCATCATAATCACAACATCGGCATAAATCTTTCTGATGGCAAAAGACCCGACTATGCAGAGTACGATAATGCATGGAATCAGAATTGCATCGGAAAGTTTTGCAATTTTTGCAAAGCCCTTGCATCCCAAAAGACCGATTCCCAACATGAAGAACTGAACCAGCGCAAAACCGGCAAAGAACGTATATGTCATCGGAGCATATTTTGTAAACAAATCAGCACCAGGCTGCAGCCCCTGAATAATTAAGCCGCCCATCAAAATCGCAGTAACCGACTCGCCGGGAATACCCAGCGTCAGCATTGGAATCAGCGAACCGCCGGTAACAGCATTGTTTGCAGCTTCGCTTGCAGCAACGCCCTCGATTGAGCCTTTTCCAAACTCTTCCGGATGCTTGGAAAGCTGCTTGTTCGTGTTATAGCTCATAAAGCAGGCAATGGATGCTCCTGCGCCGGGAAGGATTCCGATGATATTGCCAATTATCCAGCCGCGCAGAATCGTCGGAGTAATGCGCCTGATTTCCTTAGTGGTGACCACCATCTTGTCCTTAACTTTTGCGGCCTCCTGCCGTTTTACAATCGCCTTTTCGGCAAGAATAAGCGCCTGCGACATGGAGAACAGACCTATAAGCGCACAGGTAACGTTAATGCCCTCGTAAAGTGAATCCTGACCAAACATAAAGCGCGGAATGCCGTTCATAGGGTCCATGCCGATAGTCGAAATCAGCAGGCCGAGCGCACCGCTCATCAGACCTTTTAGCATGCTTTTTGTAGAAACACCTGCAATAATCGTAAGGCCAAAGATTGACAGCCAGAAATATTCGGGCTGCTTAAACTGCATGGCAAGCTGCGCAAGAACCGGTGCAAAGAAATACAGCGAAATACAGCTTAAAAGGCCACCGCAGAAGGATGAAAAGCAGGAAACGGCAAGAGCCTTTCCCGGTTTTCCCTGTTTAGTAAGCTCATAGCCGTCAAGCGCTGTAGCTGCAGAAGCCGGCGTTCCCGGCGTATGAATCAGAATAGCAGAGATTGAGCCGCCGAAAATTGCGCCGCAGTAGATGCCGCCTAAGACGATAAGTCCTGTTTCGGGACGCAGCGTAAACGTCATCGGAAGTAACAGTGCAACGCCCATGGCTGCCGATAAGCCCGGAAGACAGCCAATCACAATACCGAGTGCTGTACTCAGCGCCATTGCAATCAGATTTATTGGAGTAAGCGCGTTTAGAAATCCCGCGCCCATAAGTGACAGTGTTTGTAACATAAATCCCTCTCAAACTGTGACGGTAATCCTATAAAAGCACGTCAAACACAAGCCCGCGAATCAGATTAACCTTGAGAACAAGATTAAACGTAACAAATACAAGTGTAATGATTGCCAGTGTCGTAATTCCCACTGTCAGCGGCTTTATTTTTAACCGCCACAAAACAAGCACCATAAAAATGACTGTAGCGGGGTAGAAGCCAATTAAGTAAAGCAGGAGCAGGTAACCTAACGCAAATCCAAGCACCGTAAAAAACTGTCGTGGCAAAAATCCTTTGAAAATCTCAGAAAAACCACTCGTTACGCCTTCTTTTTTAGCTGAAATAATATTTTTTATTAAATACAACGTCGTTAACGACGCAAGCACAATAATTATAAAGCGTGGATAAATCTGTGCGTCAGCAGGAAGCCGCAAATTCATCACGCCAAACCAGATGCAGACTACATACATGAATGCAATCACGCCGATATCGGTTTTTTTCATACAGACTCCGTTTCTTTAATTAAGGAAAGTGAAAATAAGCATTACAGAATGAAATTGCAAAAACTACAGGCGAAAGAAAATCTGCACAAGAAAGCTTTGCCAGCAGGAAGCAGAGAAAAAGTAAGGGAGACCTCCTTGGGAGGTTCCCTTAGATTTCCCGATGCCGGGATCCGCTACCAAAGATTTTTCAAAACAGACCGCCTGTAGTTTTCGAAAAGCTACCGTGCTGCTTATTTAAAAATTTCCGCAAGCGTATTTGCGCAGAAATCATACTGCTGATTGATGAGCGCACCTGTTGCTTCCGGGTCTTTGAACTCGGTTGTCATATGTGCTTTTTCGCCGGCAGCTTTGTATTCCGGATCATCCATAATCTTTTTGAAAGCATCAGCATAGAATGCGATTGCTTCTTTCGGTGTACCTTTCGGAGCTACGATACAGCGTGCTGAACCGTACCAGTCAGGATAAAAGCCCAGTTCGCCGAGTGTCGGTGTGTCCGGATATTCAGGGATACGTTTTGTATCGAACGTACCGAGCACTTTCAATTCAGAAGCAAAGCTTGCAAAGTCTGCGACTTTTGCAACAGAGAAGTCAACTTCACCCTGACGCAGAGCCAAAAGCTGGTCAGCAGTGCCGCCATACGGAATTGCTGTGTAGGTAAACTGTGCGGAATGAGCCAGGAGCTGTGCGCCGATGTGGTTTGAAGCCTTATTGCCGTTGGTAGAAGCCTTAAGCTTTCCGGGATTCGCCTTTGCGTAATCAACCAGTTCCTGCAGTGTATTGAACGGACTTTTTGCGGAGACAAGCACGACAGAAGTTTCGACAACATGATTTGCAATCGGTTCAATAGACTCAACCGTGTATGAACCAAGATGGTCGATGATGTTTGAACAGAATGTAGGCAGATTGATAAAACCGAGTGTCAGTCCATCCGGTTTTGCCTTTGCGAGTGCTGTCCAGCCAATAGAGCCGGAACCGCCTTCCTTATTATCAATTACAACAGACTGACCGATATACTTTTCCGCATAAGATGTAAGAACGCGGGCTGTATTATCTGTACCGCTGCCAGCCTTATAGGCAACAATCATTGTAACGGTGCCACTCGGCTTCCATTCACCACCTGCAGCTGCTGTTTTTGCTTTATCCTTACAGCCAGCTACAGACAATGCGGTCAAAACCGCCAAAGCTGCCATACAAACTCTTTTCATACAAAATACCCCCTGATGAAATATACTCACAGATTATTTTATACTTAAAGTATATAGTGTTTTTTAAGAAACGCAAGTTTTTTTAGCAACAGGGAAAGTAGGGGGGAGTAATGAAAAAAACAGGCTGCCTTTTAGCAGCCTGTCTGCCGTTAAATATTCAGCTCTTTGTATAGGCTCTGAATCACCTCGGAGGATTTTTTAAGCTGTGCTTGTTCGTCTTCCGCAAGTTTGATTTCCACAATTTCTTTAGCGCCATTTTTGTTTACGATTGTCGGCACACTCAGGAATATATTGTTTAAGCCGTACTCACCGTTTAATCCGACGCTTACCGGCAGAATTCGGTTTTCGTTAAACAGTATGGATTTGACGATTGCCGTCGTACTTGAGGCAATGCCATAACAGGTATTACCTTTCCGGTTAAATATCTGCCAGCCGGCTTCCTTTGTGCGATGCAGCAATTCTTCTTTAGTAATGTTTTTGGTGCGGTCCGCATTGTCTGCAAATACGTCGGTAAGCGCCTTGCCTCCGATTGTTGCGCTTGACCACAACACCATCTCACTGTCACCGTGTTCTGCCATCACAAATGCCTGCACGCTCTTTGCATCAAGATTGTACATTTTGGAAAGCTCTCCGCATAAGCGCGCAGTGTCCAGCGCCGTACCGCTTCCAATTATGCGGTTTTTAGGAAGATGAGAAAGCTTCCAGACGTAATATGCCATGATATCAACAGGATTTGAAACAACAACAAATACGCCGTCAAATCCGTTTGCCATCACGCTGTCAACAATGCTTTTTATGATATTCATGCTCGGGGTAAGCATTTCCAGCCTATTGTGAGAATCTTTCGGCATGGGAGCGCTCGCAGTAATCACAACAACATCGGCATCCCGACATTCAGAATAATCGCCTGCTTTTACCGACATGTTCCGGTTCATAAAATAAATGGCGTCCTGCATATCAAGCGCTTCTGCAAGTGCCTTCTCTTTATTTACATCAATCAGAACGACCTCTTCGCAGATGGCCTGATTCAGTATGCTGTAAGCGGTATTTACACCAACATTTCCCGCACCGATTATTACAACTTTTGAATCCTTAAAGCTCATGAGAACCTCCACTTTCCCGATAAGTATGCGCGGTGCCGTCAATTTTATTCAATAGCTTTTTCTGTCGAAAATATGCCGAAACCATCAAAATTCCGCACATACACCAGCCAACAGGATACGCCAGCGACACCGGAACAAAGCTGTCAGTAACAGATGTAACGGTAAACAGGTACAGCTGCCGGAACGCAACGAATGACGAAAGCATAACAACAGTCGGCGCAAGCGCGTTTCCCAATCCACGAAGCACGCCTGCAAACACCTGATTCAAAATCCTGAAGATATAAAACGGCGCGCCCACCCGCAGAAAAAACATGCCGTAATAAAGAACGCCCTCATCACGATTAAACATGCTGATAAGCGGCCGAGGAAGCAGCTCAAAGACAAAAATCAGCATTGCAGTCCATGCAAAAGCTAACAGCAGGGCAACCCGCGCCCCCGTTTTTACGCGCTGCATGTTCTTAGCGCCATAGTTTTGCCCGGTAAATGTAGTTACGGCTAAAGAAATGCTCTGTATCGGAAGCAGCGACACCTGATCAATTTTATTAAAGCACGACCAGCCCGCCATACAGGCCGAACCGAAATGATTAATATAGCCCTGCACGAATACGTTTGAAAAAGCCGTAATAGACATCTGAATTCCGCCGGGAAGCCCCTGTTGCAGTACGCGTCGCAGAGAACCTGGATGAATGCGAAGCTCTTTTACAGACAGACGATAACATTCTTTGGTGCGAAGCATGACGAACAACACAAGCACCATAGACACAAACTGCGAGATAATCGTGGCATACGCCGCTCCACAGATACCAAGCTTAAAGCCTACAACAAACAGAAAGTCCAGAATCACATTGACGATGGACGAAACGACAAGAAAATACAACGGCCGTGTACTGTCACCGAGCGCACGCAAAATCCCGGCGCCAACATTATACAAAAGCTGGAAAAATGCGCCGCTGAAATAAATGGCAAGATACTCATTTGCCATATCAAAAACATCTTCCGGCGTAGACATAAGCCGCAGAATCACCGGGGAAGCTGCATGGCCAAAAAAAATCAAAAATATACCGGCAATGGCACTTCCAGCCATCATCGTGTGGAGCGTGCGCCGGACTTGAGGAATGTTACGCGCACCAAAATTTTGCGAAATCACCACACTGCCGCCAGCTGCAAGCCCCATAAAAAATCCGATAACTGAGTTTATCAGTGATCCGGTAGAGCCGATTGCTGCCAGCGCTTCTTTTCCCACGTAATTACCGACGATGATGCAGTCAACCGTATTATACAGCTGCTGAAACAAGTTCCCCACTATCAGCGGAAGCGCAAACCGAATCATCAATGGAGAAATCCGGCCTGCCGTCATATCTGTAATAGATTTCTTCTGCATGCCATCAGTATACCGTATTCCCGCCACTTACAACAGCGCAGACCTTGTAACAGAAATCTCCTCGCTACCAGTGGGCTACGTGCCACACGCACCGGCGGCCCCTCCATTGACATGCATTCCCTTCCTCAGTAAAATTTTTTTCATTATATAAAGTATACTTTGACAGCACTCATGGAATTTGACAGCCCCTATCTGACACAGCAAATAATTGCCTACATCGGCAACAAGCGAAAGCTGCTTTCTCTTATTTACAAAGCTCTGGAATCATCTGGAGTAGATATGAACGCGCCGTTGCGTTTTGCTGATTTGTTTTCGGGAAGCGGCGTCGTTTCCAGATTTGCCAAACAGCTTGGTTTTGAAGTATACTGTAACGACTGGGAGCCGTATGCTGAAATTCTGTCGCAGGGCTTTGTTGGGCTTGATAAAAGCGAATTCGCCAGCCTATTCCCTGATTTCGATTCTTTTTTACAGAAGCTTGAATCACTTCCGTCTCCAGATGCCGATAGCGGCGACAGCTATTTTTCCAAATACTACGGCGCTCATTCCGATGATGTGAATGCGGCAGATTTTCGCACCGAGCGGCTTTTTTACACGCACCAGAACGCACTTGCAATCGATACAATCCGCAGCTACATAGAACGCGAATTTCCCAATTTCGCAGATAAACGCCGGCACATTCTGATTGCGCTTCTTTTGTACGAAGCCGCAACCCACACAAATACGTCGGGTGTATTCAAGGCATTTCACAAGGGATTCGGCGGACATGGAAAAGATGCATTAAACCGCATTCTTGGCGCCATACGCCTGCACGAGCCGGTGCTGATTGACAGAAAAGCGCCTGTTCACATCTACCGTAAAGATGCAAATGAACTTGTACGGACACTTCCAGAAATGGATGTCGTCTACTTAGACCCGCCTTATAATCAGCACCAATATGGAAGCAATTATCACATTTTAAATTCCATCGCATTGTGGGATAAAATTCCGGCTCCTCTGGAATTAGACACTGACGGCATCCTCGTAAACAAAGCCGCAATCCGCGCAGACTGGGTGCAAACCCGCAGCGACTATTGCTATAAAAAAACCGCCTCGCAGGCATTTCGCGACCTGCTCTCACATATTCGGTCAAAGCTCATTCTGGTAAGTTACAGCTCCGACGGCATCATTCCTTTTGAAGAAATGAAAGCTGTATGTATGAGCAAAGGTGCGGTTTCCATCGTTACGAGCGATTACACGGTCTACCGTGGCGGAAAACAAAGCAACAGCCGCAAAAGCACCGACATCGAATATGTTCTTGTCATCGATACCAGCCGTAAAGCCGATACCAGCGCAAGCGAAGAAATTGACCATGTGATTCTGGAGCGAAAACTGCGACTGCTTTTAAAACGCCGCTTCAACAGGGAAAAGCTTTCTGCGGCTATGAAGGCGGTGACAGACAAGGCTTCGGGCCAAATCTGCTACTCAGTTCCGCTTGCAGGAAAACAAACTGAATGCTTTATCTGCTCTGACGGGCTTACTCTTTCGCTGGCAGTAGATTTTTTGCCGGAAAAATGCACGCTACAGGAGCTTAGAACGCTCTGTCAGTTCTTAGAACAATGCAGCTGTCAGAACAAGCAGGAAGAGCTTTATGCGCTGCTTACACTGACGAAAAAAGCAGCCGCTTCCGGCGATGAGCGCAATGCAGCACGCTATGCCCGGCAGATTCCCGCGACCTTAAAAAAGCTCGCTCAAAAAAAATATCGGGCAGCTTACTACACGGTACTGTCGATGATTCATTCATTATCTGAATCTACTCCTGCACAGTATATGCTCATCAAAGAAAAAGTTGACGAAATTGCGGCGACAGCCGAACTGCGCTTTAAGTCGTAGCTAATCAGCCTCTGTAACTACCACTCGGTAGTCCCAGTTGTGTTTCGGATACCGGCCTTTCATCTCCTTGCAAATTTCCAGCCATGACCCATTCCAGAAACCTGCCAAATCCTCAGTAATTTGCAGGGGGCGGCGGGCAGGGGAAAGCAGCTTTAAGAGAACCGGAACGCCAAGCACCCGCGGTGTTTCAAAACAGCCGAATATCTGCTGAATAATTACCTCAAGCACAGGCTGTACGCATTTTCCGTTATCTTCATAGACAAGCTTTCTTTTTTTGCCGTTAGCAAGCGTTATGTACACGGGCACAGTGCGGTCTATTTCATCTCCTTCCAGATACCACTGAAGCGCAGCATGCACGGTTTGCGCACTAACAGGTGAAGTGCCTTTGCCGCCTGCAGAAAGGAATGGCCCCAGCCATTCTTCCGCACGATCTGCCAGCGTTTCAAGTTTTTCGCACAGGCTTTGTGCTTTTTCAACTGTAGCCGGCGCTTTCGCGTTGTCAGCATAAAAGCGGGCACGCACCAGCAGGCTTTTGCTGTCATCGTTTAACGGGAGCCATTCTATTCCGTTTTTACCGACAGCTGCAAACACGGCGACAGTATAATCCTCAGCAGAGGCCTGGATGCGCCGTTCAGAAAGAACCAGCGCGCCATATGCCGTATATTCTGTTTTTATCAGGCGACCGGATTTTCCGCTTGCAGTATTATCGTCAGCAAAAACCGTCTTCGTTGTTGTCTTAGCTCTGGCACCAAGCCAGGTAAGCGCGGCAGCTTCGTCCAATTCCTCGTAGCTGTAAATACGAGCGGTAGTTGAACCGGCATCAACTTCCGGAGCTACAAGATATGCAGGAAAAACTTTCGCACTGCCAGCACTGATACGCGCCTTTCTGCCGCTGGGAAACTGATACTCGCCGGAAGCCTTATCCGTACACATGCCAATTCTGTCAGGAAACCCCGCAAGCAAAAGTTCTGCATCACTCATGCGCGCAGTTGGGAGAGCTGAAAGAGAGCGCCTGTATGTATTACCCCATGATGCGTCCATCCGCCTGACGCACCGCTCAGCGCGCCTTTCGAGGTCTGCACAAAATGCCTCTTGCTGGCGTTGGGAAGACTGCGCGTAATTAGAAAACCGAAGCGCACAGGAAACAGCCTGCGAAAGGCAACCGCACAACAAGCCTTCAATCACCGTGCAGGCAAGGCGCGGATGAACGCCCAGCTCCAGAACAGCCTTTCCTTTTTGAGTAATGCGGCCGTCAGCAACAGCGCCCGAACCATCACCAATACAGCCGAGAGACGCCAGAAGAGCCTGCGCACTCTGCCATGCCGCCAGCGACGGTGCATCCAGCCAGTCAATCTTATCCGGGCTGACAGCTCCCCAAGCGGCGCATTCCAGCACCAGCGGAACCAAATCCGTGCGCAATATTTCAGGCGGCGTCTGTTCGAGCATTGTCCGCGTATCAAACTGATTCCAAAGCCGCAGGCATCGCCCTTCGGAAACACGGCCAGCACGGCCTGTTCTCTGTGCCGCACTAAAAAGGCTTTCCCGCTCTGTCACCAGCTTTTCCATGCCAAGCGCCACATTCATACGGTTAATACGGCATAGTCCGCTGTCGATTACCATCGTCACATCGGGAACCGTAATTGAAGTCTCTGCAATCGCAGAAGAAAGAATAACCCGGCGCCTCTGGCTGTCTTTTTTTTGAGGAGCTAATACCCTGCGCTGTTCAGAAAGCGGAATACTGCTATGCAACACGAGAAGTTCCACGTCACCGTCAGATTCACATCTGCTTCCAAGAGCAGCTTCCAGCTCTGCCTGCGTGCGCCGGATATCTGAAATGCCCGGTAAAAACACCAGCATACTGCCAGAATCCTCTTTTTGCAGGCTTTTTAACACGGCCTGTGCCGGACTTGTATCTGCAAGATAGTCAATCTGCACAGGGAACTGCCTGCCAGGCACTTCTATAACCGGGGCATTATCTAAATACGCGCTTAATCTTGCTGCCTGAATAGTTGCACTCATCACTATAACGTACAAATCATCCCGCAGCAGCATCGCTTCTTTTAAGAACGCAAGCGCCAGATCACTGTGAATTGACCGCTCATGGAATTCATCCAGTACAATAACCTGAACCCCTTCCAGCGAGGGATCACTTTGAAGCCGGCGTGTTAAAATCGCCTCTGTAATTACTTCCAGACGTGTTTTTGGACCGATTTTCGATTCCAGATGCAGGCGGTAACCGGCTGTTTCACCTGGCTCTTCACCTAAGATCTCTGCAACGCGGCCAGCAATCGCAACAGCAGCAAGCCTGCGCGGCTCAAGCATAAGTATGTTACCGCTGAATGCTTCCAGCAACGCCACGGGAACCGCAGTTGATTTACCCGCTGCAGTCGCCGCTGTCAGTACAAGAAAGTGAGATGTGCTTGCCTTCAATTTCGAGCATATTTCTTCCAGATATGGCGTTATCGGCAGTTTTTCAAGCAGTGGATTGTCTTTACTCGTCATTCTTTTTTTCCACCTCCGCAGAAGTCCATATGCTCAGCAATGCCTCATCTATGCTCTGCATGACTTTTTCTTTTTTTAACGAAATGTGCTGTTCACTTAACGCTTCCATCCAGTGAAACATGTCCGAAAGAAACCGGCCGGCTACGCCTCCAATATGTCGCGTAATTGACGGACTGGCCACACTTTTCGAAAAAAACACCATGCCGATAAGCACAGCGCTCCGGTGCAGTCCTTCCGCTACCGCTCCGTCTGTTACCCGAATCATTCCGACGCGAGCCAGAACTTTTCCCGAAGGCGTCAAAACCGAAAAAAACGTCACTGACAGTACGACAATCACGGCCCGAAGCAGATGAGCGTTCTTTCTGCTGGCCAGGGAAATCCCCAGAAATACCGCGACAACAGCCCACTGCACATATAGCGAATCACAAAAAATAAGGAGGAGCATTCCCAGAATGCCAGCTGCCAGCTTCATTCACTAACCTCGCAACGCCGCTTGCTGGAAATATATTTGAACCACCGGCTTTCCGCCATGAACCGAAGTGCAAACAAGCCAAGAAGAACTCCAGTCACAATGCCTGCCGCAAGAAATACAGGGGCAATAAACCAAACGCCAGAGCCGAATAAGATAAAGCGGGCAACCACCAGTTGAGCGATTGTATTTGCACATGCGCCTGCAACACTTATGCCGAATAGCGAAATATATTTTTTCTTCATGAATAAGACATGCAGCAACAGCATGGTAAAACCGCTTGAAAACGAGCCGGCAACAGAAAACAAAAAAACGTAGGAAAAAATCGTTCCGGTCAGTATACCCTGGCCTAGAATTTTCAGGCCTAACAACAGCAGCGTATCTCTTCGCCTGAATACTTCAAGAGAAATCAGTATTGGAAAATTTGCCAGACCCAGACGTAAAAAAGGGATGGGCTTTGGCAGTGCATATTCAACAGCAGATAAAAAAAGACAGAGTGCCGCAAAAAAGGAAACCATTTTTCTCCACTCTGCCTTTTGCTCTGATGATACAGCCATACCGAAATGTATCACAAGTTTGACTAATCTGCTACTGCACCTGCTTATATTTCAATTTGCAAATTCCCTGCGTCATCGTTCCCATGGGACAGAATGTACACCAGCTGCGGGGTTTATACAGCAGCATCACTACTAAACCTATCAGAGTCGATGTAAGCATCAGACTGTAAAAACCGTAGCTGAACTGCACCAACCAGGTAAGGCTTTCTGGCAGCAGTCCCGGAGTATATGCCCATTTCCACGGCACGCGAAATGTCCAGAAAAGCTTAACCACCTGCCTGAGCGAATTGACGCCGCTTAGTACGAGCCAGGTTTGAAACACCATATTGCCGAACATCGTAAGGAAAAAGATTAAAAAGCCGTAGCGAAACCAGTTTGAACTAAGCACACGAGGCGTAGTCTTATTGCGGCTTAACTTCAGAGATGAGCCGAGCACCGTAAAGAGCTGACCGCGACCGCAGAATTTATTGCAGAAAAGCTTGTTTCCGCCGATTGCTGCAAATAAAAGCGGCACAATAAAATCAATCATGCCCAACCACGCAAACAGGATGTTAAAAAAGCCAAGTGAAAAATACACAATCGACCATATCCACAGATACTGATACCAGGGCTTTTGTTTTTTACTACCGCTCATGCCG
>JAILRG010000139.1 GCA_024698325.1 Treponema sp.
CTGTCCGGCGAGCTGACAGGTATGCGGATTTCAATCCGGTCGAGGAGCGGCCCGCTGAATTTTCGCCAGTACTGTTCAACGGCGCGTGCGCTGCACAGGCAGATTTTTCCGCTTACGCCGTAATTTCCGCAGGGGCAGGGATTTGTCGCCATCAGGAGCTGGAAGCGGGCCGGGTAGACAGTAGAGCGCCCCGCGCGGCTGAGTGTGATTGAGCCTGTTTCCAGCGGAACCCGCAGCATCTGCAGTACTGCCGACCGGAATTCCGCTGCCTCGTCTAAAAACAGCACTCCGTTATGCGCAAGCGAAATCTCTCCCGGCCGACAGCCCGTCCCGCCGCCGCATATTCCTTCGATACTTGCTGTCTGGTGCGGCTGCCTGAACGGCGGAACCCTCATCAGCGGCTGATTCGGCTGTAAAAGCCCCGCGAGGCTGTGTATCCTGGTGACACTGTACGCTTCTTCCGGCGTTAAAAGTGGCAGCAGCTGCCCGAATCGTTGCAGGGAGAGCGTTTTTCCGCAGCCCGGCGGTCCGAATGCGAGCAGGTTATGGCTTCCGGCTGCCGCAACCTGCAGTGCCCGAATCAGCTGCGGCTGTGATGAAACATCGCTGAAGTCTTCGCCGGGCACTTCCTTCGGGAACAGTACTCCCTCGATGGTTTGCGCTCCGTCGGGCAAAAAGTCGCTGCTGTCAGCGGCTCTGTCGGTAAACAGCTCCGGCTTCGAGAGCGCTTCGTACGCCTGCGCCAGGTTTTCGGCGGCGCATACTTTCATGCCGCGCACTTCGCGGGCTTCGCTCCCATTTGCGCTGCTGACAATGCAGTAGGAGATGCCGGCCTGAGCTGCCGTGCTTACCGCCGCGTGTACGCCTTTTACGCCGCGTATCGCTCCGGAAAGCTCCAGCTCGCCCATCACAAGCACCGCGTCCGGAAAGCCTTGCTCCTCCTTTGCGCCTCCCGAGCCTCTGCTGCGGGCTGCATGCAGTACTGACAGCGCAAGTGCCAGGTCAAAGCCGGCACCTTCTTTCTTAACGTCTGCCGGTGACAGGCTTATCAGCACTCGCTCCATCGGAAACTCAAACCCGCTGTTTCTGATTGCCGACCGCATGCGCTCCCGCGACTCTTTTACGGCTCCGTCTGCCAGTCCCACCACATCGACGGCCGGAATTCCGCGCCTCAAATCGACCTCGACTGTTACCAGTGCTCCCTCGTACCCAAAAGAAGAAAATGAAACTATTTGCATTCTGTCACCTCACCTTATATATAGGCGGGAAACAGGTGTTTTTTACACAATTCAGGCAAAAAAAATGCGGCATGGTTTTGTTTTCATGCCGCGATGGGGTGCTAAGCTTCTGCTAGAGCCAGTCGTTCCCGGTAAAAGCCGGAAGATGAGGCCGCAGTTCCTCGTACCACAGCCGCTCCTCAATTTTTTTCCCGCCACAGGTTTTTCCGAGGCGACGGTCGGCGCGGACTCCTTCTCCGTGAAAATCGCTTCCGCCTGTCACAAAGCAGCCGAGTCTGTGGGCCAGTTCTTCCAGACGGACTGCCTCGCCAACCCGGGCGCCGGGATGCCAGGCCTCAATTCCTTCGACTCCCTGCGCTACGATGCCGGAAACAACGCCTTCAATTTTTCCCCATGACACATAGAGCGAAAGCGGATGCGCAAGCACGGGAACGCCGCCCGAACTTTTGATTGCAGCTACAGCTTCTTCAAGATTTGCTCCGCTGTGATGCGTGAACCAGGGCCGCCCCTGTGCAAGATATTTGTCAAAAGCATCCTGCCGTCTTTTTACCACGCCCCGCTGCACCAGAAAATCAGCAAAGTGAGGGCGCCCTAGCTGTGAAACGCCGAACAGCGCCATCAGCTCTTCCTGCGAGGTGTGAATGCCGTCCTGCGCCATTTTCTCGATGATGATTTCATTCCTGTTGCTGCGGCTTTCTTTCAGCTGGTCAATGACAGCCTGCAGTTCTGGCGAGCAGTGCGTCAATCCGTGTCCCAGCAGGTGAAATTCTCCGGTCGGCCACTCTACGGTAATCTCAATGCCGGGCACAAATACAATTCCGGCTTCCTTGCAGGCAACGGCAGCATCGTGCAGTCCGGCTACAGTATCGTGATCAGTAAGCGCCCAGACGGTCATGTTATGCTCTGCCGCGTATCTGGCAGAGTCTGTTGGTGAAAGTTTTCCATCTGAAGCTGAAGAATGGCTGTGTAAATCAATCATAGAAAAATCATAGCATAAATTTATCTTTTGTGTTACCATAGTGACAGAGGAAAAAGATGCCCAAAGCAATGATGTATAAAAAAGGTGCCGTTATCTACTTCGAAGGTGACAAGGATGAACGGATATTTATTCTGCAGAAAGGTCTGCTTGTCGCTACCAGCACAGATCTGGAATCAGATGCAAAGAACAGCGAATCAATACATCCCGGACAGTTTTTTGGCTCAAAGTCTGCATTAGGGCGTTTTCCTCGGGAAGAGACCGTCAGTGCGGTTGCTGACTGCGTCTGCATTGTAATGTCTGTTGCTGAGTTTGAGCAGAATTTCAGCTCGAACAAACAGGTTATTATGAAGATGATGCGGGTTTTCTCCAGCCAGCTACGCTATATCCACTACAAGACGGAGTCTATCTTAAAAAGAGGCCCGTCTGTCAGCCAGCATACCGGAATGCTGTCGGTAGCGCAGGCTTTTTATCAGGATGAAAAATGGCGATCCTGCAGTGACGTCTGTGATAAGTTTCTCCACTGGTATCCGAATGCGCCGACACGCGCTGCGGTTGAAAAAATAAATGCTGTCGCTCGTCCGCGGGCTTTAAGGGATGACGCAAAAAATGCGGCGCTGGCAGCTGCAGAGGCAGGCACAGCTGCTAATCCCGCGTTAAAGGCTTTTTCGCTTCCGGCATTCGAGCGTTTTTCCAAAAAATACATTCCGGGGCAGGTCATCATTTCTGAATTTGAACCGGGAAACAGCTTTTATTTTATCCAGAGCGGTGACGTTCAGCTTGTAAAATGCATCAACGGAGCCAATAAAAATCTGGATATCCTTAAGCCGGGAGAATTCTTTGGCGAAATGGCAATCCTTGATAATTCTCCGCGGTCGGCGACGTGTCTTGCAAAGACGAATGTTTCCTGCCTGGAGTTCAACAAGGAAAACTTTGAAGTGCTGATTATGGGAAACCCGCAGCTGGCTCTTATTTTGCTAAAGCTTTTCTGCAAGCGTATTTATGACCAGCACCGGCGTTTTAAGATTCTGTGCATTAAAGACGTTCAGGCCCGCATTTGCGATGTGTTCCTGATGTTTGATGAGCTGAATCCGATGACAAATCCTCAGGATCATGCCCGCCGTTTTAATCTGTCAGTACAGGACCTCGCGCACTGGTCAGGACTGCCGCAGGAAGTGACTCAGGAAGAAGTTACGAAGCTGACAAAGCAGCACAAGATTGAAGTATTCGACAATGTAATCATCGTCCCGGACATTATTGATATGCGCCGCCTCGTTGATACCCGCACTGCCGTCCGCCGGTAGCCTTTCTCACTGAGGCGTGGGCTGAATGTGTGCCTTACCTGCAGGGGAGGTTGACGAATTCCGGTCGTTTTGTTATAGTACCGTCATTCGCCAACTTAGCTCATCTGGTAGAGCAGCGCCCTCGTAACGCGCAGGTGGTTGGTTCAAGTCCGACAGTTGGCTGTAACTCCTTGACTAGCTCAGGGAGTTTTCTTTTTTTTTAATCATGTCTTGTGAAGTATGCCTGAAATAGCTGGCAATGCGCTCTGGAATGAAAAAAAATGCGGGAGCTGTTAACTCCCGCGGAATACCGTTATTTTTCGGTTACTTGCATTACGACAAGCTTTTCCTGCATCATCATGCCTTTTACTTCCACCTGCTTTCCTGCAAGCGCCTGTAAGTCTTCAAGCGTAATGTGCTTTGGCATTTCTCCGTGTTTGCCTTTCCCGTTTTTGCCGCTCGGCGGATTCCCGTTTGGCGGATTCCCGTTTGGCATGTTTCCGCCGGGGGCGCCTATGCTGCCGTCAGGGCCGCCGCTCGGAGGAGCCGGCGGGTTTCCGTTCATGCCGCCTTTTCCGGAAGGCGCTTCCATAACGCTTAATGTGTACTTGGTGCCGTCCTGTGTGGTAAGCGTTACCTCATTGTCGGAGACTGCGACGACGCCGGTTACAGAAAGAGCTTTCATGTTCATGCCGCCAGCAGGGGATACCGGTGCAACTGGATTTGCGGGGGACGCGGAAGCCTTTGTGTCCAGGGACGCGAACTGCATGTCTATGCCGCAGAGCTTACCGCCGTCTGCAAGCAGAATCGTTCGTCCGTGCAGGTAGCTGTTTGCCTTGTTGTTCTTGTTATAAAACAGCGTGTGGCCGTTAGTCTTTATGTTTTTATATGAGTTGTCTTCTACATCGAGCGCATTGCAGTAGGAATCTGCCGTAAGCGTAAGCACGGCTTTTTTTGCCAGCGACAGGTTGACCTTGCCGGTATGTGCGGCGTTGATTGCTCCGGTGTATTTTGTGCCAGCTCCGAAGACAAGCGACACTGTACTGATTGCGTCTGCTACGATGTCCCCGCTCAGCGTCTGGTGTGATGCTGTCAGCGAAAGGGTTCCTCCGTTTGCGCCTCTTTGTCCCCATCCGCGCTCGCTTTCATTTCCTGTTGCCAGAATCAGTACTTCATTAGGATTTATGATGGTGACATTCTTTAGTTTGATTTCTGCATTCGTGTTCGTTACATAGAAGAACGGACCTGAAGCCGTGCTGGTGAGCGTGGAATCCGATGCGGAAAACAGGCTTGTTCCTACACCTGCGTCTCCGCTCATGCTCTGATACAGCATGATGGCAGCATTTACATCGGAGCCTCTCTCGCGGTTTGTGCCGCCTGTAAGCGTGCTGTTTTCAATGGTTATGTTGTTTTTTCCTTCGATAACTGCAATTTCAGCGCCGGTAGCTGTGCCGGTAATGTTTTTTACACTGATTGCTCCGGTTGAGTAGATTACTGGAGAGCCGTCGCCTTGCGTGAGCGCCTTTCCGCCTGAGACCGTGATGGTGCCTTCGCCGCGGTCGGTTGCAAAAGCAGCGCAGTGCGCCCCCTCTGTAGTAATGTCAACTTTTTCTGCAATAATGGTACCCCCATAGGTTGCATCCAGACCTCGGGAACTGTTCTTAGAGGTGTGTATCTTTATGCCTTTTATCGCAATGCAGGAGCCTTCTCCGGTTGAAAAGACTGCGTTTGCTCCTTCTGCGTCGGTAGTCACGGTTACATCCTTAAGAGTAAGCAGGCTTCCATCCTGTGTAACGACCGCAGCGTTCAGGCCGTAGAAATTACTCTGACCGCCGTTTGTCACGTCGCCGCCAGCTTTTTCAAACACAGTTTTTAAAGCCTGTGCCGAGGCTCCGTCTTTTATAATGAGTACGCTTTCATCCGGTTTTGTCGTTTTAAGCGTTTCCGCTCCCAGCGTTTTGTTGGTGTTCGCTTTCGTAACGGTAACGGAAGCCGACAGTTCCGGGGCTTTTTCATCTGGTACCGTTCCGAATCCATCCGGCGGCATCGGTAAAGGCTTGTGAGTCTGGGCAAAAAGACCTGCGGCCATCAATAGGAGCACAGGCGTTACAGTTGTTTTTTTCAAAGTATCACCTCTTTAATGATTAAGATACTTGGATAATGCGTGGCAAGCTGTAAAGGTTTCTTTAGCGCTCGATAAATACTCTGTTTTATAACAGCAAGTTATGCTTGAGTGCAAAAAAATGGAATTTTTAGCAGAAACGAAAAAAAAAGAAAAAATTTTGAAAAAAATAAAAATATTTACTTGACAGTTTTTGGTGAGTTGTGATATATTCTCATTCGTCGCCGCTACAGCACACCGCTACAGCGAACGACAACGGCAAAACTGCAAAAGCTATTTGAAACGAAAAGTGAAGGGAAAGAAGACGAAAAATAAGGTTTTCCAGCGAATAATAGGTGATTAAATCAGCTAAAATCTTCTGATTTTAGCCTAAAGGGTAAAACTTCTTGGTAAGGAGCTTTACCAGACAATCCTATCAATTTTAGAGAAAATTGCTTAGGGTCGATGATTTGTGATAATCTTTAGCTCTTTTGAGCTTAAGAAATAATCATGGAGAGTTTGATCCTGGCTCAGAACGAACGCTGGCGGCGCGTCTT
>JAILRG010000033.1 GCA_024698325.1 Treponema sp.
CGCTGAATCACATGCATTTTGCGCTTAAAAAACGCCACCAGAAGCAGGATACACGCAAAAAAAGCACTCAGACAGAAGACAGCAAAGGCACAAATCAGCACCACCTGCCGGGTGCGCATAGTCTTGTTTTTAAGAGGATTCTGCAAACTGGAGAATGGAACCGGGGTGACCGTTACCGAACCGGCCTCAGTGAGGGCAACCGATTTTTCCCCGCTCCGCACGTTCAGGCGGACTACAGTGTCTGCATACAAGTCTGTATACAAGAGCGTTCCGGCACCATCTGCCTCTATCCAGTTCGGAAACTCATCGGATGGAGCGCGGTAGACAAGGTCAAAATGCGTTTTATCCGGGTTAAGCATGAAAAGAGCACCGGTCTTATCAAGCAGGTAGATATTTCCAGCCTCGTCTTCGGTCATATCGCTCACAAAATCAAAGGCATTGTCAAACGGGACGACCTTTTTCCATTCGGTATTGCGCTCAATATCGTACGAAGCGACGACGACGCAATGCTGTTCCCGCACGGCATAATGAAGCTTTCCGTCGCGTACCGAAAGCAGATGCATTTTGTGCTTGTTCACCAGCTCCGCATAATGCGTGTCGAGCACCGTGCAGAGGTAGCGGCCGGCGTTGTCATAGACGAGTACCGCTTCGCGCGCAATGCAGTTTCCGTTCCAGCTGCCCTCTTTTACATACACAAAGCCTTTTTCGTCGAACATAAACTCGTCGGCATAGTAGAACACGTCAGCGCCTTTCTGACGCTGCGGCCAGACGGTCTGCACGGTATTCGTCGCTTTGTCAACAACAAGAATGCGCGTACGCTGTTTGTCGAGTATGTAGCGGGATGAAAACGTGTCGCGGATAAGGTACGGCGAGTCAAGCTCCACATAGGGCGTGGGCGGAAAAGAAAGCTCGTCTCTGTTGCGGATGCAGAAAAAAGCGGAGAGCGCGGCAAGAAAAACTGCAAGAACCAAAAACGTATGTCGCTTAGCGCGTTCCATAAGCGCTCCTTTCGATAAACTCCTTGTACTGAAGCTCGGTCTGGAAGACATTGCGCCAGCCGTCGGCGCTCATTTTTATCGGGTACAGGAGCGCAGAAAGCTGCATCTCGCCTTTATGCATGCGGCGGCATTTGATAAATGAGTCTGCCTCGCCAAGATAGTCCACTTCAAGCACGTGCTGCACCCCCAACAGATAAAACGGGAGCGCGGGTAGCGTAATGTAGTCTTTCACTGATTCAAACTTTTCCGGAATGCTTGAGATTCCGCGCTTTACCGAAGGCTTTTCCACAAAAGGCTCTCGCTTTTTGTAGTACAGCTCCAAGAGCTCTGCATCTTCGCCAGTCATCATCACGCACTGCACGCTGGGGTACCGGCTCTTAAAAAAGTCGAACAGCTCGCGATACAAAGCGATTATCGGATGCGCGATTTCGCGGAACCGCTCGTGCGCAAGGCGCTGCACACTTTCCGGAAGCGAGGCGAACATGGCGGTGATGTATTTTTCATACGAAGCATCGACAATAGGCACGGTAAGACACGAACCGGTCGCTTGAGCAAGCTCGAACAGATAGAGAATGCTGTCGTATTCTTCGGCAGTCAGCTGTTTTTTTTCCGTCTTAAACGAAACGTCGACAGCAAGCGAGGCTTCCTGCCGGGTAAGCTTTTCGTCGCTTTTACCATCTTCGTCAGGCGAAGACAAACGGCCGGTGGTAAAGTCATACACGTTGCGGCTTCCGTCCTGGAACGTGAGTATCATGTCGACTTCGTGCTCGCTGAAAAAACAGGGGCCGCCGGTAATCGCCGTTTTTTCCCCGCGGGAAACGGCTGCGGCAAACTCTTCAAGCCCGGCAGTAAAATACGGCATCTGCTCCTTAAACGGCCAGCGCACCGAGCCGAATTGCGGAAGCTTTTCGGCGACCATGCGGCTGTCTAAAAGCGAAAGCACTTTCTTGTACAAAAGTACATTTTTAGCTCCGCTGGCGCTCTTTGCGTTATCAAGCAGTGCCTTTTTTTGCACGCGCAACGTCTTTATGCGCTCCTGATTTGCGATAGTTGTGCCCGCATCCTTGTAGTTTTTAATTTCCGCATTGATTGCAGCGACAGCCGCTGCGTCTTTGTCAGAAAGAGGAACTGCCTCTGCGCCGTTTTCAAGCGGAGCATTTGATGCTGTCTCAAAAAAAAATGAAGAGGTAAACGCCCAGCGCACAACGTCATTCGCGCAAGCGGCATAGACCGTATCGGTCTGAGGAATATTGAGGGAAACGAGTATACTCTGGATAGAGTACACGTCTTTTCCGTGGACAGTATAATACTCTTCGTTGTGTTCAAGACTGTGCATACTTTAAGCATTATATAAGATTTCCATGCATAAAGCAATTTTTTTATGAGAGAGCACAACAGATGGTAAAAAAACACTTAACGGGCAAGCTCGAAACGTTCGCTTTCTCTTTCGTCCAGCTGAGGAAGATCTGCAATGCTGTTTAAGCCGAAGAATTTTAGGAACTCTTTGGTTGTGCCGAACTGACAGGGGCGGCCGGGAGCGTCCTTACGGCCGACTTCATGAATCAGCTGACGTTCCACGAGCGTGCGTATCATATTATCCGGCGGGACTCCGCGGATTGCTTCAATTTCAGCACGGGTTATCGGCTGCTTGTAGGCAATAATCGAAAGCGTCTCCATTGCAGAACGAGAAAGCTTACCGGCATTTTTGTTTCCGTACCGCTCTTTAAGCACGTCCCAGACATCCTTTTTGGGCACCAGCGTCCAGCCGCCTGTAATCATCGAAAGTTCTATACCGGAATTCTCTGCCGTATACTTTTCTTTTAACAGGTCAATACATTCATTTACAACATCTTTGGAAAGCTCTGATATAGAAGCGATTGTATCTACGCTAAGCGGGTCGCTTTCCAGAAAAAGCACTGCCTCTACCAGAGCCGTCTCTTTTTCAAGATTTACGTTCATCGGCTCCTGCTCCTCAGTATTTTCAGTATTCTTGTCTTCCACAGTTTCTACGCTGCCTTGTACCGGCATATTTTTATATCTCCGAACATTTTATTTTGGTATATCGAAGCCAGCTTGAATTTTACGGCTTCAAGAATTGCCATGAACGCGCAGATAACGTCCATTTCATTTCCACGACGGATTATCAAATCAGTAAACATGCACTCGCCTTTTCCGTCCAAAAGCTCGTTCATCAGCGTAATCTTCTCGTTTACTGAAATCTCCTCATACATATCCAGAATTTTTTCATCTGAATATGCCGTAATCAGATTGCGGAAGATTTTCTGCATCTGCTGCAGTAAATCCCATGTATCAACCTTTTCCCACAACTCTTCTTCCTCAAACGGAAGCACGCGCTGGATTTTTTTGCGCTCAAAGCTCCATTCGTTCTGATCTTCCCGCTCTTCCATAAGTGCAGAAAGTTTCTTGAACTTCTGGTACTCAATAAGCTTATCAACGAGCTCTTCGCGCGGATCATCAAACTCAATGCCGTCATCAATCTGAACTTCCTGCGGAAGCATCATGCGGCTTTTTATGTAGACAAGGCGGGCAGCCATGTTATAGAACTCAGACAGATCCCCCAAGTCTACCTGCGAGGCAAAATCAAGGTATTCCAGGAACTGCTCGGTAATCTCAGCAATCGGAATGTCATAAATATTGATTTTATTATCACGGATAAGCGTCCATAACAAATCTAGCGGGCCTTCAAACTCGCCCACCGTATAACGGCGCTTTACACGCTGAGATTCTTCAACGTCGGCTTCTGCGGTCGAAATGACAATTTCCTGCTGCGATTCCATATAACCACTCCCCTTTTTGTATATGGTCGGCAGTTTTACGGAAAACCTAAGCATTTTTAGACGCCGGAAAAAACCTGAACAGGTGCTACAGACTCCCGTACAAGGTAACGCCGCTTGCGCTAACAGATTCAGCGGCCTTGCAAAGCTCAGAATAAAGCTCCATTCCTATACGGCCACCATTTTCGCCTGTTTTTTTAAGGACTTCAAACATCGGAACAAGGACGAACGCACGCTCCATAAGCCGCGGATGCGGAATTTCCAAATCAGGCTCACAAACACGGGCAGAACCAAAAAGCTCAATGTCTATATCGATGCTGCGGGGGCCGTTTCGAAGTTCCCTGCTGCGGTCGCGTCCCAATGCCGCTTCTATGCAGTGTATTTTTGAAAGCAGCGCTGCGGGAGTCAGTTCATCACTGACAGTACCGCAGACTGCCATATTGTAAAAATCAGACTGATGTTCTACATACATCGGCTTTGTCGTATACACGGAGGATATGCACATACCGGTAAGAATCGCCGAAAGAGCTTCGCACGCTTCCTGTAAGAGAGTAATGCACGTTTTTCCCTGCCAGGGCCTGTTCGAGCCAAGCCCCAGAACGACAAAAGCCATACGATGCAGCCTAGAACAGAGCGTCAGATGCGCTTACTTTTGCGGGTTTTGCAGCGGCACTCGTGGCAGCTTCGCCGGCTTTCGTAACGCTTACTGTGTCATCTGCCTGAGGCTTACCGTCTTTTGCAGCCTTCGCAGCAGCTTTCGCGGCCTTTACCTGATCCGGATACACCGGCACGCCTTCTTTTGTCTTAAGAATCTGACCGGGGAACAGCTCTTCGCGAAGCTGTACTTCAAGCGCCCGCGCATAATCCTTGTTCTGCTCAAGGAATGCAAGTGCATTTTCTTTTCCCTGACCGATTTTTTCTTCGCCACGGTTGTACCAGGCGCCCTTCTTGTCGATTAAGCCATGTTTAACTGCAGAATCGAGCAGAGAAGCTGTTGCGCTTACACCCTTGCCGAAATAAATATCGAGCTCTACCTTGCGAAACGGCGGCGCAACCTTGTTTTTTACAACCTTTACGCGCACACGGTTACCGACGGCATCATCCTCACCTTTTGCATCGATGCTTTCGATGCGGCGAATTTCAAGACGAATTGACGTATAGAACTTAAGTGCGTTACCACCGGTCGTTGTTTCCGGGTTGCCGAACATAACGCCGATTTTCATACGAATCTGGTTGATAAAGACAATAATACACTTTGATTTACCAACAATTGCCGTAAGCTTTCTAAGCGCCTGACTCATAAGACGAGCCTGCAGGCCCATCTGAGATTCGCCCATGTCGCCTTCAATTTCTTTCTGCGGAGTAAGGGCAGCGACAGAGTCTACGACAACGATATCGACAGCGCCACTTCTGACCAGGCTTTCCGTAATCTCTAGCGCCTGCTCTCCGGTATCCGGCTGGCTTACCCACAGCTCATCAATATTTACGCCAAGATTTTTTGCATACACCGGATCGAGCGCATGTTCCGCATCAACGAAAGCTGCAATGCCGCCAAGCTTCTGTACCTCAGCAACAGCATGCAGCGCAAGCGTCGTTTTACCAGAGCTTTCAGGACCGTACATTTCGATAATGCGGCCACGCGGATATCCGCCGACGCCCAGCGCCTCATCAAGCAGAATTGAGCCGGATGGCACAACATCAATAGACGAAGCATCAGCCTGCGTTCCAAGCTTCATCAGAGAACCTGCACCAAACTGCTTTTCAATCTGCAGACGGGCGGCCTCCAAAGCCTTTAGTTTTTCCGCCATTTCAGGCGAAACTTCTTTTGTTTCTCCCATGATTCACCACCTTTCCCACCCATACTATATATAGGCGTAAATCAGTCTATTTTTTGCAATTTTACTTTGAAAAAAAGTGTTTTCCGCTACTTTCTAAGCGGCTGATACACAGACCGCCCGTTCAGCATCAGTTTTCCGTTTTCAACGCCAATTTGAGCCAGTACTGTTACCGCCCGGTCGCCTTCAATTTCGGGCTCCGGAGCTTTGGCAAAATACAGCGGAACGATGCCATCAACCCGCTGCATATTCTCGTAGCCCACCAGCAGGTCGCAGCAGAATGCACCGTTTTCCTGCGCCGCATTTGTAATACGACCGCTCCAGCTTACCCAGCACCCAAGATACAAGAGCGGGTCAGAAGCAACATCTGCATAACTGTAATTATCATGGAGCGTATCGAATGTCGGCTCCTCGATATATGTACAGAGCATATTTGTTTTTGCTTTTATCGCCTCAGACGCATTGGAGTTCAATATGCGGTTGATTTCGACCTGAGCGGCATTATCCCGGAAATCCTGAAAATACTGCCTGGCAAGATCGTAGGACACGCGAATCTGCTTGTCCGTCATAATATAGTGATACACACCGCCGGACAAGTCCTTTTCCTGAGCGTTACGGCTTTCTTCAACTGTAAGCGTAAGCGCGCTTAAATCCGCACGCCCCTGCGCCATCGGCCGGGGATGCGTTACATGCAGGATTCCGAACGCAATGCCCACCCCAAGCACAATCGAGAAGAGAATTCTCGTTACGGTAAGAGGATTTACTCCCAGCGGCGGATAGAAAGCCTTTAGCTTACCGCTTGCATCCCATTCACGAATAATCTCGAAATTTCCTTTGGTGCGGATAAACTCCATCGCCTTCAGCGCAATCTTGTTTTCCGGATCCCCGTCAAGCACGTCAAGATAATACTGAATGGCCTGCTCCGTATCGCCCCGCCACAAAAATACGACTGCCTGACACAATAAGAGCGTTGTATCCATCAGCCGGATTTTACGGGCGCGCTTAAAGCAGGTATTTGCGTAGCTGAAGTCCCGGCCGTAGAGACAGGCTATGCCATACGTCATCCAGTAATCGAAACTGTCGCGATACATATCTTCGCAACCTTCGAGAAGAGTCATAGCTTTTGCGAAACTGCGCCGACGTAAAAGTGAACGCGCAGATATTAACGGTGAATGTGCCATATCAGCGTTGCTGCCTTATTTTTGCTAAGATTGCATCCAATTCTGCATTCAGCTGCCGAATCTCAGTACGGTCAACTAACTTCGGGTCCGACTGCAGACTGTCAATTCTATCGATAAGCTGCTGAATATACGCGGGATCCAGCTGTTTATCCGTAATCGGGGGAACAATGAATTCCACATCCGGCTTTCTGATAACAAATCCGGTCTTATCAATTTTCGCCTCTTCCTGGTTTTCTGCCGCAGGATCGACTGTCACTCCCTCAAGGAATACATTTCCTTTCGGCTCTTCGCCGTCGGAAGCAAGCGCAATGAACATGGTTACTGTTTTTGTCTTTGCCGGCTCAAGCTCAAATTCCGGCCACGAGACTGCCAGCGCAGAATTATTGTAGACCATAACACCGTTAAAGCCCTTGTCCTGCTTTATAAGCGGAATCCAGCGGGAGCGTTTCAATTCATCCCTGTTGGCTACCGTTACTGCCTCCACCGCGCTGCCAGCTTTTCCGGCAAACAGGAACTGAACCGAAGTTTTTCCGTTCGTCGAAACAAGCCATTTTTCCTCGTCTTTCGGCAGGAACTGCGCCTCAGCATCGATATGCCGGCCGCTGAACGTATGAAAATGATAATCCGTATTCTCGCCAAGGATGGTATCGAACAGGCCTTTTACAGCGACAGTCTGCGTTTTAGGCGCAAGACTCGTCGTATAGACAGTAAGACGCAGCATGTCTGCAGAAGCCCCCGGGACAGAAGCTACTGGCATAAACTCAATGACGACCTGCATCTTATTTTCCAGCATATACGCAAGCTGACCGCTTTCCTCAAGGTCACGGACTTCCGGCGAAATGCCCGAATCATGATTCAGACGATACTCCGTCCCATCAATCAGAACGGAAAAATAAGAGGAACTGGCGTCATCAATATCAGAGAGAACGGGAACTGCAGTCTGACGCTTGTTTACCGCATAGAAATTGAAGGAACCGGTACTGCCACGGAGCACAAGCTCCACATTTCCACGCCGCAGCTCAAAATTATGCACCGGCAGATACACCACCCCAAGATAAGAATCTGTTCTCTCTCTCTTTTTGCGTTTATTTTCAATTTTTTCGATTCTCTTTTTTTCTGCAGCTGCCCGCTTAGCTTCCTTTTTCAGCTGTTTCTGCTGTTCCTTAGAAAGAGGCGGCTGCGTTTCTTCTTGCAGGACAGTTTCCTCAGAAACGACACCTCCTTCCTGAGCAAAGAGAGGCGCAACACCAAAAGCTAAGACACAGAACAGAAGAAGTTTTGACACATGGTTCATTCTGCTTCCTCCATACTCTTCTGCTCATCAAGCAGGTATTTCAACTGGCGGGCCTTGCGCTTTAAGGCAAGCACCTCAGCGTCTTCCTCCACTGCAGTCGGCGCCGCAGTAGCGGTTGCTTCACCTGCGGCGGGCTTTGAAGCGGCAACAGGCTGCACAACGTCATGCACCCCCTGTCCTTCGGCCGGAAGCACGATAACGCCGGCAGCCTTCTGCGCCGCAAGCGCCTGCTCCAGTTCAGAAATACGGGCCTCCGCAGTCGCAAGCTGCTGGCGAAGCCCCAGTTTATCTTCCGCCTCGTACTGACGGAGCTGCCGCTCATACTCTTCCCGGGAAGCAAGGTTTTCTTCCCCTGTAACTTTCAGAAGATACAAAAGCTTTTCTTCGCGGCTTCGCTGGTCAATTGCCTCTATACGATACTGAGCGGCGCCAACTTTTGAATCTGCAGGGAAATCAGAGACAATTCTTTCATAGAGCGCCCGGGCTGAATCATAATTGTATTCTGCAAAAAAAGACTCCGCAATCCAGTACAGAGCAGAAGCGTACAACTCACTATTCTGATTTTGATGACAGAAATCACTGAGCACCAGTACGGCATTTTCATTCTGATTCAGGAAATGAAGGCAGCGGCCTTCCTGGTACTGCACATACGGCGCATACCGGCTGAAGGCAAAAAGCTTAAAAAACTGCTCGCAGTCTGCATGCGCAGAAGCATATTCCCCCGCATACATTTCGCACATAATAAGCATATACCACGTTTCGTCTGTAGACACAGAAGGAGAAGTGACAGCCTGCCTTAGAAAAATCATGGCTGAATGCCAGTCTTCGTTCCGATAGGCATTAAACCCCTGTACCAGAGCAGTTTCGGCCTTTCCGCCAGCAGATTCAGAAAAAACAGGAATCAGCGCAAGCAAAAAAGCCAATGCAATTCCCGCTTTTTTCATGAATGCGCTCCCCAGTTCAGGCAGCCGTTAAAAAACGCAGAGCCAGACACGATGATGTCAGCTCCCGCATCAAGCACCGTCTGCAGCGTATGTTCGTTGACACCGCCGTCCACAGACACCTTATACGAATAGCCGGCTTCCTTGCGCAGCTCACACAAAGTCCTGATTTTATCCACGCACCGAGGCAAAATCTTTTGTCCGCCAAAACCGGGATTCACGGTCATAACCAGCACCAAATCCACATCCGCAAGCACTTCCTGCAGCATGGACACAGGAGTCGACGGCACAATCGAGATACCGGCTTTTTTTCCTAAATCATGAATTTTATGAATAAGGCGGTCAGCGTGTACGGTACTTTCCAAATGAAATGTTATCCAGTCAGCTCCAGCCTCCGCAAAAGACTCGACCATATTTTCCGGTTTTTCCACCATCAGATGAACGTCGAACGGAAGGTTTGTACATTTGCGCAGGGAACGGATTACAGGCTGCCCGTAGGTAATCTGAGGTACAAACTGTCCGTCCATAACATCAATATGCACAGCTCCAGCCTTCTCTTTTTCGATAAGGGAAAATGCATGAGACAAGTCCGAAAAGTCTGCTGAAAGCAATGAAGGTGACAAAAGTGGTGTTTTCATTATCATTATTATAATATCAGATGTCTGCCAAGTTGTAAACTATCAGCTTTTTTACGCCTGCGGTCTGAGGCCTTTTGTCCGCCTAAAAAATAAAAATTTAAAGTAAAATTTAACTTGACAGATTATAGAAAAGGCATTATAAACTTTACCCCTTTTCTTACATTTCTTTTATTGACTAAAACAGTCAAACCGTTATAATGAAAATCATATCGTATGGGGTCAGATGAGGGACTGAGCAAAGCCTACAGCTTTCTCGAACAAGGAGATATATCTCAGGCTAAAAGAGTATTAACAGACGTGCTGGAATACGACCTGGACAATCAGGAAGTCAGTTTTGCACTCTGGTGCTGTTCTTTTTGGGCCGGATATATACGAATTCTCCCGAACATGGACGTTTTTGAGCGCGGAGAAGCATTGCTGACGCAATGGAAAGCTTTTTTACAGGCTTTAACCCGCCAGAAACCCGTGGACAGAACCTTATTTGCCCTGCAGAAAGGAATTTTTTCGTTAGCGCTAGAAAGCTTTACATCACTGATAAACGAACAGTTCCCCATGAAGCAGGCCGAGCTTCGCTGCAAGATTGCGTTATGTTACAAAAAGCTCGGAAAATACGAAACTGCCCTGGAAACACTGAAAGACAGGAATATTCTTGCCGAACAGTCAGCCCAGATTCTTGCAGAGATGGCAGACTGCTATGCACTATGCGGAGAAGAAAAGAAAGCAAAAGTTCTGTTCCGCGAAGCTTTTTTTATCGACGCACAAAAAGTCGATTTAGCTTTGCTTGATTCGGAGCTGATTTGCTGTCTGATCCGGCAGGTACAGAAAAAAGGCTATACCGGCGCAGCTCTTCAGGAATGGATTCCTGTATACGGTGTCTTATACGGCATTTTTAATGTCAAACGGGAACTGAGGAGTCACGAAGTCGGTCAGCTGAAGCAGGACATATATGCAAGGGAAAATGAGTTACGGGACCCGGCATGCAACGCAAGTACGCTGACTCCGAAACTCATAAATGTTTATTTCTGGTTGATTGACCACTACGTCCGTACGGAAAACAGCGGCGAGAAAATCAACGAGATATTATTACGGATAAAGATTCTGGACAGGAATATTTACGACTTATACGTAAAATAAAGAGCGTAAAGCCGAGAAAAGAGACTATAGGAGATTTTTATGTCGGAAGATCTTGTAAAGAAAGTACAGGACATGCTCAAGGAAGAGACATGGACCCGCGCAGCAATCAGTAATTACACAAAGAACAACCTGATTGAGTTAGCAGGAATCGTTGAAGAAGCAAAGAATACTGACTGCATCGACGAAATTAAGGCCGTCTGCGACGAGCAGCTTTCACATTCCCGTGACAGCATAATCGCCCTGTACATTTCAGGTATGCTCGGCTTAAAGAAAGGCACTTTTGACAACACCGCGCTCAATTCACTTGTTGATATTTTTGAAAAGAATCACAAACTTCCTGTCGTAATGTATCTGTGCGAGAGCATTCTCTTTGAAGACCCCAACAATAAGTTCGCATTGCGTACGCTTGCACGCTGCTATAACGAAGACAAAGACAGCACCGACAAAATCTGGGATGTCTACGAAAAAATCGTAAAGATTGACTTTGAAGAAGCTGATATTGCTAAACTGCTTGCCGAACACAACGAAAGCAACGGTAATACCGATGCTGCCGTTGACTACTACAAGAAGGCTCTGCTGCGCTATGTCAACGCAAAGAACATCACCGCTGTAAGCAGCGTCTGGACAAAGCTCGTTTCCCTGATTCCGCAGGAATTTGACTTTTTCATGCTGGTGCAGAGAAAGGTTGCAAAGACAATCAGCGCAGACAAGAGCGCACTGCTCCTTCAGGAACTGTACGGCTACTACAAGGATGCAAAGAACTGGAACATCGCAATCGACCTGCTTAAGAGAATCCTGACCATCGACCCGAAAGACAACTGGGCACGCAGGGAAATCAGCGACTGTTTCCGCGCAAAATACGCAGACCACAGCCATGTAGAGGAATACATCCGCAACTCAAATCTGAATCAGAGCTTCCGCAACGTATTTGAAGCCATCAGCGATTTCGAAAAGCACATCGCATTTGACGTACGCCATTTCGTATTCCACAGAACCTGGCATGTAGGCATCATCCGCAAGGTTGAGAACGACATTCTGACAATCAAATTCGGTGGCGTTCCGGAGCTGAAGAAAATGTCACTCAAAATGGCTATCGATGCACTGCAGCCGCTTCCCAGAGAGCATATCTGGGTCATCAAGGCAACGACAAAGTCAAAGGACGGCGGATTCGACAACCGCGAGGACATGATTAAGAAAATCAAGAATGATAAGGCATGGACTCTTAAGACAATCATCCGCAGTTTTGACAACAGCTGCGACTTCAAGCGCATCAAGGCAGAGCTGGTACCGGCAATTCTTACTCCCGGCGAGTGGACTAGCTGGAACAGTGCTGCAAAGAAAATCCTTGAAAGCGACTCTCAGTTTGGCGTGAACCCCAACAACATCAACGAGTACATCGTCCGTGAACACAAGATTACACCGGAAGAAAAGCTCAGCAACGAGTTCAAGGCTCAGAAGCAGTTCTTTGCACGCGTCGATATCCTTATGCGCTATGCAAATGATGAGATGACA
>JAILRG010000038.1 GCA_024698325.1 Treponema sp.
TGTGCGGGAATCATCCTTAAAACATTCGGCCTCATCATTAGGTCTTAGAAGATGGGCAATCTTTCAAAAGGAGACGTCCATGTTCAATTACATCTGGCCGCTTTTAATCATCATTTTTTCAAACACACTTTATCAGATCTGTGCAAAGGGAATCCCCGAGCAGATGAACACCTACGCAAGCATGACCATCACTTATGCGGTGGCAACGCTGTTTTCCGCACTGGCATTTTTTGTGACCACAAAGGGCGGAAACATCCTTAAAGAGTTCGGACACACAAATTGGGCAACGGTTGTACTTGGAATTGTAATTACAGGACTTGAAGTTGGTTTTATTTTTGCCTACAAAGCAGGCTGGAAAGTAAACACGCTTTCTGTCACTACAAACGCGATTCTTGCAATCGTGCTGATTTTTGTAGGGCTAATCGGCTATCATGAAGCAATCAACTGGAATAAAGTGCTTGGAGTTGCCATCTGCCTTACAGGACTGTATTTTATAAATAAGAAGTAAGGGGAAAATTATGTTCAGACCAATGAGAAGATTCAAGCAGCAGATTAGTGATGCTGAGTGCAAAGAGATTTTGAAAAACGAAAAACGCGGTGTTCTTTCGCTGCTCGGCGATGACGGCTACCCTTACGGACTTCCAATGTCCCACTTTTACTGCGAAGAAGATAATAAGATTTACTTCCACGGTGCAAAAGAGGGACACAAAATAGACGCCATCAAGAATTACGACAAGGCAAGCTTCTGTGTATATGATTCAGGCTACCGCAAAGAAGGCGAATGGGCGCTGAACATCAACAGCGTAATTGTCTTCGGAAAAATCTGCCTCGTTACAGACCTGGAACTCACCCGCAAAATCTGTACAAAGCTGGTTCAGAAGTTTACAGATGATCAGGAATATCTTGAAAAAGAGCTAAAAAGCGCCTTGCCGCGAGTTCAGTGTCTGGAACTTGAAATTGAACACATGACAGGAAAACTTGTAAACGAGTCGTAAATTATGGACTACAGCTATATTTTCCGCTCTGCAAAAATCAAGAAGGATTCTCTGGAAGCATCTGGCTTTACGACAACTGATGACAACTCTTACTCCATGAACCAGACAGTTTCCAAAGGAGCATTCAATGCAGACATCACTCTTTCGCTTTCCGAACAGAGTCTGACCGTCCATCTTTTTGATTCAGCTACCGGCGAAAAATATGCCCTCTTTGACATGCCGAATTCACACGGCCCTTTTGTAGCTTCACTTCGCGAAGAAGTCCAGCAGCTTATTGATGAAATCAAATCAAAATGCTTTGAAACCAGCGACCTGAAGGACGATTATATCGCCTGGATTAAAACTCAGTTTGGAGCTGAGCCGGATTACCCCTGGCCGGACACACCCGACTATTGCGTTTTCCGCTGCCCGAACGAAAAATGGTTTGCGCTTGTAATGAGGATAAAGTACCGCCAGCTAGGTCTTACCGGCGACGATGAAGTCTGGGTCGTAAACATGAAAGCCAGCCAGGATGAAATCTCGAACCTCGTTGACAAAAAATCAATCTTCCCCGCCTGGCACATGAACAAAAAGCACTGGATTACAGTCCTTCTCACCGCCGCGACTGATTTTGAAAAACTGTGTGAACTGACGGAAAAGAGCTACGGGCTGGTAGGCGGGAAATGAGGGAAATGTCTTTTTACTGATTTTCTACGCACCTTTGCAGGTGCAAAGTAAGCGTCATCTGAACGACCGCCTTAGTTTTCTGATTTATCCGCCTAAGAATATCAAGATCGCGGAGCACAAGGTCAGATTTAGTAATCAGTGTTGCCCCAAAATTATATTTATCAATAATTTCAAGACAGCGCCGCATAAGGCAAAGTTCCTTTTCCGCCGGAATGTAGGGATCACACATAGAGCCCGTTCCAATCATACAGCGTTTGCGCTTTTTCCGAAGTGCCTCCTCCAGAAGCTCCGCCGCATTCTGCTTTACCTCAAGATCTTCAAACTCATGCGTAAACTGATAGCACTTACTCCGCGAATCGCAGTAAATACACCCGTGCGAACATCCCCGGTATATGTTCATGCTATGAGGCGTAAGAATTGATTTTGCGTTTACAAAGTGCATGACTAATTATAACACGCAAGATTATATCTCGACACAAGCAATTTTTATATCTAAGATAAATCAATGTCAGATACCGTAATTCACGAAATTCCGCCGGTGTGGGACGCAGAAAGCCGGGTACTTCTTTTGGGAACTATGCCTTCTCCGGTAAGCCGCAAAGCAGGTTTTTTCTATATGCATCCGCAAAACAGATTCTGGAAGGTGCTGCCTTCCGTTTTTAATGCTCCCCTCTCCCTTCCAAACAATACACCAGACCGAAATGCAGCAATCACAGAGCGACGTGATTTTCTTTTACGCCATCACATCGCGCTCTGGGACGTACTTTCTTCCTGCAATATCCACGGAGCATCCGACGCGAGCATAAAAAATGCAGTTCCCAATGATTTTACCCCGCTTTTTGAAAAGTCAAAAATCAGCCGGGTATTCTGCACCGGAAAAACTGCATTTAATTTGTGGAAAAAGTTCTGCGCCGAACGCTACGAAAAACAATTCGGACTTGAATGCATCTGCCTGCCAAGCACAAGTCCCGCAAACGCTGCCTGGAACATTGCCCGCCTCGAACAAGCCTATGCACTTGTAAAAGAAGCCGTCGAACAATCCTCTAGAATTTAAACTCCACCTTCTTCACGTTTTCGCCGTAAATTGTCTTAAAATCATCCCGCATGGAAATTACAACATAGCCGGCTTCTTTCCACTGCTCCCCGAGCTTTAGGGCTTTTTCGCGGTTGGCGTGGTCGTCTTCGTCGTCATCGGCAATCAGCATAAAGGCGCGGGTCTTGTATTTTTTGTTTGAAAGGCAGAAGTTATGCATTGCAGAATCACCGCCGCTGTTTCCAAAGGAAAGAACCGGCACCTTTCCGATTTCCTGGGCAATATTTTTTACCTTGTTTGTTTTTAGATTTTTGATAAGAAGCACATCAGTTCTGATAAGAGTGTCGCTGGTCTTAAAAGTGTAGTCTAAGCCCTCTTCATCACCCTGATTATCAGATTTTAAAAGCACATCCATTCCAATAACGCGGTTAGACGCAATTCCAAGAGAATCTACAAGTGCCCGGCAGATAAAACGGTCAGAACCGGAAACTACATAAAAAGTAAAACCATTAGCTGTCAAGTAATCAAAAACTTCCAGCATCGGCTTATAGAATGATTCAGCATAAGTCATCCCTTCAAAACCGTTTGGTGTCTTTTTTGCAAAATCTTTGACATAGGCATCAAAGTCAGGAATTGTAAAAGCTGAATAAGCCTTTGCCGCTGCACGACCGTGAATTAAATCAAAATGATCCGGGAGCGGCTTTCCGTTACGAACAAAATCCCTGATTGCATTTGCCACAGCAATTTCACTTTCAGAAGCCTTATCCTTATAATCCGGATCTTCAAGCACGCGGTATTCCAGCATATTGTATTCAAAATATGAAGGATAAAGCTCGCCGATAAAAGTTCCGTCCATATCAAAGGTTGCAATTCTGTCTTCAACCGGAATATAGTTCGGCGATTTTTTATTTGTTACGTCCTCAACATATTCAATCAATGCATTTAATGAATCGCAGTCATTCCAAAGCTTAAAATACTGAGCGCTTTTCTTCCCGCAGCTCAAAAATGTCAGCATTACAAGTGCCAGAAAAAATCCACAAAAAGTTTTTCGCATTTTCTTCATAAAAAAGGCCTCCTAGGTCACTTTTAAGCATAACACGAAAAAAAGAAATTTTGTAACAAAATATTATATTTCTGGGGCCATTTTTGCCTGCGGCAAAAACCGGGCTTTCCGCAGTTCCGCGTCTTACGCGCTCCATACTTTGCTTCGCAAAGTACGCCTGCGGCGCTGCTCCAATCCCTTGTCCGGGGAGGCTCGCAGGGGAGAAATTACTTTTGCCAAAGGATTGTCTTGCATGCATTTACTTTAGATAACCGCCGTAACACGTCGGTCAGCTACGCTGACCTTACCGAGTTTACTTCGTAAACTCGCACATCTCTATTCCAAATATCCGCCATAGCACCGCAAACATCACCGACGGAACGAACGCCCCTGAAGTCGAGGCAAAAATCAAAAAACCCGTCTCAGAGAACTGCGTGATTCCGTTTTCGGTCACACTTGGCTACGAAGGCTCATGGCAGAAAATGCAGAAACAGGGAAGCGTTTTCGGAATAATCATTTTCCTTGCGATGATTCTGGTTTTCGGGGTAATGGCAGGCACTTACGGAAGTTTCAAGGCACCGCTCATCAACATGATGACAATTCCCTTTATGTTCATCGGGGTTGTTCTCGCCTACTTCCTGAAAGGTCAGTCAATCTCAATTATGACGATGCTGGGTCTTGTAATACTCGTTGGAATCGTCGTAAACAACGGAATCATCCTCGTGGATTACACGAATCTTCTGGTGAGTCGTGGAAAATCCCTAAATGAAGCAACATTTGAGGCAGGAGCAAGCAGATTACGCCCAGTTTTGATGACAACCCTGACCACAGTTCTCGGAATGCTCCCGATGAGCTTTACCACAACAGGAAGTGCGGCAATGGTTCAACCAATCGGACTCGGCGTTCTGGGCGGATTAATTTCCAGCACATTCATCACGCTGATTCTGATTCCGGTCTTGTATTCGCTTGTGATGAAAAAATAGCAAAAAAAATTAGCCCTTTTCGATTGTCCTTCGTATAAATATTTGAACAGGAAATCCATCCTTGGATTTCCTGATTCACATAACATTTACCCTACATCCTGCAGGGCCTATTTCAGGAGAAGAAAATTTATGACAAAAGAAGAGTTAAAGACAGTATTTATTCAAAATGGTGTTTCAACCACAGATTATGAGAAAATTGAAGACAAAGTTGATGTATCGAAAATCACTGAAATCGTAGAAGGAGCCTCAAACCCGGAAGAGGCATTTGAAGCCCTCCATGCATTTAATCCGGCTCTCGAAGTTGAACAGCTTCAGAAGCAGTGCGAATTTGTTGCAGAGCAGGTAAGAGAATCTACAAAACAGAACGGAACCGGAACCATTGAATTGACGGATCAGGAACTTGATTCAGTTTCTGGCGGTGGACTTTTTGACTGGTTCAGCGGTCTTTCTTCAACCTGGAAAGGTGTAGTAGTCGGAGTTGCCGTTGGAGCAGTCTGTGCAATTGCATTTGCAGGTGTTGGCGTTGCTATTGGTGTTGGACTTGCTGTTAAGGGTGCTGCTCTTGCAGGAGGCATCGGAGCCATGGTTGGCGCAGGCGGAGCCGGAACTGTTGCAGCAGTTGCAGGAGCTGGAATTGTTGGCTCAGCTATGACAGGATTCGGTTTGGGTGTAGCAGCAGGAATCTGCGCTGGCGGAATTGCCGGAGCCGTAACATCAGCTGTTACTTCAGAAAACTAACAAACTTTCGGATTTCTTCCTTACACAAAAACAGCCCCTTTAGTGATGAACCTTGGAAGCTGTTTTGTTTTTAAACACTCTTATTGATTATTAGGCTTTCGTACCCGCACCGTAAAAATCGGACCCTTCTCATCAGCCTGACTAAAGGCCTGCTCTTCGATGATTTCGATGTAATACCGATTTCCTTATTTAATGCGGCCAAGATAGATGCATTTCGTTTTCAATAATTGCAAGAAGACCTGTAACTCCATTGCAC
>JAILRG010000071.1 GCA_024698325.1 Treponema sp.
GTTTGTATTTCGGCTTCATCAAGTTTTTTCAGGTCTGATAACACCATTTTATAATAGTGATTTAGCTCTTCTCTTTTTTCACAAAGACCGACGACCATGATGTAGTTGGTAAAGCCTTTGCCTGTCTCAGCAAGAGCGTCAGAGCCTGCAGCACCGGCTTTGCCCTGAGAAACTGCAGACATGCACATTGCAAGACCACATGCAATGCCAAGACCCAGGTAGAAGAGCTGCATGGCTGTATCAGCACCAGCAGCAGCGGCTTTCAGTGTGTTCATCAGCAAAAAGCCGTAGATTGTCTGTGTAAGCGGAGCACCAGCAAAAACAACCAGAAGAAACGGAGCGGCTTTGTTTGCCTGATAGCAGCGTTTCCACGCTCCGATTGCAGCCTGACCTGCGATGCCGATACCGATTGCACTACCCATAGCAGCAATACCCATTACCAAGCCTGCGCCTAAAATACCCCAGTTCATAATTACTCCTTAACGGCCTTACGCCGTCGTTTTATACAAATATTTAGAGGAGAATTACATTCTCCTTGTTTCATTGTTAAGGACTCGAGCTATGCTCTTGCCCTGAACAGAAGCGCATCGCGCCTCTGTCTGCTTTCAGTTAGTCCGAAAATGGGCGACAGAAACGCACAGCGTTTCTGTTTGACCATTTTCGGCTACTCCGAAAATGGTCGGAACTTCTGGCCGCTCCAAGTCATGCCCAGGTGCTGGCTGAACTCCAGTGTGTTCAAGCGCACGCCGTGAACGATAACCGAAAGTAGGTTTAGTATCATGTTCAAGCCATGGCCGAATACCAAGAGCACCACGCCGAAGATCATCATCACCATCTTTCCGAACATCGGGCCTGCCATTGTGTTGACCGTGCCGCTGATAGCCGCACCAGCCAGGGCAACTGCCCACAGACGGATGTAGGAAACGATGTCACTGAACTGGTTTACCACGCCCAGCAAGACGGAAATGATGTTCTTTACGCTTTCCAGCACGGACTTACCCACGCTTCCCTCGTAGTTTGCGAAGATGAAGTTCAAGAGGAAGCCCAATCCAAGAACGCCGAGAGAAATCAGCGGGAAGTTTGAAGGCAGCGCCAATGCTCCACCGAAAATCGGGATTGCAGCCCCGGTGTCGGAAAGCGGATATTTTGCGCTGTCAACAACCATATTCATGACCACATAGAACATGCCCCAGATCATAAAGAGCGAGCCCATGTCGCCGAAGAACTTTAAGCTCTTGCGGTCTGCTGCCATGCACTTTAAGTGGGCGACGGAAAGCTGAATAAGAGCCAGCGCAAAACAGAAAATCTTCTGGTTTGTGTTTGCCACATCCGTTCCGCTCTTTGCCGCCGAGAAGGGCGCAAAGGAGAGGTCGACAAGTGCTTTCGGAAGCTTACTTGCCTCAATGCCGAACCAAGAGCAGGTCATAATGCCCCAGAGCATGGTACAGAAGCCCAGCATAGTCACCAGCACACCCAGCGATCGGCTGCCCTTCTTGCTCTTTACAAGGACGGCAAGGCCGGCCAGCGCAATCAAGGCGCCGTAACAGGCATCGCCGAAAATCATCGCAAAGAAGATGCAGAAGAAGAGCAGGAACCAGCCCGAAATGTCAAACTCGCGGTAGCCCGGAGTGACATCAAGGAAGTCTGTAAGCGGATAAATCACGCTGACAAGCTTGTTGTTCTTAAGCTTAGTCGGCACAAACTCGTCTTCCGCCGGGTCGCTTACAGCAAGCGCCCAGCTCTGAGCTTTTGCATAGGACTGCAGGGCAGCCAGGTCGTCCACCGGTACAAAGCCAGTGACCCAGGCAAGCGGCACTGCCGGAGCGGCTTTTTCTGCATCCTCAGCCTTATCTGCCACAGCTTTGCTTTCGTACCCCATGCCGCTGTATGCGTTTTCAAGCTCGATGTCTTTCGCAAGCGAAGGTAAGCAAGCTTTAAGCGCCTCCAGATACTGTACGTCTGAAGCAATCTCGCGGTCGATGTCAGCAATCTGCTTTTGAGCATCCACAAGGGAAGCCTTCAGCTCGCTGACTGCGCATCGGGGGAGCACGACGGCGAATGCCTCAGGCGGCAAAACCGCCGGACGCTCAGCATCGGCACTGTCGGAAATCACAAGGAACCGGGCTTTCGCCTTGTCCCGGCTTACCAGCAGCGTCTTAACGCCATCGCCAATCTGCGTATATTTTGCGGCCGGAATCTCGTAGAGCGAAAGGTACACGCCTTTCTCTGAAAGAGACGCAAGCTCAGCGGGATTCACCTCACCCCAGCCGTTCAGCCGCTCAATCTCGTTTCTGTCTGCCGTCATGCGGTCAAGACAGTTCTTTTTCTGCTCTGTAAGCGATACGACCTTCGCAGCAAGCTCTAAGGCAGCAGATTTTTCAAGCTTTTTCTGATTCTTCAAGACCGATTTTGAGACCTTGATGTCAGAAAGCAGGGAAATTGCCTTTACCAGCTTGTTGTTCTGGTCGCGGTATGAAGCAAGCTCATCAGAAGAGCCCTGAAGCTCCTCAAGCTGCACCACACCGAGCTTACGCAACTGTTTTAACGCTTCGCGCCGTTCTTTTTCAAGCACGACCAAAGCGACTTTCTTCATGGGAACTATCATGCTGATGCCCCCTTCTCTGCTGCCAGTTTTTCGGCAGCCTGAGCTGCGTTGCGGGCGTCAATCTTCTTCTTGGAGATTTTTGAACGCACGACAGCACTGACCTGCTGGTCACCCAGGTAGACAGAGATTTTCTTGATATTCTGTTTCGCCTCAGGAATCTTTACCTTCTCAAACAGGTTGACACGCTGAGTCGTCGTCCGCAGTTCCTGTGAAAGCAGGCGTACCTGCTCATCAAGAACGCTCGCCTCAAGGTCGAGGGAAAGCGCCTTTTCCATGCGGTCAGCGGCAAGGTCAATCCAGAGCGGCGTACTGTACAAATCGTAGTCGCCCCGGCCGAACTCGGCCCCCTCATAGACAGGAATTGCCACGCCGGCGATATTGCCGACGCCTTTCTTGATGTTGCGGACGGTAACCATCCCCGGCTTAAAGGCATCCGCTTCGCCGAACACGCTTATCCACACCTGGAATTCTTTTTCCAGCTGCTTACGCTGTTCGCGGACGGCCTTTGCCTTTGCGTCAATCGTTCGGATTTCGGTCTGAAGCTGCTGTTTTTTGAGCGTGAGCGTAGGAAGATAGCGCTGGTACATTTTCAGCGCGTCTTTCTGTGCCTTTTGCTCATTTTTTGTCAGCTTAATCTTCGCCATGCATTACTCCGCACTTTTCGGCCAGAATTCATCCAGAAGTTCTGTCTTGATACCCGTTTCTGAACGGTCAAAACAGTCTGCAAGAATCTTCCATCCCAAATCCAGGGCTTCTTCCAAAGAAATGTTGACGGACAAATCCATCATCTTTTTCTCAAACTGCTCGCCGTATTTGAGCAGCTTTTCGTCCCATTTACTCATCATAAAGCCCATGGACTTCTTTTCCACAGTGTCTTTATAAGAAGAATAGAGGCGGATCATGGCGTCCATAAGAGCGCGATGGTCTTTACGTGTCTTTCCGTTGACGTTCTGCTTCAAGCGGCTCAAAGAACCAAATGGCTCAATGCGTCCGCCTTTCAGGTAGTACTGACCTTCGGTGATGTAACCGGTGTTGTCAGGAACCGGATGGGTAACGTCGTCGCCCGGCATAGTCGTTACGGCAAGAATCGTAACAGAGCCGGAGTCGGCAAAGTCAACGGCCTTTTCGTAGCGGGCTGCCAGCTGTGAATACAGGTCGCCCGGGTAACCGCGGTTAGACGGAACCTGTTCCTGCGTAATGGCAATTTCCTTCATGGAGTCGGCATAGTTTGTCATGTCGGTCAAAAGAACGAGAACGTCCTTACCCTGCAGGGCAAACTGCTCGGCAACTGCCAGCGAAAGGTCAGGAATCTTCTGACATTCTACCGTCGGGTCAGCTGCAGTGTGCATGAACATAATTGTCTTGCTTAAACTGCCACCGTCTTCCAGCGTCTTCTTAAAGAAGAGGAAGTCGTCATATTTCAAGCCCATGCCGCCCAGAACGATAACGTCTGCATCTGCCTGCATGGCGATGCGGGCAAGCAGCTGGTTGTAAGGCTCACCTGAAATAGAGAAAATCGGAAGCTTCTGAGAAACAACCAATGTATTGAACATATCAATCATCGGAATACCCGTGCGGAGCATTCTGTTTGCCAGAATACGCTTTGACGGGTTTACAGAGGGACCGCCGATGGGAACCAGATTCTCTGCCAGAGCCGGACCGTTGTCGCGTGCCTCGCCAGAGCCGGAGAAAATGCGTCCGAGCAGGTTGTCGCTGAAGGAAACCTGCATTTCGTGTCCCAGGAAGCGGATTTCGTCGCCTGTTGAAACACCGCGTCCGCCTGCAAATACCTGCAGAGAAACCAAATCGCCGTCAATTTTGTTGACTTCGGCAAGTGACTTGCCATAGCGGGTGGTGATTTCTGCAAGCTCATTGTATCTTACACCGTCTGCACGGACAGTGATGACAGAACCCGTAATAGATTCAATCTTGCTATATACTTTGTTCATCCTTATTCACCATCCTTGAGCAAAGCTTCAGCCTCAGGCGTCAGCTGGCCCGATTTAGAAGCATACAGCTCGTCAATGTCTTTCTCCGCCTTCTTGAACGCATCGCTTTCAAATACCGTGTAGTTCCAGTCGAGGAACTTCTGGCGCAGCGCGTTGAAGTAGGTGCGGGCCTCTTCTTTGTCGGTCAGCGCGAAATTTGAGCCAAGAATCTTGAGGATTTTTGCCAAATCATATCTCTGGCGCTCCACGGTCGCATTTGCGTCCACGTCGTCAAAGGAGTTCTGCTGGAAGTAAACGGCATCCAGCATTTCTTCCTTCAGGTAGACGATGTAGTCGTCAAGCGAGGTACCTTCCTCACCGACAACCTTCATCATCTGGCCGACTTCCACACCGCGCAAAAGGATATTGCGGCAGTAGTTTACGCGGTCGTCAGCGATGACACCGTGATACTTAGACCAGGAAATGAGCGGGTCGATGGCCGGGTATTTACGGGCATCACTTCTCTCGCGGCTAAGGCCATGGAATGCGCCGACAACCTTAAGCGTTGCCTGGGTAACCGGCTCTTCAAAGTTACCGCCAGCCGGAGAAACCGTACCGCCGATGGTAACAGAACCTTTGCTTCCGTCGGGAAGGCGAACCTGACCGGCACGCTCGTAGAAGGCCGCAATGTAGCTTTCCAAGTATGCCGGGAATGCCTCTTCGCCCGGAATCTCTTCCAAGCGGCCTGACATTTCGCGCATAGCCTGTGCCGAGCGGGAAGTTGAATCAGCAAGCATCAGGACGTTCAAGCCCATCTGGCGGTAGTACTCTGCCAATGTAACTGCCGTGTATACGGAAGCTTCGCGGGAAGCAACCGGCATAGAAGACGTGTTACAGATGATGATGGTGCGTTCCATCAAAGACTTGCCCGTTTTCGGGTCTTTAAGCTCAGGGAACTCGGTCAAGGTCTCAACAACCTCACCAGCACGTTCACCACAAGCTGCGATGATTACGATGTCAACATCAGCGTACTTTGACGTGGTGTGCTGCAAAACGGTCTTACCTGCACCGAAGGGGCCAGGAATACAGTAGGTACCGCCACGGGCAACCGGGAAGAATGTGTCGATAAGGCGGACTTTCGTGCCCATAGTCTCCGTAGGAGCCAGGCGTTCGGTGTAGCAGTCCACGGCGCGCTTTACCGGCCAGCGGAAAGAAAGACCGATTTTGAAGTCCTTGCCCTTCTCGTCAGTAAGAGTTGCTATTGTATCTTTGAGCGTGTATTCGCCCGCAGGAGCAATCTCCTTTACCGTGTAGGTGCCGTACATGTCGAAGGGCACGAAAATCTTATGGGTAAAGGGGCCCTCGGGAACGGTACCAACATATTCACCGCGGCGAACGACATCGCCCGGTTTTGCAGTCGGCGTAAATGCCCACTTCTTCTCACGGTCGAGCGGGTCAACGTAGACACCGCGCTCCAGGAAGTAGCCGGCCTTTTCAGCAAGCAGGGGAAGCGGGTTCTGCAAGCCATCATACACCTGTCCCAGAAGTCCCGGGCCAAGCTCTGCGGAAAGCAGGTCTCCGGTAAATTCCACCGGGTCGCCGCATTTAATGCCTTTTGTCATTTCATAAACCTGCATCTGTGCAGTATTTCCGCGGATACGGATTACTTCACTTTTCAGGCTTGTGCCGTCAACAATAACGTAGCCGACTTCGTTCATGGAGATGGTGCCGTCGAATTCGACAGAGACCATGTTACCATTAACGGCGACTACTTTTCCTTTTGTATCCGTCATTTCGTTTCTCCTGAGACCTTGGTCTCGCCAGCGTCAGCTGTCAGTATTCTGTCATAGATTTTGTGGTAGGAAGCCATACCCTTCTCTGCGTTGAACTTCTTCATGCGCAGGGCAAGCTTAAGCTTAATGCCGTACGCAAACACCGCGTCGGTACAGAAACCGTCGAGCGGAGCCAGGTTGTCAACAACGCTGACACGGTACTGATTCAAGAACTGCTCGGCCGCAAGCGGGCTGTCCATGCCACACGCAGTGCGTGCTGCCTGAACCGCATCGGGGGCAAGCGAAAGACCTGCGGCATCGAACTTTTTTTTCATGTTCAATGCACGAATCTGTGCAAGCGCCACGCGCAGGCTGCGTTCTTTTTCGTACCAGGCATCGACGAATGCCGAGCCAGTCAGTTTTACTTCCCGAGGAGGCTCCAAAGAAAGCTCAGAGAGCGTCTTTATGTCGTCCTTTTCAAGGAAGCGCGAGCAGAGTTCAGTAAAGTATTCTTCCGTAATGGGAAGCTCCGTCTTGTCATCACTGACAGTAAATGACGGAAGCTGCGCCATGAGGTAGTATTGCTTCACTATTTTGCCGCCTCTTTCATGATTGCAGCAGTACGCGGGTTAAGGTACGCTGAGAACAGGTCTGCCACAGCTTCTGCGGAATAGTCGTAGTAAGCTGCTCCGTCCTTTACACCAATCTGGAAGCCGCCGGTAAGCGATTTTCCAGCTTTGAGCGTCAGTCCTTTTGAGATTTCAGCTTTCAGAGCGGCACGCAGACCGGAGTCAAGCTCCTTCAAGTCCTTCTCAGCCAACAGGACAGAAACGTCTGCGGCGTCGGTCTTTTTGCACCATTCCTTGACTGTCTCAGGAATCAGCTTTTCAAGCAGTTTCGCATCATACGCTTTTGCTGTTTCTGCGTTCACCAGCGCCGAAAGCTCATCCTCAACGCTCTTGCGGAAAGCAAGTACCAGATTGCGGCTTGCCTGAGCAATCGCATCCTCGCTCGCTTTTTCCATTCGTGCTGTTTCGTCTTTTGCCTTTTTGATGATACTTTCCGCTTCTTCTTTTGCCTTGGCAATGATTCCCGCGGCTTCCTTTTCGGCAGCAGCTAGTTTCTCAGAAGCAGTAGTCTCGGCAGCGGCGACCCCATCTTTCTTGATTTTGTCAATCAATTCTTGTAACTGGACGTCCATGCGAACCTCTCTAAAAATAATTTTGCACTATTAGCTGTAATGCGACTTAAAAAAGTCTAATTGCATTGTATACCATGAACCTTGAAAACACAATGAAAAATGTTAAAAAAACTTTAGTTAATAAAGCGTTATATGTAATTTTTCTTAAATATTTTTATTGTCAAAATATTGTTTTAATGTTTGATTTTTTTATAAAAGTATATGTATACTGCTATTTAATCCCCCATATCCAAAATAAACTGCACCTCAGTAGTAGAACGTTCAAGCACACGGGCAATTTCTTCCACACTGTGCCCAAAGGCGGCAAGTTCCCTTACCTGCTCACTGAAATCTTTTTTAGGACGAATAGGATTGTCCGCAAAAGAAACAGAAGGCGTAATGACCGGAACGGAAGCATAGGCTGAACCATTACGGTCTACAGTAAACAAGTTCGGCTGCAAGACCTCAGGCCGGTCCTGCTCTTCCTGCGCTGAATCAAAGAGCGAAACCTGCGCTGATGACTGGCGTTTTCCTGCAGAAGTCAGCGCATATGAAGCTTCCGCGTCCTTACCGTATGGATTTGCACGCCGGGAAGCCGCAGCTGGCTTTTTAGCATTCAGCTTCTGAAGCAGCGCCTTTGACTGCTCCTGTTTTTCCAATTCCGTTCTGGCAAGCGCAATCCTGCGCTCAGCCTCTGCGATTAATGCACGCAGCTCTTTTTCGGAATCTTCAATAAGGGCAATCGTACGGCTTGCATGCTGATCGACATCCGCAGTCATTCCACGCAATTCTTTCTGATAATCGGCTATGATATCATCAGCAGTAAAGAGTTTTTTGAATTTGCTTAAAAACACAACCCACAGGGCAATATTTATAATACAAAAGGCAACAGCCAGGAACAGTACACCCACGACAACTACCTCGTTATATCAATATGCTGCCCAAGATAGGATTCTCTGATTTCATTATTCTGGTAAGACTCCGGCTCTTCAGCGTCCTGTTTTTTTTCACCTTGCCCCTGCATGTCCGAGTGGCGGTGCCCGTCTTCGTTTACAGTGCCAGACTTAGATTCATCATTGGCAGCTTTTTTAACCATCTGCGCCTTTTCCAGATTCTGACGAATGACAGCCCCTTCCTGCAGCTGCTGAGACAGCTGAGCACCCTGCTGCGCATTGGCAACAGAACGGGCTACATTGTTCATTTGAGAATACATTGTCTGCAAATCAATTGGATGAATAGCCATCAGGTCCCTGTATTCCGGTTAAATCCGGTTCTTCATATTTACCGCGGCGCACAAAACCGTCTTCATAGAAGAATGTGACTGACTTTGTATCAGCAATCACTTCGTCCTTTTCATCACGGACATACACTTTGACGCCGGCATAAACGGTTCCGCTTACCATGACTTTACCGACGACCTTAAGCTCACGCAAACGCGCCTGAATCTTTGCGATTTCGTCGTTAATGTCATCATTTTCATTGAGGATTTCATCCCGCCGCTTAATAGAATTAGCGAGATTCTCTTCCTTGTCTTTCGGCAGCGTACGGCGGGCTTTCTTCATGCTTTCAAGCGCACTGATATTAAGCTCAAGCTCATCAAGTTCCTTGACATTAGAAGACTGATTATCCTGCAGTTCCAGAAGCCGCTGTTTTGCCTTGGGGTCATAGCCGACTTCAAGCACAGTCTCGGTACCGCCGCCAGTAGAACCGATATTCTTTGCCGCGATAATCTCCGTAGCAAAAAGATGACCGCCGGTAATCTGAGCGCGCTTTCCCTGAAGGACGATTTTTTTCATCGCGGTTACATCACTGTTCATGATGGAGTCGTTTACGATGACATTTTCGCCGACAGAAACTTTCGTGTTCTGAATAAACTTTGCCCACAACGTCTTTCCGCAGATAATCTCGCCTTCATCGCGTCCCATAATACCCTGGGAAACGATGATGTTTCCGTCAGATTCAATGTGGCAGCGTCCGACTGCACCGGAGATTTCAATATCACCGCTAGCCTTAATATTAAATCCGTCTTCAACATTGCCCTTACAGACAACCTTGCCGTTAAATGTAATATTACCAGTCTTGATATTAACGCCCTCAACCTCCATAACAGGCTCAACAGAAACCTTGTCGTTTGCAAACAAAAACTGACCGTTTGTAGCAGCCAGAATTGTCAGGCCGTCTTTATCTACAGTAACATTCTTTCCCAATGGCAGCGGAATATCCTTACCGTCTTTAGCTTCAAGGAAGACACCGAAGAGCGTGTGTCCATTGCGCCCCTTCTCTGCCGGTACCTTATGAGCCAACGGCTCTCCTTCAAAAACATTTTGAATATTATTCAGCTCTTTAAAGTCGACCTGTCCGGAATCCGTAATCTTTGCACGAAGTTTTGAGCGGTCTGTCTCTTTCTCATAGACCATATAGGCATCTTTACCGTCAATGGCCGCGGGAGCCTCGGCAACAACCATCGGCTCGTTGTAAATAGGCGCATCAACCGCAAGGGCAATCTTTTCTTCAGCGAAGTCAGAATTAACCCCCTGGCTTTTAAGCGCTTTTATAATCATATCCCGGCTTACGTCAGCGCCACCTTGAATCGGAGGGCTGATAGTCACCGTGGCAGTCATTTCATCTTTTGCGATTTCGACAACAAATATTGCGTCTCCCGCAGGATTATGCTCGTATTCACCGATAATCTCATATTCATCATTCGTACCGGTTTCTGCAAGCTGCTTTATTCTATTTTCGTCAAGCGATTTGTTGTCCGGGCGACGCGCCTGAGAAATAATGTCCTCTGCGCGAACGGGTACTCCTTCGCCAACCGGAAGTGTGACTTTAAGCATAACATCGGAGCCGAATCGGTGAATGTAGAACGCGCCGTTTCTGTCGTTGCTCTGTTCCTGCTCTGCAAGCTCTTCTTCTGAAAGTATGCCGGCAGCCATGTCCTTTGCAATCTTTGCAACAGCGTCAGCATTCTGGTATGCACGGATACGCCACGGCTTTTTTGCCAGCCCAAGGAATCCCTCAAAGCCCCGCTCCAAAACCTCATACTCCAGATTGTTTACATGACATTCAAGCTGAACAGCAGCATCCGCTAAAGCCTCGTCCAATGTATCAGCCTGAACCTCAACATTCTGAAGCTCCTGATCTGTTTTGAGCTGGCTTGCCATGTCCTTACGAATTACATCCAGTGTAACCATGCTTTTAGAATATTCCTTTTCGCAGATTTGTAAGCTTTGCCCGTAAACGCAGATTTGCTTTAGTATGAAGCTGTGAAATGCGGGATTCACTTACATCAAGAACCTGACCGATTTCCTTGAACGTCAAATCCTCGTGATAGTACAGGACGATGACCATTTTTTCTTTTTCCGGCAGTTCATTGATAGCCTGAATGATAACCTTGCGAACTTCTTCCCGTTCTACATGTACATCAGGATTCATGCTTGACGGAGACTCGATGCTGTCGCCGATAGACATATGATCATTATCATCACCTGAGTACCAGACATCATTAAGGGAAAGCACGCTTGTTCCGCTGACTTTCATAACAGTCTGCTGGAACTCATCCTCGCTCATGTTCATTTCTTTTGCGATTTCAGCATCTGTTGCAGGACGTCCCAACCGGGATTCGAGCTCAACAATGACATCTTCAATTTCGCGGGATTTCTGGCGGACTGAGCGGGGAACCCAGTCGAGCTGGCGCATTTCATCGAAAATCGCACCACGGATGCGGGTAACAGCGTATGTCTTAAATTTTACATTTTTATCAGGATCGTATTTATTGATTGCATCCAACAAGCCGAATTGTCCAAAGCCGACCAAATCGTCAAACTCTATGCTTGCAGGAAGCCCCACAGAAACCTTACCTGCCACATATTTTACCAAAGGCATATACTGACGAATAAACTTATCTCGAAGTGCAGAGGAACGAGTCTTCTTAAACTCGCGCCACAGATTCTCTTCTTCCTGCTCGTCAATTTCTGGCTTTATATATTCCATGCAATCACACCTTTTGCTCTAATTTTCTTTTGCCAATATTGTTTGTATTGCCTGTGCCATGACAGACGCATTCTGTTCAACCGCAACACCGCCTTTCGCACTTCCAGTAGAAGCTAGCGAAACAGGAGGCTCTGAACCTCCGGTCGCAAAATCGCTGTCCCTAATTACTTCTGAAGGCTGCGCCCCGGATGCAGGTGACCCGAAATCACCGATGTCCGGAAGCTCATCCAAATCAGCTCCGCCAGCTTTTGCCGGCTGCACTCCCGATGCCACGGGAGGTTTCGGCGCAGCTTGCGCCAGCGGAATCGGCTGGAAAGCCGGCTCTGACGAAGCCGCAGAAGAAGCTGAATCCGACGCCACAGGACGGGCCGGCTCATCCTCGTCATCTGGAACAGGCTCTGCGGGATCTGCACTGACAGTCCGCTCCGAAACAGAACCTGCAGCAGCCGGTTCTTCAGGCTCCTGTTTTTTTTCTGCAGCAGGCGTCACAATAGCATGTGCATTATCTACTGCAAACCTGGGCTCCTGGGAATCATCCGCAAGAGCGTCATCATCAATAGTGATATCTACAAGACCACCGGAACCACGAGAGCCCTCTCCACCAGAGGATGAGGTGTCGAAGCCCGAGTCTGCAGAGTCTGAAAGGAATCGCTGGAATAAAAAGGAAATGCCGGCCCCAAGAACCCCGCAGATACCTGCACTGATAAGCGCACGCAGCAGTATATGGCCGAAGCTAATACCAGAAAAAAGTCCAACAAGAAATGAAAATACGAACCCGACTACAGCAGCTATGCCTATACTCTTCGGGGCTATCATTTCTTCTCCTCCCATCTATCAGATTACGGCAAAACCGCCGTTAGGTCAAGTTTTTTTAAGCTTATAGTCTGCTTTAAGGCAGCTTAGAAGCTATTTTTTACGCAGGAATTTCTTAATGAAGTTCGAAAATCCGTCTTCATTGGAAATTTCACTCTTTTCAATTCTGCTGACAATGTGCTTTACACACTGCGCAGGCTTTGACGTCGGGTTAACCACCATAAACGGCTTCTGGCGTAACACAGATGCGGTGACAACAGGATCATCATACACAAAGCCCATGTAATCAACCTTATAATTCAGGAACTGACCGACAATCGTCGTAATGCGGTCAGAAATACGTTTTCCTTCGTCGGCAGAATGAACGCGATTAACCAAAAGCTTAATGTTGATTTCGCGGTCGATGAACTCTGTCGTGATAATTTTGATGATGCCATACGCATCGGTAATCGCCGTAGGCTCCGGTGTCGTAACAACGTACACTTCATCAACTGCAGCAACAAACTGGAGGACATTGTTTGCAATACCCGCACCAGTGTCAATGATGATGATATCCGCATTAGCGAGCTGGCTGAACTGAGTCGCGAAATCCTCCAGCTCCTCTACGGTAAGATTTGCAATCTTTGAAAACCCGTTCGCACCGGCAATAAACTTAATGCCGAACTCCGTATCAAGGATTATTTCCTGAAGCGTCTTCTGCTTATTGATAACCTGCATAAGATTATACTGAGGAATGACGTTCAGAAGCACATTGACGTTTGCCATTCCAAGGTCACCATCAATCAGAACAACTTTTTTGCCCATCTGTGCATACGCAATCGCCATGTTTACCGAGAGGTTTGTTTTACCCACACCGCCCTTACCGCTGGTAATGGCAATACTACGGGTTTTGTGAGGCTTTGAGCCATCCGCTTTTTCATAGCCCATCAATTCTTTTAACTCTTTTGCCTGGTCTTCCATACTTTATTCCTCCGGGAACACATCATCGATATGCGTACGATCGATTGTGAAATCATTTAGTCTAGTTAAAAATCGGGTAACAGTAGCACGCTCAAAATTCTTTGCAGCCTGCTGTCCGTCTGTTATATACGAAATCTTCTTGTTTTCATCTGACAGTACGCTGATTACATTTCCATACGTCGATGATTCATCGCATTTTGTAATGATGACAGAACCGTAATTAAACTGTGCGTAATTCTTAAGTATTGTGGTCAAATCCCGGGCTTTCGTTCCTGCCATGCAGGCCAGATACACATCGGGATGCAGCCCGTCCACATCGAGCAGCGCACGGAGCTTTGCAATGTTTTCATAGTCGTTGGGACTGTAGCCGCTGGTATCGATAATCAGGGCATCCAGGGACTTTTTGTAGGCATCAAAGATTTTCTTTACATCATCTGGATATTCAGCCTTGTCTACCGGCACATTCATCATCTCGCCATAACGGCGCAGCTGCTCTTCGGCACCAACACGAGTATGGTCAAGCGTTACAAGCCGTATTTCAGGCCGGGTCTTTCCTGCATTTTTTGCAGTAAGAATAAGGCACGCCGCCATTTTTGCGATTGTCGTTGTTTTTCCTACCCCGGTGGGGCCGACAATGACAATGACATGCGGCAGACGATGATGAGTGACCGGGGCTATATGAATTGACTGGCCAATCCAGTCGACGACAGCCTTCTGCACAGCATCAAAATCATCAAGCTTTTCAAGCGGGAACTCATTTCGGATGCGCGCCGTAATCTTACTGATGTAAGAGAATGTAAACTCATTTTCTGCAAGCAAATCTTCAATGCGCTTTATTGTCGGATGAGCATCGTCAGCATTGGTCGCCACAGAAATCTGCTCCATCTTTTCTTCAAGGAGCTGCGTCAGGCTGTCAATTTTTTTATTCATCTGGACAAGCTGAACGGCAGAGACCGGATTTACGCCAGCTTTCTGCAACAGCTCGTCGCGGTTTTTCTGAAAGGAATCCGCCGGTAACGCACTTCCATACGCTGACGGAAGGCGTCCTCGTTCTGTACCGGGAAAATCACCGCGCAGTGAGTCCAGACGCTCACTCTTGTCAGAAACAACGTACGTTGCCTCTATTACCTGCCTCTGTCCGAATCCCAGAAAGCCGCCCTTAAGACGTGTATGATAGTCAAGAATGCTTGCATCCTTACCATACATATTAAACAACAGTCTTCTGCATTCATCCAGATTACGTGCCGTTATGGTACGCTTTTTCTGGAGTCCATCATCACTGTACATCTATCTCTCCCAAAATCTCCAGACTTACGTTATGACCTGCGGCCATCACTTCAGTTATGGAAAGCACAACGGCTCCCGGAATGTCTCTATCTATTGAAGAGCGCACCAGCGCCCGAACTTCGGATGCGCAGAGAATAATCGGCAGGAAGTTCCGTTCACGAACCTGCGTGATTGCAGAGCTGACAGCGCTAATCCATTTGCGGTCGTCAACAGGGTCGAAGGCGACGAACGGCTCACCACCATCTTTTGGTGTGACCGCGTGCTGCAATATCTTCTCTGAAGCAGACTGGGAAAGCTTAAGTACGCTAAGCTTTCTGTCGCTATCCACATACTGCAGACAAATCTGCAAGCCAAGCGCCTCGCGGACTTTTTCCACCAAGAGGCCGCTAGTGTGCGGCAACATGGCGAAGTTTGCCAGAGTTTCCAGAATAACTACAATATTTCTGATAGACACCTGCTCGCGGAGCAGGCCCTGCAGGACTTTCTCAATCTGACCGTAGGTATACCGATTGTCTCCAGAAAGTACTTCGTCAACAACGACCGGATTGGTTTCCTTAATCTTATTGAGGATTGCGGCAACTTCCTGGCGGCCAAGAATTTCGGCAGCGTGGCCTCTGATTATTTCAGTCAAATGCGTTGCGATGATTGTCGGCGGGTCGATGACCGCATATCCGCGGCGCTCAGCTTCGGCCCGATCTTCCTCGCTAACCCAGATTGCCGGCATACCGAAGGCAGGCTCAGTCGTGCGCTCTCCCTGCATTTCCTCGACGACACCGCCGGTATTCATGCAGAGGTAGTAGCCGATTTTGATTTTGCTTCTGCCTGCTTCTATGCCGCGGATTTTAAAGCTGTATTCGTTCGGGTCGAGCGTCATATTGTCGATGATGCGTATGCGTGGAACGACAAGGCCAAGATCGAGAGCTGCCTCGCGCCGGATACGGGTAACGCGTTCCAAAAGCTCAGCGCCTTTTTCCTTGTCCACAAGCGGGATAAGCGCATAGCCAAGCTCGAGCGAAAGCGGATCAAGCGGCACAACCGGACTGACTTCCTCCGGGCTGCTTCCCGTCTGCGTCTTTGCCTTGGCCGCCTGTTCGTCGGCAAGCTTTTTGGCAAACGTTGCTTTTTCCCTGCTAAGCAGGCGGAAGCCCAGAAAACCAAGTCCACTGCCAATAATGAGCAGCGTAAGCACAAGCGCCATCGAGTCGTGAAAGATAAAGCTCATCAAAACGAGGATTGCACCTGCGATGATATAGACATACCCGCTTACAGAGAGCTGTTTTTTAAGCTGATCGCCCAAAAGCTCCTCGCTGTTACTGCCAGTGACGAGGATACCGGTTGCTACCGCAAGCAGAAGTGACGGCAGCTGGCTTAGAAGGCCGTCGCCGATAGTCAGCTTGGAATAGGTGTCAAGCGCTCCGCCAACACCTGTTATCGGCATACTGTGCCGAATGCGCGCGATAATAATGCCTGCGACAAGATTAATCACCGTGATAAAGATGCCGGCCTTGACGTTTCCGCTTACGAACTTAGTGGCACCGTCCATAGCAGAGTAAAAGTCACTTTCGCGTTGAATCGAAGCTTTTTTCTCGCGCGCCTGCTCGTCAGTGATAGATCCGCTGTTCAACTCACTGTCGACAGCAAACATCTTTGAGTTCATTGAATCCAGGGCAAAGCGGGCTGCAACTTCGGAAACACGAGTCGCACCTTTTGTAATGACAACAGTCTGAATGATAATCAGAATGATGAAAATGACCATACCGGTAACAAGCTCGCCGTTACCGGCCACGATGCTGGCAAAGCCCTTTATCATGTCGCCGTCAAACCTGTCAAAGCCGACATAACCGTTTGTCAGGATAAAACGCGTGGAACACACATTGAGCGCAAGCCCGTAAATAGTCGTAAGCAGAATAATACGGGGAAATGAAGAAAAATCAGAGGCCTTTGGCGTCGAAAGAACGACCAGCAGCACAATCGATGCCACTGCGATGTTCGCCACCATGAGTACATTCAGAACAAAACCTGTTACCGGCAGCAAAAGCATCAGAACGATGACAATAGCCGCTACCGCAACAGTCTGATTCTGCACAATATTCAAAAATTTACCAAAACGGTTAGCCATTCTCCCACCCGGTCAACTCATTTTTTCTTATTGAGGTAATCAATTTGTGTATAAATCGTAACTATTGCACTTATATACGCTTCTGGAATTATATCACCAACATTTGTTTCTGCATAGAGGGCGCGGGCCAAAGGCCTGTTTTCCACGACAGGAACGTCATGCTCTTTTGCAATCGATTTTATCCGGAACGCAAGCTCATCAGCGCCTTTTGCCGTAACGCGCGGAGCGTCGTACTTGTCGCTTTCGTACTGCAGGGAAACGGCAAAATGCGTCGGGTTTGTGATGACGACGTCACTTTCGGCGACAGCCTGCGGCATATTTCGCTGCAAAAGCGCGCGCTGTGCCTGCTCCAAATGGCTTTTTACCTCAGGGTCGCCTTCCTGCTCCTTGTATTCCTGCTTGACTTCCTGTTTGGTCATCTTCATGCTTTCGATAAACTGCTTACGCTGCACAATATAGTCCGGCACACTGATGGCAAGAAACACGACGGCGCAAATCACAAGGATTTCAGCGGCACAGAGTGCAATGCGGCTTAGCGCAAGATAGACATGCGGCACAGAAAGCAGCTGAAGAATCTTCGGCAGGTTTGCTGAAATAATCAGAAATCCAACCAATGACACAACCCCAATCTTGACCATTGATTTTATGAAATTAAAGCCACCCTCGAACGAAAAGATGGTCTTTTTCAGATACTGACCAAGACGCGGTGCAATTTTTGAAAACTGCGGCTCAATCGGCTTGGTGGAAAAGATAAAGCCCCGGTTCTGTACGATATTTGCGGCGACAGCGCCGGCCGCCCCGATAAGCGAGAGCGGAAGCACCATTTTCAGGAGCGTCAGAAAAAACGTTGCCGCAAATGCGCCCTGCATAAAGTCTCCGGAAGCACAGCGGGTAAAATAGTAACGCAGAATATCAAGACACCAGCGAAGATACGTTGGAGCCGCTATGATGAGCGTAATAACGCCCAAAAGCATAACAAGCGATGAGGCAAGCTCCGGACTTTTTGCAACGCGACCTTCTTCGCGCGCCTTACGGATTTTTGTTTCTGTAGGCTCTTCGGTGCGGCCTTCATCTTCAGCAGCAAACCACTGAAGGTCAATGTGCGAAAGGTCAAGCGGAGGCCGTTTTCTTTTCGGGGCAAAAAGAGCACAAGCGCCGGCTGCACGGGCACTTTCTGCCAATCTTACAACTCCTGCAGGACCGGTACCGCGCCTCAAACCTGCAGGGGACGAAAAAGAGGCAGATTTCATAGGGCACCCCCGCCGGCCGCCGAGAAAAAAGCTTCCAGCTGAGAGAAGCCTGCAGCAAAGGCGCGGATAAAATAATCGCAGAGCTGCGGCATAAGCATGGTGATAATAAAAAACGTCGTTAAAATCATTATCGGGAAGCCTTCGCTCATAAGGTTCATCATTGGTGCTGCCTTTGAAAGCACACCCATGGTCACCGAAATTAAAAGCAGCGTTCCCATAATCGGAATTGCAATAACGAAGGCATTTGCGAACAACGCGGTAAGCCCCTTTAAGAGGAAGCCCGCTATCGGGCCAGTTGAAGTTGCAAGCGTAAAAGCGTTCAGGGAGTCAAAACTTGCCGTAAGCGCCCTGCCGAACAGCAGCTGCGTCCAGTGATTCTGCATAAAAATCAGCATCGCTATCAAGTTCAGGTACTGTCCCATAAGAGGATTTTCAACCTGGCTCAATGCATCATACACTTCCGAAGCCGAAAAACCCATTTGAAACGCAAAAAACTGACCGGCCGCACTGAACGCGGAAAAGATAATGGACACATAAAAGCCCATCAGGATGCCGATAAGGGCCTCGCCTGTCAGAAGCAGCACATACAGCAAGGAAAAGCTGCCGTCAGCATTGATAAAAGAATCATAGACAGAAAAATCAACATGGGGCGCAATCAGATACGCCATATAGCCGGTAAGCGCAACTTTAGCTATCCGCGGAACCGTACGTATTGAAAAAAGAGGAAGCGTCATGACAAGCGCAAAACAGCGCACCGCCACAAGAAGATAGACCGGTGCCTGCGCTACGATACGTTCAAGCAATATCCCACCCCAAGACCATCACGACACTTAGCTTTGCGCCAGCGCTGGAATCATAGAAAAGAGGTTGATGGTGTACCCGCGCATTGAAGCGAGCATCCAGCTTCCGAGCAAGGCTATAATGCCAAGGATGACAAGCATCTTAGGCAGGAACGTAAGGGTCTGCTCCTGAATGGAAGTAGTCGCCTGAAAAATAGCAACGATAAGTCCCACTAACAGCGCGGCTCCAAGAACCGGCGAGCAGAGCATAAACACCTGCCACACAGCACCGCGCATCAGCACTACAATCTGACCAATATCCATCTGCAAACCTCCCTATAAGCATTGCGGATTTTACGAACTCTTAACGAACAATCGATGTAAAAAGCTGCTGCGTCAACAATCCCCAGCCATCTACCAGAACAAACAGAATCAGCTTAAACGGCATGGAAATCTGAACCGGCGGAAGCATCATCATACCCATGCTCATAAGAATTGAAGCCACCACCATGTCGATAACGATAAATGGTATGTACAGGATAATGCCTATTTTGAACGCCACCGTAAGTTCATGCAAAATATAAGCCGGAATCAGCACATGAGTGGGAACGTCGGCCAGGTTCCGCGGCTGAGGAAGGCGCGCCATACTCATAAAAAGCGGAATGCTCCGCGTGTCGGCACGCATCTGATTGTACATGTAAATGCGCAAAGGCGCTTCTGCCTGCGTATACGCCTGCTCTATGGTAATCTCGCCATCAGAAAGCGGGCGGTATGAATTGGCGTATATTTCCTGAAACACCGGCCACATAACGAACATGGTCATAAAGAATGCGATGCCGTTAAGGACTGCTGTTGGCGGAACCTGCTGGAGCGAAAGCGCACGCTTAATAAAATCAAGGACGATTGAAAAACGAAGGAAACTGGTCACTAAAATAAGCAAGCTCGGCGCAAGCGTAAGCACCGTAAGAAGCAGCAGGAGCTGCACGGAAAACGCGACCTGCTCGCCGGTCTGTGGCTGCGTTATGTTTATACCGATGTTAGGAACTTGCGGCAGCTGAGACGGCCGGACGTTCATGTTCATCTCTGTGGTACCGCGGGAACTGCGGTTCGTAGTCTGCGCTGCAAGCGGACACACCGAAAGCGCTGCACAGACGAACAGCACTGAAAGCGGCTTTTTCAGGAACAGGAAACAATTACGCATTGCCGTCTCCTCCCGAAAAACCGTTATTCAAGCGGCTACGGAGCCTGGAAATTGAAGAAGCCGGAGATTCACGACCTTCAGAAGACGTCTCTCTGGTATGTGCCCTGCGTTCTGCAGATTCTATCGATTCATCCGGGTTAAAAGCCTCGGGACCATATGCCGGTCCAGTCGCAAAAGATTGTGATGAGTCCATGCGTTCCTGCACCGGCGCCGGTCCTGAAGGAGAACCCCTTCCCGACATCGGCATAAAAAGCTCCAGCACATCAGAAAAATTCCGCGGCTTTTTTGTCTGGCTGTTCTTATCAGCAAACAGATTCATTGAATCAACCAGTTCTTTATCTGTTACCTCACCAATGGGCTGAACGCCACTGTCACTTACCCCCACAATATAAGCATGGTCTAAAAGCGTTACAACCTGCACGCTTTTCCCCTGCCCCAGCGAAAGAGAAGCTACCCGACGCAAAAAGGGGTCATCGGTGTCACTAACAGTCTGCGTCTTACGCATAAAGCGAAGGACTCCATAGATAAGAGCCACGACCAGCGCAAGCACAAAGACCATGCGCACGAACAGCCACACAGAGGAAGGGCTTTTCGCCTGCTCTACAGCCTGTGACTGAGGAAGTAAAATCGTTGATTGATCAGTTGAAAAAGAGAGAGCCGTCTGGCCGGCAGTTTCCGGGGAAGCATCCTGAGCCGACAGCACAACCGGATTATAGAAACATACGACAAGAAGCAGCAGCACTGCTGTCCGTACCTTACGAGCATTTGTAAACATTTTCCCCCACCCAAAAAAAGCCAGTGTGCTTCCCACGGCACACCGGCAGTAAAGTTTTTAATGCAGGTCTGAAACGCGTTCCATCGGTGAAAGAATTTCGGTAACACGAACACCGAAGTTTTCATCGATAACGACAACTTCGCCCTTTGCAATCGGCTTATGGTTTACCAGAATGTCTACCGGCTCACCAGCAAGCTTATCAAGCTCAATAATGGTGCCTTCGCCCATACCAAGGATTTCTTTTATCTGCTTTTTGGTACGGCCAAGTTCTACGGTCATCTCCATGAAAACGTCCATGATAAGACCGATATTTCCCTGTTCTGAAGAGGTAGGACCGCCTGCAAGATTCGGGTACTGCAGCGTCTGAACATTCGGGATATTCATAGGCATTCCTCCCATCATCGGCTGACCGCCCATGGGCATTCCCCCCATCTGCATTCCGCCCATTGCCATGCCACCCATCATCGGCTGGCCGCCCATAGGCATACCTCCCATCTGCATTCCGCCCATTGCCATGCCACCCATAGCCTGCTGAGGAGCGGCTCCCATAGCCATGCCACCCAATCCCTGCATGTCAGCAGCAGAAAGCGTGCCGCCACCGGCTGCCTGGGCGGCAGGTTTTGCTCCGCCGCCTAAAGAGACGGCCATGCTGTTTGCAACATCACTTGAAACAGCTTCCCACATGGAATAGCTTTCGCCATCGAGCGTTACAGTGTAGGTAAAGAGCGCAAAGTCCCCCTGCGGGATGCGTACCATTGCCTTAGGAACATGCACTGCCTCGGCAGGATTTGAAGCCAGACCGGGAAGCTTTCCGCCCTGAGTCAAATCAGTAATTTCAGAACCAGAATGCTGAGACACAACTTCTGATATTACTGACAGCGCCATTTCATCAAGCTCAGTAATCTCTTCCTTATTAATCAGGCCGCACAGTTTCTGAGAAAACTCCGGCGACAGGATAAACAGGTGGTCACCCTGCAGGCCGGCATTAAAGTCCGCCATGACAGCGACAACCATTTCAGGGATTTTTGCAAGAAGCTGGTCACGGTTGCATACTTCAACGGTCGGCTCCCCTGCAGAAAAGTTTGCACCAGTCATGGTGTTCAGGTTAGCGGAGAGTTTATCCTTTAAGCCCGACGCAAATTTTCCGAGTGTCGCGGTGTCTATATTTGCTTTTGGGGCTGCGGGAGCCGAACCGACGCCGCCAACATCTACTCCAGAAAGCAGTGCATCAATTTCGTCCTGAGATATTGCTCCATCACTCATAAGATTCGTCTCCTTCAACCGATAATTCTTCAAATTCGTTAGATTCTGTTTCTTCTAACTTGCCTATAACTTGCACTGCCATTTTTTTACCTACAACACCAGGCTGGCAGTAGAATTTCTTTTTATTACCAACAGCAAGCGTAAGCGGATCGCCTACGCGAGTGTTTGAAAGCCGCACGACATCTCCGACGCGCAGTGCAAGGACATCACGAATCGGCATATTGATACGGCCGATTTCCGCAACGACATCCATATCCACGTCAGAAAGCTTTTCTTTTAACGTACCCAGATACTGGGTAGTCGAGCTTCTGCGCACCGAGCTGAACCAGAACTGGCTGGAAAGCTTAGAAATAATCGGCTCGATAGTAAGGTACGGAATACAGAAGTTCATCATGCCTTCTTCTTCACCAACCTTTGTTTCCAGCGTGACAAGAACAACCATTTCCGTCGGCGGAACAATCTGTGCAAACTGAGGGTTAGTCTCAATCTGACCTAGCCGCGGGCGCAAGTCGATTACCTGCGTCCAGGCTTCGCGCATATTCGCAAGAATACGCACGATAATGCCTTCCATAACCGACTGCTCAATATCAGTAAGTTCACGGCTAACCTTACCGCCAGTGGCTCCTGTACCACCAAACAGGCGGTCAATCATACTGAAAGTAATCGCCGGGTCAATTTCCAGAACCGCATTTCCTTTCAGAGGGTCCATATTGATGACAGCAAGTGTTGTCGGCGTAGGAATTGAGCGAATAAATTCCTCGTATGTCAGCTGATCTACCGACGCTACATGCACATGAACCAAAGAACGCAGCTGGGCAGACAAACTCGTCGTAGTAAGACGCGCAAATGTTTCATGCATGATAGAAACAGTACGTATCTGTTCTTTTGAGAATTTATCCGGACGCTTAAAGTCATAGATTTTAATCTTACGGGTATCACTAACCGGTTTAAAATCGTCCGTATCGGACTCGCCGGAACTGATTGCCTGCAAGAGCTGGTCTATTTCATCTTGTGACAGAACTTCGTTCATGCCGTCTTCCTTCCACCCTGCCTACACAAGCCTAACGCTGAACATCAAGCTGCATAAAGCGGACATCTTTTATCTTTGAACTACTCAAGATGCTGTCGTTAATCGCATTGCGAATTTCAATCTTCAGATTTTCTTCGTTCTGCGGACGCAGTTCATCTGCCGTCTTCTGTGTAAAGTATCGGCGCAAAAAGTCTTTAAGTTCAATAGTTCTTTGCGTAATTTCAGTAGAAGTTGCTTTGTCTTCCTTTTTGTAACCTAAAACGACTTCTACAATAACGGTCGCAGGATTTGCCTCATTCGTTCTCGTACGGATTGAGCCCAATGAGTTATACCAGTCAAGCAGTTCCCGGTGAGTCGTATATTCTTCAGCGACTGGAACCACAGCCTGCGCAGATGTATTTCCACCGGCTACTTTCATCGTAATGATAACGACTGTCACTATAAGAATTATAGCGCCAAGGCCGATTGCAACCCATTTCAGAAGCCCGGGTAAGGCGCCTCCCATGCCGCCGCCTTTTTTCGCGGGAGCTGAGTCACCACCTGCATCATCAAGTCCGCCCATATCATCATCGTCTGCCATACAATACTCCTTACAGAAAAAATTACTTATCCGGAAAGGCCATTAAAAATGTCCTTCGTCCAGGATTATGATATCGACACGCCGGTTATAGGCCTGTTCTTCTTTAGTTTCATTTGAAAACATCGGCCGGGTATCAGCATACCCTGCCACAGAAAACTTTGTCTCATCCACTCCAAAATCAGAAAGATAGTGAAGCACGTTAACCGCACGGGCTGCAGAAAGTTCCCAATTTGACGGATACAGTTCATTCTTTACCGGAGTTGAATCTGTATGACCTTCAATGCGGAAACGTCTGTCCTTTAATTCAGGATCGGCAAAGAAATCCGAAAGCTTCAGGAGCACATCGCGGGTTTCGTCGATGTTAAGCTCAGCGCTTCCTTCCTCAAAGAATGAATCAGAAGCAAGCGAGATAACAAGCCCGCGCTCATCACTGGAAACCGTAATTTTTGCTGAGTTTACTTCAGGCGCAAAGAGGCTCACTGCTTTTACTTTTGCAAGGCCAAGCGCATGCCCCTTTTCGACAGCCGGAAGCGCATTGATTGAATTACCTAAATCAGAAAGCCGTCCCGGCGACAGCGACTGACCGCCGCTCGGTTCGTCCATGGTATTCATTTCAATTGAAATTGACGCAACAATCTGAGAAAGCGCCGTAACGTCTACTTCTGACGGGTTATACAACATAACGAAGAAGCAGAGCATGAGCGTAATCATGTCGCCATAGGTACCTTGCCAGGCCGCTGACGGTTTTTCCGGTTCCTTCTTTTCTTTCTTTGCCATACCGGTTAGTCCTTAAGTACGTCTGCTTCAATTGCCTTGCGGGTTTTTGGATCAAGGTACGTCAGAAGCTTCATAGCAAGAATACGGGGGTTGTCACCAGCCTGAATTGAAAGGACTCCCTCAACAACCATTTCCATGACAGTCATTTCCTGAGAATTCTGAGCGGCAAGCTTATTTGCAAACGGAGCGACAAGCCAGTTAGCAAGCATAGAACCATACAGGGTTGTAATCAAAGCAACAGCCATGTTCGGACCCAGAGAGCTTTTGTCTTCCAAGTTGTTCAACATACCAATCAGACCGATAACAGTACCCAACATACCGAAACCAGGACCGTATCCAGCCCATGCATTGATAACGCCAATCCAGCTCATATGGCGGCCTTCAGTCTGACTCATTTCGTTTTCCATGATTGTGCGGATAACATTTGCATCCGTACCGTCAACGACCATGCGGAGGCCTGTCTTCATAAATGCATTATCCAAATCATCCAGACCTTCTTCCAGGGCAAGGATACCTTCACGGCGAGCCTTTTCCGAAAGATTGACCATATTCTGAATAAGTGTTTTTTCTCCGTAGTCAAATGTCTTAAAAGCGCGGCCCATAATGCCGAACAGACCGAGAGCCTGTTTTAACGGAGCAACAATGAACAAAGCGGCATACGAACCACCTACCGTAACGAACACGGAAGGAATATCAATAATACCGCCGATTGAGCCGCCGGAAGTAACAACACCAAGGCCGATAGCAACAATACCGCCAAGAATACCAATCAGAGTGGCTATATCCATTTTATTCTCCCCTACCCGTTACAGCTCATTTTTATATATACCAATCCGGCGGCGATACTCAACAATACGATCGATAACGTCATTCGGACTATCGGTAATAACTATTTTTTTTCCAGACAGCAATGAAATGGTGACATCAGGATTTGCTTCCATGCTTTCTATCATGTGCGGATTCAACCAATACTTTTTACCATCCAGTTTAGTTACTGAAATCATAACTGTATTACTCCTTATTTTCACCGCTATTCGCCTAATCGTCAAGTACCGCGACGAATAATTTATTTTATATTAGTATCGGTAAGAAATCTTTCCGATTTTATAAATAATTTGAAATAACAAACAATTCATTTGTGTTTTTTTCGCAAATCATCTATTCTATGCTGAGGATTTTTTATATGAAACAACTGATTTTGGTCATAGAAGATATTCCGGAAATGTCCAGCCTCATTTCGCTGTACCTTCAGAAAGCAGACATGCAAACAGAGATTGCAGGAAGCGCAGAAGAAGGACTGGAAGCATTAAAAAAGCAGCTGCCCGACTTAATAATCCTGGACTTAAACCTCCCGGGCATGTCAGGATTCGATTTCCTTAAACGAATCCGTCAGGAATATACAGCAACAATTCCTGTAATCATCGTTTCTGCACGGGACGCGGACGAGGACGTCATAAAAGGCCTGGACATCGGAGCTGACGAGTTTGTAACAAAACCTTTTTCGCCACGAGTGCTTGTAGCAAGAGTTGAAGCAACGCTAAGAAGGCAGGCCGAAACCACAGCCGCAGCCGAAGCCTCGTACTCATTCGGACCGTATGCGCTTCTTTTGAACAGCTGCGTCTTAAAAAAAGGCTCAGAGAAAATCCCGCTTTCCACAAAAGAATACGAAGTTCTCGAATATTTTACACGAAACGAAGGAAAAACCCTGAATCCGGAGAAAATCTACGGCGACGTATGGAAAGCCCAGTACGGAGACGTCACCGCTGTCGCCGTATATGTACAGCGGCTTCGGAGAAAAATCGAAGCTGACCCGTCAAATCCGGTATACTTGAAAACCGTGTTCGGATTAGGCTACGTATTCGATCCGAAAGGCAGCGCCCCCGTCATCAGACAGGAATAAGAGACCGCGGATGAAAATCAAAAATCAGCTCAGGCTGTTTCTTATCGGCGTTATCGCAGTCCCCCCAATCTGCGCGCTATTCCTCCCGATTTATCACTGGTATACGCGTCCAGAGCGCATGCTTATAAACAGCTACAAACAGGTACGAAAATTCTCCGACGAACCGGTTTCAAAGCGGGACATCTCTGTCCTTCAGGAACTGCTAAAAACAATGCCGCCGGAAGTAGAACTCCTGCTCGTCGAAGATCACTCAACCATTCTGATGACGACCATGCCCGATTTTAAGGGAATAAAAAACATTGATGATGAGTCGCTGTTTTCTTACATCAAAAAGACCAGCCGGAGCTATTTTTACCAGATGGTTACACCTCCCCTGGAGGCATCCAACACCGAAATCATGCTCATAAGCCGCGTTCCTCGGGAAAGGGGCCGGCCGCCAAAAAGGCGTCCCATGATACCGCGCTCTCTCAGGGTATTTCTCATAACATTCGTCCTGTTTTGTATAATCAGCATCATACATATTTCCCGGACGATTACACGCTCAATCACGCTTCTAGAGGATAATGCCCAGCGAATTGCCGACGGAGAGCTGGATGTAACGCTCAACACAGGCAAAAAGCTTAAGACGACAAACGAAATAACCAAATTAAGCGAAAACCTCGACAAAATGCGCCTCGCCCTTAAAGACGCCGCAGAACGAAGGACTCGCTTCATAATGGGAATCAGCCACGACTTGCGCACGCCTGTAGCCGTCATAAAAGGCTATACGGAAGCTATCAGCGACGGCGTAATCAGCGACAGTGAAGAGATGAAGCGCTCTCTGGACATCATTCAATCAAAGACCACGCAGCTGGAAACGATGATAGACACGCTCATCAACTTCGTAAAGCTGAACAATGCAGACTGGAGAAGCCAGCTCAAAATGCAGAAACTGCTGCCGTTCCTGAAAGAATTTGCCGAGTCCTCCGTGACTACAGGCGGCATCTTTAAGCGAATTGTGAGCGCAGAAATACAGATCAGTCCGGAAACTGCGACACCATTCGACTCCCAGCTTTTCCAGCGCGCCCTTGAAAACATTTTTTCAAACGCACTGCGCTACACGCAGGAAAATGACACCATCACCATCTCGGCCTACGAAGTCACACTGCCAAAAACAGGCCGCGCCGCAATAGTCAAAATTGAAGACAGCGGAGCCGGAATCGACACAAAAGACAAAGACCACATCTTCGACTTATTCTACCGCGGAACAAACTCAAGACGCGAAAGCGGCATGGGAATCGGGCTTTCGGTCGTAAAAAACATCATCGACACCCACGGCTGGACAATCGGGGTGCAGAGTCAAAAAGGCGTAGGGACAGCATTCTCCATCACAATTCCGATCTAGAAAACCGGGCAGCACATACGAGGCAAACTTGCCACAAGCAGCTTTTCCATGCTAAAAGAAACCATGAACAGAGCATCGTTATACATTCACATACCGTTCTGCAGGAAAAAATGTGATTACTGCGACTTTTTCAGCAGACCGGAAGAGCGCGCCGGAAACAGAGGCTGCGGAGAAAAAGACAGGGAAGCCATACCATCCGCATACATCGATGCAGTATGCCGGGAAATTGCGTTCTATGCAGAACACTACCAGATTGCAGCCTGGAACAGCATATACATCGGGGGCGGAACCCCCAGCCTGCTAAGCCCCGCGCAACTTTGCACCATCATGAATCACATACGAGGGGCGGCACCTCTTGCGCACGAAGAAGAAGCGGCAGAAGTCACGATGGAGATGAATCCGGAAAGCGTTACCGAATCCTCAATCGAAAGCGCGGCGGCCGCCGGCATAAACAGGATTTCCGTCGGCATACAGGCACTTGACGACAGGGCGCTGCAGGCAGTTCACCGCCTCTGCTCTGTGAAAGAATCAAGAGACGCCCTTGAGCTGCTTTCTCGAACATGGGCAGCCGAATACAAAAAAAGGCTCTCTGCCGATATGATAGCCGGCCTTCCCTCTCACACCGTAAAATCATTCAGACAGGGACTTACAGAATTATGCTCCAGCTACAGCCTCGACCACATTTCTCTGTACACGCTTACAGTCGAAGAAGGAACTCCGCTTGCAAGACGCATAGAAAACGGGAGCGTGCGCTGGAGTGCTGAAAAAGCTGACAGGATGTGGCTTTCGGGTCGGAGAATCTTAGAACAGCACGGGTTCAGGCAGTACGAAGTTTCAAATTTTGCAAAACCGGGATGCGAAAGCCGGCATAACACCGTCTACTGGCAGTTACAATCATACATCGGCTGCGGGGCGGGAGCTAGCGGTTCCTGGTATGGGGACGCACGCAAAAACGGGGAAGCCGGCTGCACGCCTGGGCTCCGATGGACAAACACAACTGACATACACGCATACCAATCATTCTGGAGCCAGCCACAAAAAAAAGACGCATACCTCAAGCCGCCGCGGGCTACAGAAGAACTTAGCGGCAATACTCAGCGGTTTGAATACCTTATGATGGGATTTCGGATGCTGAAAGGCATTTCCGAAGCGGCCTACAGGAACAGATTCAACGCAGAACTGCAGGATGCGCTTACTCTGTCAGCCGAAGACGGATTATTCTCAAAATGGCAGCACATGCACCTCGCCCGCATTACAGGAAAAGCACCCGACCGTCAGTTTGCACTGACAAGGCGGGGCATTCTTCTTCTGAACCGTTTTCTTGAGGAGATTCCGCTAGAGCCGGAAGATTAGAACACGTACAGGCGGGGAAAATATTTTAAAAGAGCGCCGGCAACAATATCACTTCTGGTTACAGGTCCCCAGACCCGGGAATCTGAACACTCAATACGGTTGTCCCCAAGCACAAAATACTGGTTTTCGCCGAGCAACAGTTCGTTCATTTTGCCTGCGCTTCCAAGCTCAAAATCCCACTGGACGGGAACGGCACTGATGTTTACGTTGTATTTGCTTTCTGTAAGCTCAAACTCCGTAAGGAAATGGCTGGATCCTTTCGGCTTAACGTACAGAACGTAATTATTCAGGTAGATGGTATCTCCGGGAAGCGCCACGATGCGTCTGAGGACTGATTTTTCACCAGTGGGAGAGTCACTTCTGAACGGTTCCCACTGCTGTGCAGAAACAAACCTGCAAACCATGCTTAAAAGCTGCATGGGAAAAGAATGCTCATTGCTTTCATTTCTTCCGCGGATAAGGACAACGTCGCCCCGGTGTGGATTTGTAAAAAGAGGAGAGACCAGCTCTATGCTGCCGGCAGGAATATCCGGCGCCATAGAATCAGAAAGGGAGCGAACCGGATACAGGACAAAATGCATGAAAAGTGAAATGACAGCAAAAATAACCACAACAATGGCTGTAACCAGAAAAATGCGATGCTCCAGCTGCCGCCGCTTATCGTACGACACCCGGTAAATACTATTCTCCACCATGCGCATGATAATAGCATAGACCGCCAGCACAAGGCAAGGTACAGAAGAAGATGCACATCCCATCCCGGATACTGCGCCGCTTACAGCCCGGTCCACGCACGAAAGGATGCACGTTTAAAAGCGTCGCTTCACGGAGTGCCACACTTCGTGAGAGCCGCAGCCTATAGACTGACACTCTTTATAGACTGCTTGCCTTGCAGTCGACGATATCTTATACTAACAGCATGGCTGAAAATGTAAAATATATTGCCCAGAACAAAAAAGCCCGTTTTAACTACACCGTAGAAGACACGATTGAATGCGGTATCGTTCTCGAGGGAACAGAAGTCAAATCCGTAAAAAACGGCAACATCTCATTTCCCGACGCATTTGCAGAAATCACAAACGGCGAAGTCTGGCTGCAGGGCTTTCACATCTCAGAATATGCGTTTTCGTCAATATTTAATCATGACCCGGACAGAAAAAAGAAACTGCTTCTGCATAGGGATGAAATAAAACGCCTGCAGCGCAAGGTAGACGAAAAAGGCTACACGCTCATTCCACTGGATTTTTACCTGAAAAAGGGCCGCGTAAAAGTTACGTTAGGCGTTTGTAAAGGAAAGAAGCTTTTTGACAAACGTGCCGATATTAAAAACAGGGATATCCAGAGGGATATTGCACGGGATTTCAAATCAACAGGCGGCCGTCTGCTGTAGTCATCCCGCAAACAGATACCAGAGGTGCATTTGATACTATCACTCCGAAAACCGACACTGCTTTTTCTTCTCCTGTGTACGTTTCCACTTTCCGCTTCTCCGATGTATGTCGACTATTACGGTGTAGTATCTCAATCCACGGAAACAAACATCCTGAAAATGGCGCAGGATATTTTCCTCACCCAGTTAAAGTCCATGACAAACATCAGCGTCGATGACAAGCGGACGGGAACACACGATCCGCTAAAGGAAAAGCCGGATACATCCACTACCCGCGCTCCGCACGTTGTCTTTTACGCAGAGATTTCAGAGGACACAAGCGAAGGCGAGCAGGCTCCCTCCAAAGCATGGGTCTGCACGTTTACTGTTTTTAACCCGGACACGGGCCTTCTGCAGCAGAAAACCGAGCATTATGCCTCATATTACAAGATTCTCGTTAACGCACGCTCTGCAATAGAGGCAATCCTTGCGCCGGACGCTTTTCCTGCAGACAAGGCAGAACCTGCAAGGCCGCTGGCCACCACGGCAGCCGCCGGTACAGCAGGCATGAACTTAGAAACGCTGTCCGGCACCTGGCAGGGAGACTCATACATCGACAAAATCATTCTTCTGAGGGGAGGAAAAGGCTTTGTCATTTTCAAGAACGGAGCCTCGATGAACATAACCATCGCTGTCACTAAAAAAGAAACGGACGGCAGCATCACGGACATAACGGTCACCCAGAGCAGCAACGCAAACGCATCGTTCTTTCCGCAGCTTCCCCGGGAGACAGCGCTTTCCCTGGCTCCGACAGCCCCGCCAATTCACTGGAACCTGCACGTTACTGACAGCAATACGCTGTCAGGAACAAAACACACGCTGTTTTCCGACACAGGAAATCCGTCTACAGCACGCTCTGGAAGCGAGCATACCGTCTGGACAAAAAAATAGCCGGCAAAAGCGCCGGCTCGATTTATATCTGAACAGCTCCCTGTCGGACAACAGACACAGAGCCGTCTTCTTCAATCCGCACAATCGTGGACGGAACTGCGCCTTTTTTAGAGCCGTCATCCACAACCAGGGAAACCTGATTTCCAAATTCATCGGAGATTTTTTCAACACTGTCCAAAACGGGCATTCCGGATCGATTCAAGCTCGTAGAATACAGCGGCGCACCGCAAAGCCTGATTACTTTCCGAAGCCATTCGTCGCCCGGACAGCGGAATGCGGTTGTCGTTATAATTCCACCGGGAAGAAACGTATGAACGATTACCGTCAACGCGCCCGGCCATTTACTGAGAATCTCGTCAGGCACGATATCACGGGTATATTTTTTTAAGTCCTGCGGAGAGGCAATCAGCTGAATGAAAGGCTTATCTTCCGAACGGCCTTTTATCTCACGAATTTTCTGGTCAGTATGAAAAGAATAATGGCGGCCATCAACAATGCCTGAAAAACCATAGACAGTGTCGGTTGGCAGGACGACAACTTTTCCCCGCTTTAAATAGTCAGCAGCAATCTGCGCTGACTCAGAATCAGATTTGTGGCAAATCATATACAGGTATCCCCTTTACAGCCCCGGCCCGCCTGCGTTCAAACAACCAGACACGCAAATCCCGCGCCAGCTCAAGTCCATAGACCAGAAAGAATGCGACGACGCCAAGTAATTTACAGAACCATTCCGGCAGAAAAAAAGGCTCCACTGCTTTGGAGACCCGGCCCGCATCATACACATAATCTGCTGCCGTTATCAGGCCGTTAATTTTTACGAGTTTTTCGCCATCCTGTACAAAACCAAGCTTTCGGGCAAAAGCGGCAATTACATCAGCATCTTTCTCCAGCGCAGTACATTCCAGATTCAACCTATCGTGAATCCGCTGTATTTCATCTGTTTTGCCAGTCAAAATACGTTTCTGCTCCTGGAGCTGCCGGGAAGCAAGTATTGAATCCTTGCCGCCACAAAGAGAGATGAGCACATAGACACAGGTTCCTGCAAGCATCGCAGAAAGAAGACGAAACCTTTTCATATTGTTAAAAGTATCGGCCAGCTGCCGCCGATTCTTCAGCAAATCTAAATGCAAATCCCCTTAAAAAATCTGATGGACTTTTACTCTCAGCTCATGTATACTAGGTACAAACTATAGATTTACGCTATCAATGCCGATATTTATATAAAATATTCATTCTTTGATACGAAGGGGAATCTCCATGAGTGACGACAACAAAAACGAACTGGACAATTTCGGAGTTTGGGTAAAAACACCGCCACAGACTGTAGGAAATGGCGACGGCACAGCTGAAACAAGCCAGGAGCCGGAAACTGTATCGCTGGATGCAGACCTGCCTGATTTTTCTGAAATTACCGGGTCAAACTCAACTGGTGAAGAGGAGATTTCTCTTGATGAATTTATCGATGGCGGCGTTTTTGAGGATGACACCGATCCCGCCCCTGCCGCCGAAAGCCCCGCACCTGAAGCTGCGGCTCCGGCCGAAGAAAGCGTTGATTTGAGTGAATTCGGCCTGGAGGACTCTACCCCAGACACTAGCAGCGCTGAAACTGCAATAGAAGCCCCTTCTATTCAAGACGATGACCAGCCGCTGGATATAGACTTGTCATTTGACGACAGCGACAGTCCTGTTTCCGTCACAGATTCTTTTGCGCCGGCCGACAGTTCAGAAGTGAGCACAGAGTCTGTTGATTTAAGCGAGTTCGGTTTTGACGACGCAGATTCTAACGCAGCCGGTTCTGAGCCGACAGCTTCAGAAGCTGCTGCAGAGCCGTTATCCAGCGAAACAGAGGACGTTGATTTAAGTGAATTCGGCTTTGATGACACCGACAGCGCAGAAGAGCCAGCGGCAGCAGCCCCCGCAGAAGAAGCTCACGAAAGCTCAGGAAGCGGCGACATGGAGTCAGTCGATTTGAGCGAATTCGGCTTCTCTGATGATGATGACGACAGCAATGCAGGAAGCACCTCCGAGGCTTCTGGAAGCACAGTACAGGAACCCCCTGCACCTGCAAACGATGACATGGAGATGTCTGTAAGCCTCGAAGACAGCGACAGCTCTGCATCTGTTGTTCCTGAAATTGCAGAGCCGGCTGTAGACGACGTAACATTTACCACAGAGCCGGCCCCAGAAGAGCCAGCCGTGGCGGATTTCGCAGACGTTGCATTCCCGGAAGAGCCGGTATTTGAGGAAACTGCTGTTTCTGCAGAGCCAGCCGTTGAAGATGTAGCATTCCCCGACACGCCCGCATTTGAAGAAACAGCTGTCACCGAAGAGCCGGCCGCTACCGAAGAAACCGCATTTGCTGCAGAGCCTGCATTCACCGAAGCGCCTCAAGCTGACAGCGCTGCGTTTGCAGAAGAGCCTTCTTTTGAAGAGCCAGCTGTCACTGACACGGCAGACGAGGCCTTTACAGAAGAAGCAGGTGGCGAAGACACTGTAATTGAAGACGTGGCTTTCACCGAGGAACCTGCCTTTACAGAAGAGCCTTCTGCCACCGACATTGAAGACACTGCCATTACAGAAGAGAATCAAGTTGCAGAAGAGCCTATCGCAGAAACAGAGGCTGAACCTGCTGTCGCTCCGGCAACAGCGGAAGCTAAGGAGACAGACAGCGTCGCAGCGTCAATCCTGCAGCAGCTTGTCGGAGAGCTTCATTAACTTAAAGATGAAATTGCAAGCCTTAAGACAGAGTTTGAGACCATAAAGAACAGAAACGCAGAGCCAGTGCCGGCCCCCGTTGCAGCAGAGAAAGAACCGACTCCGGCACCTTTCGCCGATGACAGCGATGTCATTTTCGAGCAGAACGAAGGTGCTGTTCACTCAGAAGCGCCTTTTGCAGAGGATGACGACGTTCTTCCTGAGTTTACAGAAACGGAGCCTGCACAGGATACTTCCGCCACAGAAGAAGCTGAGCCGGCACAGGAAACTGTCAGCATAGAAGAAACTCCCGAGCCGACAGTATCAGAAGAGCCGGCTGAACAAGAACCGGAAGCAGAAATTCCGGTCGCTGCAGAAGAGAACGGCGGCTTCTTTGGAAATGATGACGGAGACGACACCATCGCCCTCTCTCTCGATGAAATGGATAACATTCTGAATACTGCAGCCTTCACGGAAGAAGAGCCGGTCATTCACGAAGCAGAAGATGCTGCCTCAGAGGAAACAGCACCGGCTGAAGAAACCGCATTCGAAAACGAACCTGAAGCTACAGACTCAGCCGTTGACAGCTCAGACAACTCTGTACTCGGCGCAATCGATGACACCATTCCTGTAGATGAACAGGCAAGCTACGCTCAGGAAACAGAGCCGCAGATGGACTTCGCATCAGAATCACTAGAAGAGCCGGTATTCGAAGAGAACGAGCCCGTTCCTGAAGAAGAGGCTGAAGAGTCTTCCCTTCCCGAGGAAATTCCGGTGCCGAAAGTTGAAGATGTAATCGTTGAGTCAGAAGATGTAAATCAGTCGCTTACAGAAGATAACTTGCAGTATCTTTCCGAAGAAGCAACCGAGGAAGAAGCGCTGTTACCAGAAGCAGATGCTGAACTTGCAGCAGAAGACACCATTCCTGCTCTTGAACATGAACTGGCAGAAACAGCGCAGGAATCAGCTGAGGCGCCTCAAGCGGAAGAGACAGAAGCAGCTGCAGCTGCAGCTTCCGTTGCAGCAGAGCATGCAGAACCAGCACCAGAACCTGCAGAACCGGCGATTCCCGGCATCCCCAGTGATTTAAGACAGGAAATTAAATCAGTGCTTTCCTACATGGATCAGCTGCTGGAGAATCTTCCGGAAGACAAGATTGCAGAATTTGCTCAGTCAGATCAGTTTGAGACATACAAAAAACTGTTCAAGGAACTTGGTCTGGCATAATGGCAGCAGCAGGCGCACGAACCGGGCTGCTTGCCCGTGCAGAACAATACCTAGGTAGCTGCACAGACGATAATCCACCTGCTTTTTATCTCTGGGCAGCAGAGAATCACGTACATCACGCCGTCATACTGAAACCGGCGGCAGAGACGTATGTCCCCGTGCATGCAGTAGGCATGGACGCACAATCTCTGGTACGCTGTTGCTCTTCACCAGATTTCTGGGACGGAACGCTCGAGCCGATAGCAGGCTGGCAGTTTTTTGAGACTTCCGCAGATCTTACGCCTTTCTACCAGATTCTGTCCGATGCCTACAGGCAGCTCATTGACAGCCTGTACATTTTGCGCGTAGGAAGCGCTATCCTGATTGTCTCTCTGCTTGAAGACGAAGAGCCTCCGGTGCTTTCTGTTGAGAAAGCCGCCCGCTGCGTCGCAGAAACAAAACAGATGCCGAATCTGAACACAAGGCCGACCGCAGGAAGTCTTGCTAAAGGCCTTCACTTCTCACCCGCGCATTTTTTTATCCTGTCACTGAAGCTTGCAACAGAAACTGCCATCAAGGACTGTGCGTACGCAAATACAGAAATTCAGGCTTCACTGCACAATGCATTATACACAGAACTGCACGCTCAATGCAAAACGCTCTTTCAAAGCCCGAACTGCACGCACAGCGGCACCGATGATGAGATAAAAATCGTATTCTTTTCAAAACAGGACCCGGACGAAGCTTTACTCCGGTTCCATATAAGCAAAAGTTTTGCAGCCGTTCTCGGAACATCTCCAGCCCAACGCATCGTCCTTATGAAGGCCGGTACCGGGCTGACAGAGCATGAAGCCGCGGCTTTTCTGACACAAGGCTGATTTTCGTGACAATCGTTTTTTCTAAAGCAAAAAATGGCAGCGACACCTGCTCTGCCGACGGGCAGCTGCTCCATTCCTCATACAATCCGGAACGCGAGGCAGAGAGTTTTGTTCAGAACCTTAAGGCAGATTTTGAGCCGGCATGCATCATCATCATAGAGCCGGCACTCTCCCACTGCGCGCCTTTTTTAAGAAAACGCTTTCCCCATGCAGAGCTATGCTGCATCCGCCTCACTAAGGATTTTTCCAAAACAGATGCCCTGTGGGATTTTGTGCTGTATGAAAGCGATTCCTCCACACGAGACGCAGAAGCGCTGTACAGCCATTTTGGAGAAGAAAAACTCTGTGCGCTTCTTTCCGCAGGCTGGCCTGCAAGTGAACGTATCTTTCAAAAAGAAGCTGAATCAGCATGGTTTTCCATCAAAAAAAGCATCTTAAAAAGCCGGGATGTGCTGTACACACGGTCGTACTTTGCCCAAAGATGGCTTAAAAACACAATCCGCTTTGCAAGCTTTCTTTCAAAACCGGCGCTTCCTGTTTCCGGAGCAAAGCCTGTAATCGTTGCGGCTTCCGGTCCGAGCCTTTCCACATCACTTCCCTTTTTAAAAGCGCTGCGAAAGGATTTTTTTCTGATTGCCGTTTCTTCCGCGGCAGTTCCACTCATCACCGCAGGCATTCACCCGGATATTGTCCTTACGACAGACGGCGGATACTGGGCAAAAGCGCACCTTGCAGTTCCCGGCATTCAGTTTGGAGACGCTGTATGTGCCTGCGCGGTTGAAGGCTCCCTTTCGTCCATGCAGTTACAGAATAACACGATTCTTCCGCTCATCTATGAAGACAGCACAGCCGTTTCCGTTTGGAAAAAACGCTCGCTGCCAGCGGCCGCTGCATTACGGAACGGCACAGTAAGCGGAACTGCCATGAATTTTGCCCTTTCGCTTACGACAGGTCCTGTCTTTTTCTGCGGCCTCGACCTGGCTCCGGTACAAGGCTTTCAGCATACGCAGCCGAATGCACTCGAACGAAGAGCAAGCATAGCAGACACAAGACTCCGCACGGCAGAAACACGGACGGCAGCCGCTGAGTTTTCCTCGCAGGGAAGCCTTGAAATCTATCGGACGTGGTTTATTACGCACGGAGAAAAGGTAAAAGACCGCGTGTTCCGCCTCTCAGACTCCTGGAAGTACGAGTTCTCACTTTTGCCCATACAGGATGTCTCATGGGATTTTTTCAAGAAAGCCGTTCGCGAAAAAGCCGGAGCCACCGCGCCAGAAATCAGATACGTACCAGTCCCCAAAAAAAACAATGCGCAATTAAAACAGATTCTGCAGGAGGAAATCGCAAGCGGCGCATGGGACAAAGAGCTGTTCCCGCTCGAAACCGTCATGCTGAACCGCTGTAAGCCTGAAGATGAAGAAAAAAGGCGGGAAGTTGCAGAGGACATCCGGGCAAAACAGCGCAAGCTGCTAACCAAACTGACTGAAACATTTTTTTCCGAGGCAAAAGAATGAGCGGCGTACCCTATTCAGGCTTAAAAGAAGCAAGAGACGGCTCTGAAGTTCCTGTATGCGGCACACTGTCGCTGCATTCGTCCTACAATCCCGTACGGGAGGCGGAACAGTTTGCCCGCCAGTTTGACAGCAACACTGATTTTTTTATCATTCAGGGGCTTGCAGGCGGCTATCACATAGAGGCGCTTACAAAACAATTTCCTGCTGCCACAATCGTAGCCATCGAATGCACAGATTCTGCCATCGACTACCTGTCGGCCATTCCCTGCGTTCAGCGCCTTACGCAGAACCCGAGCGTATGTATTACCGATATCGACAGCGCTTCTGACGTGTTAAAACGCATTTTCCAGCCAGTGAAATACCGCCACCTCCAGATAGCAGGACTGAGAGCCTGGGAAGAGCTCTTTCCAAACGATGCAGCAAGGCTTACCCGGGTGATAAAAGAGGCGCTTTCCGACATAAGCGCAGATTTTTCCGTGCAGAGCCACTTCGGAGGCCTATGGCAGAGAAACATTTTCTCAAACCTGAAGCTTGTGGCAAAAGCGCAGAAACAAAACCGCTATCAGTATGATTTTTCCGCGCCAAAAGGAAAAACCGCAGCCATTATTGCGGCAGGCCCCTCGCTTGACTCAACCGCCAAAATTCTTAAAAGCAACAGAGAGAGCTTTTTTATCATTGCGACAGATACCGCCTACAGCGCGCTTCTTGCAAGGGGAATCACTTCGGACGCTTGCATTTCCATAGATGCGCAGCAGATTTCGCACACGCATTTTTTTGAGACGCGTAAAGAGACGCTTTTTATTTTTGACATATGCGCAAATCCGGCGGCCGTCCGGCGCATTTTTGAAAGCGGATTACGCTTCACCTGCGTAGAAACAGGACACCCGCTGAGCAGGCTCGCTGCAACCTGCGGTTCATTTCCCTGTTTTCATCACCTCGAGACCGGAAACGGCACCGTAACCGTCGCAGCAGCAGCATGTGCAAAAGCTGCAGGATTTACGGACATAGCGTGCTTTGGCGCAGACTTTGCCTACCTGAACGGAAAACCGTATACGGCAGGCTGCTATCTTGACGTCCTGTATAATTCAAAAAGCGTAAAAACAGAGACCGCAGAGGCGCAGTTTTCGAGGCTGATGTTCCGAACCGAGGTAACCAAAACCGAAAACGGCATTACAACACCAGTACTCACCTCCTACAAGGAAGGGCTCGAAGTGTTCATGGCTGGAAATGGATTTACCAAAGGAAAGGCAAACTACGCCGAAAACCAAAAGCATGTTTCGGTATGGAAAAGCGCTTCCGTATCAAAAGGAATTCACGGCTCACCCTTTAACCTAACGCAGTTTCTTTCGGAAGCCTTACGCGAAGAAAACGAAGTCCTGCTTTTACCCTATGCCGCCTGGCTTGGGCGCAAGAGGCCAGAACTTAAGTATAAAGAAATCTTAATGCTTGCAAAAACACATACTCTGGAGTATACTGACGCAAATGAAATCTAAGCATGTAAAAGCGTTTTCTTTTGGTATTATCGTAGTCTTTCTGATCGCAATTCTACAGCTCGTCCTTGGAGTCGTCTCCGACCGTTCATCAGCGCCGAAAAAAACAGACTCAAATTTTGATATGCTTATGACGCAGATTAGCAATGCTGCCGGCCGGTACGAACCTGGTTCACCGGAATTTTCCCATGCATTTATGGGAATAATGCAGATGACGCCGGATATAGAAGAGCTTACACTGACATTAGACGGCATGCCGATTTATTCTTATCCTGCAGTAAAAGCTGAAGAGAGCGACACCGACGTTCAGTCATACACCAGAACCACGAGGACAGCGCAGGGACGTACTCTTGCAGTAAAAGTGGCGCTTCGTGCCTACCGTCCGTTTTCAATATACTACCGCGCGCGCATTTCTTTTCTCTTGATTCTTGCAGGCACGATTGCGACAATCATTTTGATTATGTACCTGCGCCTTGATTCATCAGACTCAAGTCTGGAGCTGGAAGCTGATGAGTACGCAGGCGAAACTGTAAGAATAGAAAATGACGCTACAGATGGCTCACAGGCTGAAGAGGCTTCCTCGACAGAACAAGAGCGAAGCATACCAGAAGCGTCTTCTACATCCGATGAGGAGAAATGGTACATCGAAGCACAGAACGCCATGACCGGCGACGCGGCCGAAGAGGAAGTAATTGACTCCACATCCCTTACAGGTCAGCCTGATACAGAAAAATCCGCCGAAGACGCTTCCGCCGTTTCAGAAAGCACAGGAGACTCAGAAAGCACGGCAGGTGCTTCAATAAGCGCGACTGCTTCTGACAGCACAGGCGCCGCCGAAATCAGCGCCGAAAGCGCAGAGCCGGCTGAACCCGAGTTTGAAGAGCCTGTTCCCCCTGCCTATCAGCATTCAGAGGCTTCTCCTGTCATCACGCTTTCACTGGAAGAAGAACTTGATGCCATACTTTCCGCATCAGTGCAGGCTGAAGAAGACGTATCGCTCTTTATCGTAAAGCTGCTTGTAACTGACAGCGCTACCGTTTCGGAGATTAAAAGCATACTCGAAAGCAAAATCGGACATGCAGGCATCGTCGTTGAGTACAATAACGGGCTTGCAGCAGTCATCAAAAATACAAATCTGGATGCAGCGCTTGCGACAGCAGAATCTATGCTGCGTCAGCTTGAAAGCGGAAGCTGTCTGTTGGGTATTTCTTCAAGATTTGGAAGAACAATTACAGCCCGCCGCATGATTACAGAAGCAGATCTGGCAGCCGCACACGCAGACGTCAGCTCGCCGGTCATTGCATTCCGGGTCGATTTGGAAAAGTACAACAAATACCTTCAGGAAAACGCCTAAAGCGGCTTTTTGTCAGAAGAGGCGTTTTCTTCCGGTTCCTGCTCTTTAAAGGAAGCTGTGTCCATATTGTCAACAAGCTCTGCAATTTTAGGCGCAAGGGTGGAAATGAGCTTACTGTCAGGGAACGTAGTCTTTAGCACTGCAAGCTGTTTTTCTGCAAGCTCCCCTTTTCCCGTTTCCACCAGAAGCGATATGTAGTTTTCCAGCACGGTCTGGTTATTCGGAAACCGCTCAAAGAGCGCTTGATAATCACGCAGCGCTTCATCAACATCACCTTTCATTGCCTTTATGTAGATGAGGGAAAGCTTGAGATCAGTATTGTCCTTATCACGCTGCAAAAGGTCTGCATACACGTCATATGCTTTATCCCAGTCTTTTGCAAGCGCATAAGAGCGGCCCATCTTGTAGTAAGCCTGCAGGTAAAGCGCCTTATCGCGCATGGCAAGCTTATAATACTCCGCAGCCTTGGCATAGTTCTTGTTTTCCGCATAAGCTTCCGCAACATTGTAATACTCAATGCTCAGATTCTTGATGATAATGCGTGACTGTCCCGGCACATTCAGGCCATACTGGCTGGTACAGGAAGAAAAAGCGATGCAGAGTGCAAAAATTACGCCGGAAGCCTTCAGGCTAAGCCGGCGTCTACAGCTATGTCTATTCAAGAACGGTCTCTTCAATCTTTTTAAGCTGGTCTGAGTACAGTCCCGTGATGTGAGAGCCGTAATCAGCAATCAGGCGGATAATATTGCGCGGATTTTCCTTGCGGTCGCAGCCGTTCAGGCGGTCTCCGGCATCACCCAATCCCGGCATGATGTATGCCTTTTCGTTCATGACAGGATCAAGCCAGAGCGTATAGCAGGTGCAGTTCTTAAGAGCACGGGTAACACGGAGGCTTCCCTTAAGGGCAGAAATCACGTTGAAGAACTTGATTGAACGCGGATGCACGCCCTGTGCTTCAAGGTATTTTACGACAGTTACAAGGGAGCCGCCGGTTGCATTCATCGGGTCAGCAAAAATCCAGTCTTTACCGTCAAGCTCTTCAAGGTTAAAGAATGATTTTTTAAGGTCGAGCACGTATTCCATGTCAGATTCTTTTTTGGAATCATCACGGCTGATTTTGAACAGCGCAAACGGAGTAACGAACTTATGGCTTGAATACTCCTGCACCTCTTTTGACATAATCATGCTCGGAAGAAGCGCGCCGCGGAGCATTACGCACATGACGCTGTTTTCGATTTCGGCATCAATATCGGGAATCTTATGCACTGCATAATTCTGCACCGGATAGGTAACCGGAGTCTTTACAACAATGTGTCCTTTTTTAACGCTTGGCTGGTCAGTATATGCAAGGCGGAAGAGCATTTCGTAAGCGCGCTGGCTGTAATACACAAACTCATGATGGCCAGTATTTACATCGCGCAGCTTTGAAATAACGCGGCTTGCTTCTGCATGGCTTCCTTCGTCAGTCTCAAAAGAGAACACCTTGATATTCGGATGCTCTGCACAGATGCGCTGAAGCTCATGGCCTATTTTATCAAAACTTGCAAGCGTTCCGGTTTTATCAAGCGGCTCAAATGTTTTAAGCGTCTCATCATACATGGACTTGACCAGTGCAAGGTCATCCAAATCTTTCTGTGTCAGATAGCCGTCCAAATCTTCGGCTTTCAAAATGATTCTTTCTGCGTTCTTCATAATCGTACCTCTTTTCTCTGTCTATATTCCCATAAGTCCGTACAGTTTTTTCCAGGACATTGTATACTCTGTAATCTGTATGTGCTGTGAATCGGTAATGCGGATTTCTGCTGCTACCGGAAAAACCGCGAGTTTTACAAGCGCCGCCGTTGCCTTTATCATACGCGGGTCGGCCACTTCAAGCATGACGGTAAGTGCGCATTTTTCCGGCGATTTTGACCGCTTTATGCTTCCGTACACTGACAGAAGCCCAATCTGCTGTTTTGAGCCAAACAAGGTTTTGATGAAAGCAGACGGGTCTGGAGAAGCAAAACGGATTTCATCTTCAGGCCGTTCAGTAAGATACGTGTACAGCGCAGGATTCCAGCCGCCTTCAGAAACGGCCGCCCCGGAAACAAGCGCATCATACGAACGCACCATCTGAGAAACATCTTTTGAAATGCAGACAAGGCCGGGAGCCGGAAGCGCAAGTTCCAGCTTCTGCCCTGCCTGTTTGTAATATGTATAGGTAGTTGCTGTTCCCGAGACCGGAGAGGCCTTCCAGCCATGCTTTTCTGACAAAGCTGACTTTACCGCGCCTGCAGGATAGGAGCCGGATGCGGCAAGGGAGAGGCCTTCCCTGCTTCCGGCTGCGATATAGACGGCCGACGTTCGTTTTACAATACGCCGCGCATCTTTTTCAGCAAGGCCGGAAACAGTGCCGTTAAGCAGCGCGCAGGCTTCATCCTCAAAGGCTTGAGGCGGCACATACAAGTACAGCGAAGCACTGCTGCCCAATAAATCCAGCATGTCTACAGTTGCGAAACGGGGAACAGATGCACAGGAAGCAAGCACCAGCGAGCTTACAGCTGCCAGCACTTGCAGCACTAGCTTACGCTTTTTCAATATCAAGACCCCAGTTCTTCTCATCAGCATCTACACCTGCGCCGCCGGAAAGTGCACTGTCAGTACACTCGGCGCTTACTGCAAGCGTTTCTCCGCTGATAAAGTCCTTGAACATTTCAAAAGCGCTCTTTAAGTCTTTGTCACCGTTGGAAGAAACAATAAGCTTAATTCTGTCAGTAACAGAAAGGCCGCGCTCCTTACGCAGATTTTGAATGCCGCGCACCAAATCGCGCACGTAGCCTTCTTTCTTAAGCTCATCGGTTACTTTTGTATCGAGACCGACTGTCAGCGTACCGTCATTTACGACCTTAAGGTCTTCTTTTTCGATGCGCTCAACGATAACCTTGTCAGTATTCAAATCTACGCTCTGGCCGTCCACGTCAATCGTAACAGGTTTACCCGTGATGATGTCGTCGATAGCCTGGCTGGTCAGCTCCTGAATCTTAGCGGCAGCAGCCTTCATCTTGGCACCCAGTTCTTTACCCAGATTGCGGAAGTTTGCCTTTGCCTTGTATTCAACAAGCTCGTCCTCGCGCTCGTGGAAGATAACCTGCTTGACGTTCAGTTCCTCGCGGATAGTGTCAATCATGCTTTCGAGAACAGCGCGCTCTTCCTTGTTGCGGGTTACAAGCTGAGTTGAAGCAAGCGGCTGGCGGTTTTTCAGGTTGAACTGATTTCGCAGGCTGCGTCCCATGCTGACAGCTTTCTGTACGGTATCCATGCGGAACTCCAGCTTTTCATCGCGGAGCTTTGCGTTGTATACCGGGAAATCTGCAAGATGCACGCTTTCGGCATCGCTTTCGGTGCGCAGGTTCTGCCACATGCTTTCGGTTACGAACGGAATGAACGGAGCCGCTGTAAGCGAGAATGTCTTTAACGCATAGTAAAGCGCCTCGTACGCCTCGGCTTTGTCGTTGTCGTTCTCGCTCTTCCAGAAGCGGCGGCGGCTGCGGCGGATATACCAGTTGTTCAGCTGGTCGATAAAGTTGATGAGCGGATCAATAGCAGAGCTTAAATCATAATCATCAAGTGCTAACGACACGTCTTTTACCATCTTCTGTGTAATGGATACAATCCATGCATCAAGCGGATTACTAAGCGTTGCCCCGCTCTCTACCGTGCCCTTTGCCGTGTAGCCATCGATATTTGCATAGGTCACAAAGAAGCTGTAGCCGCTCCAAAGCGGAATCAGGATGTTCTTCAAAACTTCGCGCACGCCGTTATCGCTGTAGCGAAGGTCGTCTGCCTTTACAACTGCAGAGTGCGTAAGGAACAGGCGAAGTGCGTCCGCGCCGAACATATTGATGGCTTCAACAGGGTCGGTGTAGTTTTTAAGTGACTTACTCATCTTGCGGCCATCTTCTGCAAGGACAAGGCCGTTTACGATACAGTTCTTGAATGCGGGAGTGTCAAACAGCTCTGCAGCCAGGATTGTAAGCGTATAGAACCAGCCGCGAGTCTGATCGAGGCCCTCGCTGATAAAGTCAGCCGGGAAATGCTTTTCGAAATACTCTTTGTTCTCAAACGGATAGTGCTGCTGTGCATACGGCATGGAGCCTGACTCAAACCAGCAGTCAAACACTTCGGGGATGCGGTGCATGGTCCCGCCGCACTTACACGGAATTGTCACCTTGTCGACAAACTGCTTGTGCAGGTCATTCAGGTCAACGCCGCTTTTTTCTTTAAGCTCAGCGCGGCTTCCGATACAGATTTTCTCTCCGCAGTCGTCGCATCTCCAGATTGGAATCGGGTTACCCCAGTAGCGGTTACGGCTGATAGCCCAGTCGCGGCTTCCTGCAAGCCATTTACCGAAGCGGCCTTCCTTGATGTGAGCCGGCTGCCACTTAATCTGGCTATTAGCCTTAAGCAGGCGGTCGTGCTGGTCAGCGACTTTTACGAACCAGCTTCCGATGCCGCGGTAAATAAGCGGGCTTCCGCAACGCCAGCAGTGCGGATACTGGTGCAGGACCGTGTCGCGCTTTACAAGCTTTCCTTCTTTCTTGAGGCGGTCCATGATGTCCTTGTCTGCGTCTTTTACGAATACGCCGGCGTAGTCGGACACTTCTTTTGTAAAGCGGCATTCAGCGTCAATCGGCTCCACAAAGGGCACGCCGCTACCGGCGAATACCTTGGAGTCGTCTTCACCGAAAGCCGGAGCGATATGGACGATGCCCGTACCGTCTTCAGTAGAAACATAGTCTGCATTGAACAGGCGGAAAGCGCCTTTCTCACACTTCTGGCCGCTCTGTTTCTCGCACTCCGCAGCGTCTTTGAGCTGTGCAAAATACGGGAAAAGCGGCTCATACTCTGCGTCCAGGAACTCACTGCCCTTGTGGCGCCAGACAATCTCATAGTCTTCGCTCTTTTTGTAGTAAGCGCCAAGACGGCTCTCTGCAAAAATGTAGTAGTCGCCGCTTGCCTTATCGAGAATCTTTACATAATCGATTTCAGGGCCCATACAAAGGCCGAGGTTTGAAGGCAGCGTCCACGGAGTCGTCGTCCAGGCAAGGAAGTATGTTTTGCCGTTTTCCATATCCGGGTCGCTGAAAGCAGCTGGAGCCTTTGTCACCTTAAAGCGAATCGTGATGGCGGGATCCTGCTTTTCCTTGTAGCCCTGAGCAAGCTCGTGCGTAGAAAGCACGGTCGCGCAGCGCGGACAGTACGGGAGGATATATTTTCCTTCGTAAATAAGCCCTTTGTCCCAAAGAGACTTTGCGACCCACCAGATGGTCTCCATAAAGTCCGGGTTCATCGTCTTGTAGTCATTGTCAAAATCAACCCAGCGGCCCATGCGGGTAATGGTCTTGCGCCATTCGCCGGTGTATTTAAGGACGGAAGCGCGGCACTTGTCATTGAAGTTCGCAACTCCGTATGCTTCGATTTCGTGTTTTGAGTTGATTCCCAGCTCTTTTTCAATCAGATTCTCAACCGGAAGGCCATGGCAGTCCCAGCCGAAGCGGCGCTCCACCTTTTTGCCTTTCATCGTCTGGTAGCGGGGAATAATGTCTTTTATCGTTGAGGGAATGAAGTGGCCGAAGTGCGGCAGGCCTGTAGCAAAGGGCGGGCCGTCAAAGAAAATAAATTCCTCAGCGCCTTCACGCTGTGAAACAGATTTTTTGAACGTATCGTTCTTTTTCCAAAATTCAAGGATTTCTTCTTCCTGCTTAGGAAAATCAACCTTAGCATCAACTGACTTATACAAAATAGTCCTCACTGAATACGATATTTGGCGTACTTTATCACTTTTTAGAGAAATAATCTACTATCTGCAAAAAAACAGACCGCCTCGTAAGGCAGCCTGTCAGTTCGATACAGTCGTTACAGTTCGTTTATAAGAATGTCTTTTACCGTGGCAGCATCGGGAGCCTCTGCTATGCGCGCACGCTTTCCTTCATTTTTTAAGATACTGGTAATGAACGCCAGGAACTGCAGATGCGGTGATTTTTCAACCTTGGGAGATGCAACCAGAATAAAGATGGTAGACGGTTTTCCGTCCATTGCCCCAAAGTCAGCGCCGGTCTTTTTTATGCCGATTGCGCAGCACAAGCCGTCAACACCGTCAGTCTTGGCGTGAGGAAGCGCAATACCATTCTGCATACCGGTGCTCATCACCTTTTCGCGCTCATCAACATCGTGAAGCACCTGGGCAAAATTGGTTACATGGCCGGTATTTGCGAGAAGCTGCACCAGCTCCTTTAAGATTTCATCCTTTGTATTTCCCTGCAGGTCAACGGAAATTGCACGGGCCTTAATTTTCTTGACCAGATGCTTATCCGCATGGAGCGCACAATTGTGAATCACGCCGTCAAAAGAATCTTTCTTAAGCTGCAGTGGATCGCTTGCATCCTTTAAGTCCTGCATGGCCTCGTTTAAGCGAAGCACGTTCTCGTACATCGTAGTCTTAATAAAGCCGGCTTCTTCCTGGGAAGCTTCAATCGTGATGATATTTTCTTTCTTGGTGATTGAAAGCGCAAAATCATCTTTACGGGCATGGCTGATGCCCTCGTCCATGTTAAGGCTCTGCACAAAGAAACCTTCGCTTCTAAGATCACGCAAAAGGCCGTGATTAACCATGCCGGCGATTTCTGCGGTGCCGAAATCCCAGGTGATTGTCTCGCTGTCGCCAATTTTGGTTTCCTTGCGGGTGCCGCGGCCGTTCATCTTAAGAGAAGCGGTTAAAAGCGGCGGGGCAGCAAGCGTTGTCAGAAGCGTCATAAGGATGACGACGCCGAACATCTGCTCGTCAAGAATACCGGCCGTTAAACCGATACCTGCAATGATAAGCGCGACTTCTCCACGCGGGACCATGCCGCTTCCGATTCTGAGCGCACCGCGCAGGTTAAAGCCCATGGCAAGCGTCGGAATACCACAGCCCATCACCTTAGAAACGACGGCAAGCACCGTATAGCAAAGCCCGAAGCCGAGCACTTCTGCACTGAACAGCGCGCGGACGTTTACCATCATGCCCATTACGGCAAAGAAAAGCGGCACAAAGAACTCGTACAGGCCGTACATGCGTTCCTGCACCACGTTTGCAATATCGGTGCCAGAAAGCGAAAGGCCGGTGACGTACGCGCCGATAATCATGGCAAGGCCCTGTTTTTCAAAGAAACCTGCAAGCAAGAGCGCAAGTCCCAGCGCGCAAATCGAAAAATCCCAGCTGTGCTTAAAAAGCTTTAAGAACGCCGCAATGCGCTTTGAGAATATCAGGCCAAGAGCCGTAAAGCCAAGCCAGATACCAAACGCACGGGCGGCAATCAGGGAAATAGCCCCGGCGCTGACGCTGCCACCGCCCTGCAGAACTGCGACAATGCCGAGCACCACCGCAAGAAGCACGATGCCAAGCACGTCATCAAAGACAGCAGCTGCAAGAATCGTCACACCCTCGGGAGAGTCCATCTTTTTCTGAGCCGACAGAATCCGTGCGGTAATACCGACAGATGTTGCCGTAGACATAATGCCCAAAAAGAGGCACAGCGGATCTGAGAATGATTTTCCCAGGAGCAGCACGCCGGTAATGTCGCCAAAGACAAATGAGAACACGACGCCGCCAAGGCCCACAATGCTGCCTGTAAGCGAGTACTTTAAGAAAAGGGCAAAATCTGTTTCAAGACCGCTTGCAAACAGCAGGATGATTGATGCGATAGTAGAAAAGCCGTACAGCTCGGGAGAAACCGCAAGGTCGGCGCTGTTGAGCGGAAAAAAGCCGTGCGGAAAACCTGGCAGCGGAATACCGCCAAGCGCATACGGGCCGATAATAACACCGGATATCAATTCACCCAGCACGCTTGGAATGCCAATGCGTTCGGCAGCCTTGCCAAACACCCTGACTGCAAAAAGAATAACAGCAATCTGGAGTACAAGATTTGTCATCGACTCGGTAACGTCACCTTCAGCACAGACAAATCCCCCTGCAAGCAGCAGCAATGCATAAATCGAAAATCGAAAAAGAGATGAATGATTACGTGTCATAGCCAGCAATTATAGCACCATGCGCAATGTATTGCAACAAAACCGCAAAGATTGCAGAGCTTTGCGCCCTCGCCCGTCCAAGCGTAAGATGCAAGGCACGCGCGCTCAATAGCATAATTTCCTGTTATCAGCTACACTTCCAGACATGAAACATCTATCACTATCTGCCGGCTGTCTGCTACTGACAGCGCTGTGCACAGGATGCGCAAGCACATCTTCCCTGTTTCCGTTCGGGCAGGAAGCGGCGGAAACTCCGTACGAAAAAGCCGTCAACAGCTTCAACTACCCGGACAACGTGCAGCTTGCAGAATGTACCGCGAAGGAAAACGTAAACGGCTCCATGCCGGATTCAATCATCATAAAGACACTCACGCAGACTTTCCTTAAAGGCTGGAGTTTCCGGCTTGCAGACGGAAAAATCTGGGCAAAACAGGACGGAAAAGCGGACTGGTCACTCTTTCTTGAGACCGGGCTTCCATTTTCCAGGGCAAATCCGCTGATTCCGGGAAGCGGGTATTTTGCCACTCCAGAATCAGTGACAGAAATCTGCGCGGACGGCGACAGCCTCTATGCTTTTGACAACAAAGGCAGGCTCTATAAAGTATTCACCGAAAAAGCAACCACCGAAGGAAAATTCAACTGGACGGCAGGCTACGGCTGGCCGGAAAAAAAGCAGCTGATTCAAAACGAGCTAGTAAAAAACAAACGCGGCTGGGCCATGGGAACCAGGCGGAAAGACGTACTCTGGTACGAGGACATATTCGGAAATCCCCACCACTACGGCACCATGGGACTGGAAACCATCTATTTTCTGACAGCAGACGGAAACGAAATCCGCTTTACTGACAGCGGGCTTCCCGTAGACCTTTCAAAAACCATACAAATGCCGGAAGACGGCGCTTTTGTCGCAAGGAACATTGCCTGTAGCGCTTCGACACTGTTCCTGATTGGCGATGACGGCACGATGTATACCCGGCTCATCGATTTTGACACGATGGGCTGCGACCCCATGTTCTTTAAATACTCCTATGAAAAACATTCCCAGAAAAACCGGGGAAGTGACTACCTCTCGAACTACGATTTCTGGGGACTGCCAGCAGAGCCGTGGAAAAAACAGCCTGCGATTCCACTTGCAGGAAAAGCCGCTCTGAGCCGCTTTATCACCATTTTTCAGAACGGGCATGGAAACGCCGCGCGGGAACTGCGGGTTGCAGGCATCGACACGGACGGCAGAACCGGGTACTGGAAAAAGCAGCTGAATGATGAAGTCTGGGTCTTTGTTCCGGCAAATCTTACGCTGTATCCGCAGGACTTCCTTACAGGGGATGAAAGCCGCCGGCCAAGGCGCGTCTACAGCTACAAAGGCTTTGCCCGGCTCGGTAAGGAAACCGAAAAGAACATCAGCGTTGACATCGAGGATTTTTCGATGACGCACGAAGGCGACTGCACGCTCACCGTCACCATGACAGGCGAAAACTGGCAGGAAAGCCGGAAGATTCATCTGTACACGGTTGCAATGTGGACGTATACGCCAAAAGTAAATCCCGGTTTTGACGGCACGCCGAAAGATTTTTTCATGACGGTTGACGCCTCCCCGGACGACCTGAAATCAGAACATGCGGAGCTGACAGCCTTTCTGGAGTCCCTCTTTTCCCACCAGTGCCGCAAAACGTTTGCGCTTACCGCACAGGCAACCGGCGAGTATCTTGAGATTCACATTCCCAGAAAAGACAAAGCCCTGGAAACATTGTTTCTGAGGGCTGACGGTTCGGAAAACAGCATTACAAGAAATGCCGCAAGCGCCGGTGTCAACGTACTTACTGAGGTGTACCGCATGGACGCGCTCTCCGCAAAGACGCTTTCCGCGCGGTACAGTGACGAAAACCTCGTGCTGAAAGACCGTGTCTGGAAAGCAACTCCGGAAGACAAAAATGCCATTCAGGAATGCATCGCCAGAAACCGTGAGTACCGTACGTTTCTGGCAAGCGAAATTGCATACTATGCAAAGCAGAGCCGGAACAGCGAAAAGAACCGCTGGCGATACCGGGCGGCAGACGTGCTTACGACCGTAACGCTTCTGAATCAGATTGATTTTCCAAAAATTAAGACCATGACAAGCCACGGAAGCACGCTGATTGAAACAAACGCAGACTCGTTCAAAGCAATGCACGAAAGCCGGGCATTCGCCTACCCGTCGCTCATCGAGCTGATTGATGTGCGCATAGAAAGCTACAGCCGGCTGCTTACAGCGCTCGAAACCGTTGCTGACAGCGCCCACAAAGAATCAACGCAGAAAGATTCGTACCCAGCCTACTACACCTCTCTCGCTCTTCCCGCAGAGCTTACGGGAAAAGTGAAAAGCGCGGGCGTCCGGGGAACGCTATATCAGATTCCGGAGCAGCCGTTCCTTTCGGGACTGTACCTGCAGCTAGACGCCGATGATGAAAAGAACCTGCAGAATCAGGGAAAAGCGATCTACATCGCCCCCGAGGACTGCGCAGGCACACTGTATCAGCTTTTGCAGGACATCAAAAAGGAAGGCATGCGTCATCTTGAAAAAAAGCCGCTTTCTCTGTCAGTGCGTTTTTATGTGCTGGATGAAGTCCGTACGCTGGACAACCGTTCGGCGGGTATTTCGTATCTGGAAAAACGCACCGGCACGCTCACCTGGAACGGAGAACAGCTGAAAATCCGGGTAAAACGGCGTCTTAAGGACAAAACACTCTTTTCGGCTACCGTTTCGGAGCAGACAGCAGCGCCGGAACAGGCTGCTAAGTAGGAAGCAGCACGCGCCGGGCTAGCGTGCGCCGGTGCAAGTAGCAGCGCCAGCTCCAGCGGCACTTCCCGGCTACAGCTCCGTCGCTGGCTACCGGGCGGGAGCCGAAAGCGCAATAAGCGTGACAGGGTTCTGCGCCTTTAAGATATGCACGCTGCCTGCGCCGCTGCTTTCGGAAACAGAAAGCTGGGTGGCACATACCGAAAGCCCCAGTTTTTCTGCGGCAGAAAGTGCACAAGCGGGAGTTTCAAGCGTAACAGATGCTATGACAACCCTCGCATGCGGTGCGCGGCGGTATACGGCAGAAAGAATTGCAGAAAGATTTCCAGAGGAGCCGCCCACAAAGACAGCATCTGGCTCAGGAAGCGTCTCGAGGACTTCTGGTGCGCTACCATGCACCACGTCAACATTCACAAGCGCCGCTTTCCGGACATTTGCGGCGGTAAGCGAGCACGCTTCCTGCAGGCTGTCCACAGCGTAGACATGGCAGCAGGCGATGTGCGCCAGATCCACCGTAACGGCTCCGGTGCCGCATCCTATATCCCACACAATTTCCCCGTCACTAACCGCCAGCAGTGAAGTAATTGCCGAACGCACCAGCCGTTTTGTCATAGGCACCAGGCGAGGCTCAGTCACGCGCTCAAAAAAATCATCGGGAAGCGAGGTGCGCGGAAGCGGCGTAAGGCTCCGCTCTATAAGCACGCAGGCAAGCGTTTCGTCGACAGGAGCGGCTCCAGAGAAAGAAAGCGCCGCATAGGCTTCCGCCGTTCCCGTCCAGAGCTTTTCATCGGCTGAGCAGAGCCTGCTTCCGGCTGTAAGGAACGCATCTCCGGCGCCATGCGCGCAGAGGTACGAAGCGACAGCCGACACGGTACGCACGCCGCCTGTAAGCAGGAAGGTAGGCGCGCCTTTAGAAAGCACCATGCCTACATCAGCATCGTTTCCATGCACGCTTTCAAGCTGCCAGTCTTGCCAGGCTCGTCCGATACGGGCCGAAAAAGCCTGCACCGCAGAAATACCGGGAAGCACAGTGCATTTCCAGCCAGCGCTGGTAAGCGCCTCATACACGGAAGCAGCTCCGCTGTAAAAACCGGAATCCCCGCTGAAAAGGCAGACCGGCGAGTCTGAGTCAATCTGCCTTGCATACCACGCTTCAAGCGCGCTAAGGATTTCATCTCCTTTATATGAATCGAGCTGAACAGCATCCGGCCGGATGAGCGGGGCTGCGGCTTGAAGCAGGCGCCCGGCGCCCGATACAACAGGTGCTTTTAAAAGCGCCTGCCGCGCGTCCCCGGTAAGAGAGCCTAAAGATATGCCGAATCCGATAAGCACGCACTGCTTCATTGACCGTCTCCAGCTGAAGAGACCACATCGGTAAGCGCTGAAAAAAAGACATTATCCTGCATGGCATCCAGCACGGCTTCTGGAGAAGCGTACAGCGGAACGGTAGCCGGCTCTTTCGGTGGCGTCACCACATATACCGGCATGGAAAGCCGCTCTGCCGCCCGAAGCTTTTCCGGGTAGCCGCCATATTCGCCGCTCTGCTTGGTAACCAGCACGGAGCAGCCGTACTGGCGGAACAGCGCTTCGTTAAGCTCCGCCGAAAAGACGCCCTGCATGGCAATGACATGCTCTTCGGGAATGCCTGCTGCCATGCACTTAGAAAACGCCTCGCCAGAAGGAAGCACGCGCACAAAAACGCGCTCCTGATAGCGGGGAATCTGCGTGTACGGCGAAAGTTCCTTGCTGCCAGTCGCACAGAAAATGCGCACCTCTGGCGGAAGGCTTCCGTCCTCCAAACCGCGCGTTATGGCTTTGCACGCCTCATCTATCGAAGCGACTTCGTGCACCGCAGGGGAAGCTGATTCCGCCGGCCGAAAGTCAGTGCGGCGCAGGCGGTAATAGGGAACAGAAAGAGCGCTAGAGGCGCTTCTGATATTTTTTGACACCTCGCAAGCAAACGGATGCGTCGCATCAATGACGGCATCAAACGCCGTGCAGTTTTCTTTTGCATCAACAAGGAATGCCGTTATGCCGCCTTCATCAATACGCCCGGAGCGTACGAATAAAGGCTGTTTTCCGGGAAGTTTTTCTGAGACGCTTCGCTGCAAAAGAGACGCCCCATATTCAGTTGCGACACTTGCATACACAAGATGCCCGCGCTCAATCGCCTTAATGACCATTTCGGTACCTTCTGTGGTACCGGCAAATACAAGTATTTTCACAAGGAGGCCTCCGGGCGTGCAGGAGCTTCTGATTCAAGCGTGTAGCCGCGCGGTGTTACCAGCCGCTTTGTTCCGCCTGAGAGCAAAACGCGCGTAGAGCTGTTTCCGATAAAGGCCGTGCAGAACATATCAAGCTCGGCTTCTGCCAGTTCGGAAAGCGTGCAGATGTGCGATTCCTCACCTTCCCTGCCGATATTGCGCGCCCAGCCACAGGGAGTGTCAGCAGGAAGCGTTTCAAGCAGGATGGCACATGCGTTACGAAGCGTGTCCGGACGGTGATGACTGCGCGGATTATAAAGCGCGATGGCAAAACCACCGAGGGTAGCCGCTCGCAGGCGTTTTTCAATAAGAGGCTGCGGAGTCAGCAGGTTGCTGAGCGAAATGACGCAAAAATCATGAGAAAGCGGCGCCCCTAAAAGAGCCGCTCCGCTTAAAGCCGCGGTAACGCCCGGCACGACAAGGATTTCAACCGCATCAGAAGCCGTATCTTTCGATGCAAGCTCCAGCACGAGGCTTGCCATGCCGTATACGCCGGCATCCCCGCTGCAGACCAGCGCCACGCTCGTGCCTTTTTTTGCCATGTCCAGCACCGCAAGACAGCGCTCCCGCTCCTGCATCATGCCGGTGGAAAATATCTTTTTATCGGGAAAAAACGGCGAAACAAGATCCACATATGTCTTGTAGCCGGCAATAACGTCAGCGTTCGTAAGTGCAGCCTGAGCCTGAGAAGTCATACCATCGCGGCTTCCCGCACCCAGTCCCACAACATAGATGATACTCATTGCGCCAGTATAGCAGAAAGATGAAAAATCGGGCAATGCATTTCTCAATCATTTGTCCGGCCGCAAACACGCATGCGGACTTTCAAAATGCGCGTGCGCCCCCTAAAAAAATCGCATGCCAAAAAAACGCGCGCGACCTCACCGCTCAGGGCATAAGGGTGCTGGAAACCGCAACCGAGACGGTACAGCCGTTTCCGGAAGTCTTTGGCACTAACAGCCAGTCTGCGCTTACGCCGGCTGCAGCACAGGCAGCGCGCTCACACACACAGCCGGTGCCAGTCGTCTCCTCCACAAATGCAGATTCCGAAAAGGACGCATTTCCGGCCTGCACTGCATTCAGCTCTGCGGCACTGTAGGTACAAAACCGGCACGAAAGCGAATCAGAAAGCACAAGGAGCGCCTCCTCATCTTTTTTGAGGTCTATGCTTGATACGGCGCCCACTAACGAAAGCGGAAGCTCATACTCAGAGAACACTTTTTCGACGAATGACTGGAGCACCTCTCTTTTCGTACCGCGCTTACAGCCCACTCCCAGCGAAAGCACTTTTTTTCCTGCCAGTACGGCGCGTGCAATGACTTTTGCGCGCGGCAAGTCCGGCACCGGCTTATTATGGCGCGAAGCCCAGCTGTCGTACGCCCACAGCCCGCGGACATCGCTTGCCGTCGTGATGACAGGAACGGCGCCTAAAAGGCCTGAAAGCACGCGGGCAGCTTCGTTTGCGCCGCCTATATGTCCGCCTGCAATCGGAATCACGAACCGGCCGCCCTCATCAATCACAAGGACGGCGGGGTCCGTGTCCTTCCGGGTAAGATAGGGCGCTATTGAGCGCACCGCAATGCCTGCCGCCCCCACAAAGATAACCAGCGCCTTTTTTGAGTCCAACGGACGGGAAAACACACGCGCACACCAGCTTCCAAGGCTTTCGTGATTCTCTCCAAAGCAGGAAAAGCATTCTGTTTCCTCAGGCGGAAGTGAAGCTAGAGAAGCGATGCGCTGGGAAAGCGCCTTTCCACGCTCAGAAAAGGACACAATCGAAAACGAGTTGAAGATTTCCGCCAATGCGTCTTTTTGAGGCCGTGCCAGTAAAAGCCCATCTCCGGCCCCCGCCGAATGCTCCTCTCCCGCCCCCGCAGAATGCTCCTCTCCGGCTCCCGCACCTGCTAAAAGCTCCCGGCTTTTCCCGGCTGGAAGCTCTGCCGGACCGTCAGAGCCCGTGCGGTATCCGGTTGAAAAATGCTTATCATACAGGCGGCTTACGGCCCGCCTCTCTCCAAGAAAATCGCCCACCAGCACCAGCGCCGTTTTCGTAATGCCTGCCTTTGAAGCCTTTTCTGCAATATCGCCAAGCGTACCGCGCACAATCTTTTCATCCTGCCAGCTGGCCTTGTACACAACAGCGCAGGGAGTCTCCTCGCGATACGCTCCGCCTGAAAGCAGCTCCTTACACAGCTGGCTTATCATGCCGCTAGAAAGAAAAAGCACCATGGTAGCGCCATGGCTCGAAAGAGAGGCGATACGTTCCCGCTCCGGAACCGGCGTGCGTCCTTCCATACGGCTTATAATCACCGTCTGGCTTACTTCGGGAACGGTAAGCTCGCGCTTTAACGCAGCGGAAGCGGCAAACATGCTTGAAACGCCGGGCACCACCTGATACGGGATTTTCTCAGCATCCAGAAGTTCCATCTGCTCGCGGATTGCCCCGAATATGGCCGGGTCTCCGGTATGCAGGCGCACGCAGCATTTCCCCGCCCGGTGAGCTTCTTTTAACACGCAATCAGTTTCCTCGAGCGTCATCGTTGCGCTGTCATACAGGGCGCATGTTTTTTTGCAATACGAAAGCAGCTCCCTGTTCACGAGACTACCCGCCCACACAACCACATCTGCCTCAGAAAGCAGCCTGGCGCCACGCACGGTAATCAAATCACTGGCACCGCTTCCGGCGCCCACAAAGTAAATCACAGCTCTCCCCCTACAATCACGACGCTCAAATAGCTTTTTTCATACACGCTTTCCGGAAGCGAAAGGAGTTCCCCGGCGGCGTATACAGCCTGCTCCGGAAGCGACACCTGCTGAACGAGGCATGCGTGCTCCGTAAGGCCGGCCTTTTCAATCTCTAAGAGAAGCTCGCGCATATGACGGGCGCATTTCATAAAAACCTTCGTTCCCGGCTCACGCACACTGGCAGGGAGCAGGCCCTTTTTGTAATAGACATCGGAAGGAATGATGTGCACGGCACCGTCCGGAGGCACAAGCGAAAGGCCTGCCGCACAGGCGCCTGCAGAAAAGGAGGTAACGCCGGCTATATAGCGCACGGAAAACCCGAGCTTCCTGACGCGCCTTGCAAGATGAGCGGCAGTTGAATACAGCGACACATCTCCTATAGAACAAAAGGCAACGTCATTTCCGGCCTCAAGTTGCGGCACAAGGGAAGAAGCCGCCTCGTCATAGGCTTTTTCCACCACTGCGCGTTCATTCGTCATGGGCACAGGGAAAAAAAGCACCTGTTTTGATTCCAAATCCGCCTCCGAAAAAGCGACTTTTACCGTATCATAGGCAATATGCTTTCCCTTAGAAGCCGACTCCGGAAAGCAGAGTACACGGCAGGAAGACAGCACGGAAAAAGCCTCCAGCGTAAGATGAGAAGCGCCACCGGGGCCGGTACTTACCCCATAAAAAATGCCTTTTTTCGTCATGATAAGGGAGTATAGCGCACAAAAGCCGGGATATGCTATACTCAAGGCCATGACAAAGACTTCCGGAACAGCTCACGTTCCGCACCTTACCAGGCTTACGGAACACATTTCCTGCATAGAAAACAAGACGAACATCGGCATTATCACGTATACAGAAAGCAGCGGAAAAACTGCAGTCTTTTTTATTGACACGGGAAACGACGCGGAGACAGCAAAGGCAGAGCTTTCTCTTATAAAGGAAACATGGGGAGACGTTTCGGTAAAGGCGGTGATTACCACGCACAGCCACGCAGACCATTGCGGCGGAAACAGTTTTCTGAAGAAAGAAACAGGGTGCGAAATCTGGGCGACAAAAGGAGAAGCTGCCCTTATGGAAGTTCCGGTACTGCAATCTTCGCTTGTATACGGCGGCTCCCCCATAAAGGAAATAAAGTCTCCGTATCTTATGGCAGAGCCGTGCCCGGTAGACCGCATTTTTTTCTGCGCAGAAGAAGTGGCGCTGGGGGAAAACCTTTTTATGCGTGCAGTCTCTCTTCCCGGCCACTACATCGACATGGCCGCGATTCTTGTGGAAGACCGCAATGCAGGGAAAACAGCCGCCTTTCTTGCTGACGGCATTTCCGGAAGGAACGTCATAAAACGCTACTGGATTCAGTATTTGTATGATGAAGAATTATTCAAGCAGTCGCTTTTTAGAATAAAAGATATAGCCGCAGATTTTTACATACCCGGTCACGGCGACATGGTTACCGACATAGAAGGGCTTGTCGAACTGAACATGATTGCCGTTCTTGAAACGGAAGCCATGATTTTGGATGAACTTGTCACGCCGCTTACCTTTGAGGAAGTGCTTGCAGCCGTTGCGGCGCGAAACAGCATTTCGCTCAAGGTAAGCCAGTACGAGCTTATCGGAAGCACCATCCGCTCATACCTTTCAAGCATGCAGGCAGCCGGTAAAATCTGCTATACGGTAGAAAACAACCGGATGCTCTGGAAGCGAATATAGGCACTGGAAGCAGGCACACACAGGCACCTGCGCTTACAGCGTTTTTTTCCAGCCTAGTCTTTCCAGTTTTCCACGATGGCGACGCCGCTGGAAGCTCCGATGCGGGTAGCTCCAGCTTCAATCATCGCCCTTGCGTCTTCTGCAGAGCGGATGCCGCCACTTGCCTTAATGCCAAGGCTATCGCCGACAGTCTTTTTCATCAGCTCAACAGCGTGTACCGTCGCCCCGTTCGGGAGAGCCTTCCCAGCACTGTCTTTCGGGGTGGCAAAACCAGTACTTGTCTTTACAAAGTCAGCACCAGCTTCTTTTGCCGCAAGGCAGCATTTCTCAATCTCTTCATCAGTCAGATAACACGTTTCCAGGATGACTTTTACAATAACGGTCTTAGACAGAGCGGCAGCTTCTACACGGGAATCGGCAACAACAACGCGGATATCATCCTCAACGCTCTCGTAGTCACCTTCCTTTACCAGTCCCAGATTGATAACCATGTCAATCTCATCCGCACCGCTGGCAATGGCATTGCGGGCCTGAGCCGTTTTATCTGCGGCGGCGTCTGCTCCCAGCGGAAAACCGATGACCGTACACACCTTTATTTCGTTACCGTCCAGCAAATCGTGGGCCATCGGCACAAAACAGGGATTAACACAGACAGAAGCAAAACCGTATGTTCTAGCTTCCTCACAGAGCCGTTCAATATCGGCGCTGGTAGCACAGGCACCCAGCTGTGTGTGATCTATCAGCTTCGCAACATCTTGTTTCGTCATTACGTCCTCCTAGAAAACAAAAATCCAGTCTTAGTAATTGTACCACAAAGCCCAAAAATAGCAAACTCATATTTATGTTAGCAGTCACTAATTATCTCTTTGTATTACAAGAAAAAGCTTGTAAGCAGAATCATTATGTGCTATTCTAATGCTACAACATACTTAGAGAGGTACTAATATGGCATACAAGATCGACGTTGCAAAATGCGTAAACTGTGGAACATGTGAACCGGACTGTCCGGCAGGTGCAATCAGCGAAGCTGACGGACACCGCCAGATTGACCCGGCTCAGTGTCTGAGCTGCGGCACTTGTGCATCAGAATGTCCCGCAGAGGCAATTTCAGAAGAGTAACAGGCAACGCTGTTATTCCAGTAACCGGCTTTTTCAGTCTTAGAAGCCGGTTTTTTTGTTTTTAAAGCATTGAGGGAAAGGCTGATTTCAGCTAGTATGGAACCATGTTTGTAAAAATCGTAAAAGAATACGGCAATCTTTTTTCTGGAGCCGGCCGGGTACTCGCGCTGCTTGCGCTCTGCACCGCAACTGGCGCTGCCTTTGTCATTCCTCTCTGGAAATTCGCCACCAGCGCACCGAGGCTCTATTCTATCGTCATATTGATTCTGCTCGCTTCATGCGGATTGTATCTGCTTGTCAAAAAAATAAGGAAGCACGGAATAAAAAAGGCACTGCGCTTTTTCCTGCTTCTGCTGATAATTCTCGCAGGTGTTGCCGGCGCAATGTCATCCGTACTGGCAGGAAGCCGCCTCTTTGCAGCCCTTATCCTGATTACGACAGTCATCATCCACGGCATTCTCTCTTTCGGCATCCGGTCCCATGACACCACCCCAGAGACTATGTAAGATTTTTTTTGCATTTCTTCTCCTATCCCGGGCTTTTCAAGCCGCTGTCTGTCAGGATGCACGTTCCGAACCGAGAGCAGAAGAGCCTGTCGTCTTTTTAATAGAACGAGCCTACATCCCGGAAATAGAGGAGCTTTCCGCGAGGAACATCCTCTTCAGGCAGTACTGCGAGGACCGGCAGGTCGCCGACAAGCAGGCGGCAAGGGGCTTACCTGGCGAAATGCTTTTTTACCGCTACACGGCGCACAAAGGCGACTCGCTTATGACACTCGCTTCCCGGCTTTCGCTTCCCATAGAAACGCTTGCAACCGTCAACGCAATCTCTTCCCCTGACACAAACATTGCCGAAAGGGAGCTTATTCTTCCTACCGTCCGCGGACTTTTTCTTCCTGAAACGCCGTCTTCTGCCTACGAACTTCTGCTCTCGCAGGCGCACAGCCCTAAAGAAACAGACCGGCGCTACTGTATTTCTGGCAGAATCTGCGTTTTTTTGCAGGATGTCCGCCTTACACCGACAGAACGCGCCTTTTTTCTCGACACCAACATGGTCATGCCGCTCACCCGCCACGAGCTGACGTCTGCGTTCGGCTACCGGGTAAGCCCCATCACCGGCGCATGGAAATTCCATTCCGGCGTTGACCTTGCAGCCCCCGAAGGAAGCGATGTCTTTGCCTGTAAAACAGGAACCGTCCTTCAGGCAGTGCGGGGAAACCCGGTCTACGGAAATTACATAATCCTGCAGCACAACGGCGGCATGACAAGCGTATATGCGCACCTTTCGAAAATCCTCGTGCGGCAGGGAGATTCTGTCGGCGGCGGACTTAAAATCGGAGAAGTCGGCACGACAGGGGCATCCACCGGCCCGCACCTGCATTTCGAAGTACGGCTGAACGGCACCGCAACTGACCCCGGCAAATACTTATTTGTAGACTAGAAGCAGATTCTGGTGTACAATTAAGCATATTTATATGCAGAGAACGAGAAAAAGCACCGCCATTATTTTCTCCTCGCTTATCTTCGCAGCAGGCTTCCTGGCAAGCGGAGAGACGTTCCGCGTCCATGAGCTGCACGAGCTTGCGCTTTCAGACACAAACAGCGAATGCAGGGTCCGGGCCGGCATAAACGATGCGCTCTCTGTAGAACTGCCTGATGACGTTACCTACATCAACGGAATTGAGCTTACCGTCAGGATTCCTGAAATCATCGCTTCCTGGCGGGACACCGTGGCATACTCCCTGTACAACGGCATTAAGCCGACTCCAGCTAAAGACAAGATTGATTATACAGGCGAGCGTATATCGGTCGGCACGTTTCCCGGTAAGCTTTCCTACACCATCTACATTCCCATCAGCAAAGATTTTTCAATAAAAGAAAGCCCCTATCACACGATATTAACGGCTATTCCCGACACAACGGGAAAATTCATTTTCTTCCGCATGCAGCTTGCCATGAAAGGCGTTCCGGAAGCATTTGAATCAGAGACCTTTGACATAACGGCACGGCCCGTACTCCGCGACAAAGGCGCGCTTTCTCTTTCAGTGACACCCCCGGAAAAAGATGCCGGGAAAAACTATCCTTACTCGCTGTATATTGACGGCGAGCTGATGGAATTCCAGCAGGCAAACCTCCTCCTGCTTCCGACAGGCGAGCATCATCTTTCCATTACAAGTGAATACTTCCGTGATGAAGTCCGCACCTTCCGGATAGAACAGGCCCGGGAAACATCCCTCGCTGTTATGCTCAGGGATATAGCTCCCACATTGCGCATCATCAGTCCGGAAAATGCAAAGCTTTTTCTGGACGGAGAGCCGTTCACCGCCGGAAGCGCTGATGTGGTTGTCACCCCCGGAGACCATACAGTCCGTTTCGTCATCGGTGACTACGAAGTCGTAAAAACAGTCACTGCGGTAAACGGCCGTTCCTACACGGTAAATCTTTCTGTTGACGCAACTGTTTCTGAGTCCGAATAACCGTTTGTTTCTGCCTAAACGGCACTTCTCTTTCTGCCATATAAAACCAAGACGATACGGCTTTCCCTCTTAAAAAACTGCCTTGCACAGCTTGCCATAAAACACTGCCGGCGCCTCAAAAGACCGGCTTGCGCCTCCCGATATAAAAAAAAGACCGGCTTGCACCCCTCGATATAAAAAAAGACCGGCTTGCGCCCCTCGGTATAAAAAAAAGACCGGCTTTCGCCGGTCTATGCCCATCAGGCAACAGGGTATCAATGGGTGGGAGGGGATAATTGCATACCCTGCATTTATAATATCGTCTGTAAGGGGGAAAATCTTTACTGTTTTCAAACACTTTTTTTTCAGAGTTTTCACCTATTTGACAGAATATGCGTATTCTTCTATCATTTATTCACTATGCAAAAAATTAAGGTGACGACGTATTGTCTCGTTGCAGTGCTGTTTTTGAGTGCCGGCCTTTTTGGCGCCGGGTTGGGTTCTGCGCTGGCACAGACAAAATATATAAAGGATAACGAATACTTTACCGAATTCAGTACGGCACTTCCGACAAAACTGCTGGATATAAACGGCGAACTGATAACGGAGCTTGCAAGCGAAGAAAAAAGAGAAATCATAAGCATAAAAAAACTTCCGCAGCACATGATTGACGCGCTGCTTTCCCGCGAAGACCGGGTTTTCTACTATCACAGGGGCTTTAGCGCAAAAGCGCTTTTCCGCGCCGTCATGGGAAAACTTGCCCACCTGTCATTAGGCGGCGGCTCTACCCTCACCCAGCAGATTGCAGGCACGCTCTATTGTGACCGCTCAGACTATTCTTACAAGCGAAAGCTGAAGGAACTCTGGTGGGCAATTCAGATGGAGCGGAGATACTCCAAGGACGAAATACTGGAGCTGTACCTCAACAAGATATATTTTGGCGGCGGCACCTACGGCGTAAACGCTGCAAGCAAATACTATTTCGGACACAGCGCCGAAGAAATCACCCCGGCAGAAGCGGCCATTCTTGTCGTTCAGCTTTCCAATCCGGCGGCTTTCAATCCGTTTGACCATCCGAACGCCGCCATGGACAGACAGAAAGGCGTACTAAGCGCCATGGTCGCATCCGGCTACATCACTCAGGAACAGGCCGACGAGTCATTCGACAACTACTGGGGAACGTTTGACTACACAAGGACATCCAGCGCCGCAACATTCAGCCATGACGACAAGGCTCCCTGGTTCAGCGAATATGTCCGCCGTGAGCTTGGCAGCATGATTTACGGTACTGACGATATCTACACGAGCGGTTTTACGGTAAACACGACGCTGAACTTAAAGCACCAGCAGTTTGCACAGGAAACGATGGACATCTACATTGACTATGCAAACGAAACGTACCAGCAGTTCACCAACGTGCGCTCCAATGATGCATTTAACGTGTATACGCCGCTTTCAGAGCTGATTGCGCTCACCTTTAATTTAGGCGGCATAAAGGTAAGTGAACAGAGAAACGAAGCTCTGGCACAGTCATCCTACACAAACAACATAAACCCGGTTATCGACGTCATGTCACTGATGTTCGGCATGGATAAGCTTAAACTTTCTGTCGTCAACCGCTCAAACTCTGTCGCAAAACAGCAGGTGGGAAAGACTACGGTCGAAGGAACGATGATTTCGCTTGATAATGAAAACGGATACATCACCGCGCTTGTAGGCGGCAGTAAGTTTGACAGCGAAAACCAGTTCATCCGCGCGGTACAGGCAAAGCTGCAGCCGGGCTCCTCATTCAAGCCGCTGTACTACAGTGCGGCCATCGACACCAGAGAGTTCACTCCTACCACCATCATTTCAGATACGCCTACCGTTTTCCATACAAAAGACGGAAAGCCCTACATTCCGCTTGATTTCCGCGGCGTTTACGAAGGTGACGTAGAACTATGGTACGCGCTTGCCCACTCAATGAACATTCCGTCAATAAAAGTTCTCGACGCTGTCGGCTTTGACGCTGCCATAGAACGGGCAATCGCATTGCTCGGCATTCCAGAAGATGAGGTTCCAAACAGAGGCTTTGTCCCCGGCTATCCGATTGGTCTGGGTGTCTGCTCAGTCCGTCCTATTGAGGTTGCCCGCGCATACTCAATTTTCGCAAGCGGCGGAAAGGAAGTCACTCCGATTGCAATCCGCAGTGTTGCAGACAGAAACGGGAACATCATCCTGAATCCTGAACGCGAAGTCCGCCAGGCACAGGCAGCAAAGGGAAACAGCGCGCAGGTCATAAGTCCGCAGACAGCCTTTGTCATGGCAAACCTGCTGCAGAATACGGTAAAGAGCGGAACCCTTGCAAATCCGTCTAACCACGGCGAGCGGTTCAGCTACAAAAACGAAAACGGCCGCAAATACACCATTCCGGCCGGCGGCAAGACCGGAACAACGCAGAACTGGGCAGACGCATGGGCGGTCGGATTTACCCCCTACCTGACATCCGTGTTCTGGTTCGGTTTTGATAAGCCCGGTCAGTCTCTGGGCCTTAAACTTACTGGCAGTACGCTTGCAGGCTATGCCTGGGCGCGCTACATGAACAGGGCGCACGATGGCCTTCCGTACAAAGACTTTGATAAGCCGGCAACAGGCGTCATTCAGGCGACCGTCTGTTCTGTGAGCGGCGGCATTCTGACACCAGAATGCGGCGAACACAAGACGACGCAGTGGTTCCTGGAAGGCACGCAGCCGACGCAGGTCTGCACCGTGCATTCCGGTAACTCCAACGCCCGCACGCTTGCCCTGCTCCGACTTGAGCACGAGCTGTACCGCTCAGGCTTTGCAAGCGAGCTGATTATCCGCGACACAGAGCCGCTCACAGTAAGCCTGTCACTCGAAAGCTCAATGCAAGACACCGCCCAGGGCACTGACGCGAATGCAGACACAACGTCCACAGCTGCAGGCGAAGCTGAGCCTTTCGAAGCTCCCGATTACAACTACCTGATGAACTAATCCCCAGAAAACACCACACGCCGCAGGCTACGCCTGCGGCTTTTTTTTGCCCGCTTTGTGTAATTCTTAAAGAATGTTACCTCCTGCAAACATTACATAAGCGGCCTTATGTGGCGTTTGGCCGGGTGCAAGATGAGGGAAAAAAGTTTCATAAAAACACAGGAGGATTTTATGAAAAAGGTATTGGGTGCTGCGATAATAGCGGCACTTGTCGGCAGTACCGTTGCAAATGCAATGGACTACCGGATCGGGGTGAACGTTCAGAGTGACGGCGCTTGGAGTCCGCTGACGTTCCGCACCTCGGACTATTCGTACGACAAGGCGGTGGATGCACACGTGCTGGAGTCGAATGGCGAGGCGGTAAGTTATGCCGGAACAGGATATACGGTGCCGGTAGGTGACGCACAGGTGCTGGATCCGAACGGATACGGCTATGCCGGAACCTATCAGGACGGCTTTTCATTCTGGGGCGGCGGTCTTAAGGTTCGCCGTTTCGAACCGATGTTCCAGGGAGCCAGCAACACAGGTGACTGGAAGTTCGGCGCAAGATTCATGATTAAAAACAAAGAGTATGACGCTTTCGAAGGTAACGGATGGAGCGCATGGCTCGACTATAAAAACTTTGAGGTTAAGGCAGCTGTAACAGGCGGCATGGGTTATGGCGCATACTGCGGCACCGGCGGAAACTTCCTTTTGGCAACTGCAGGTCTCTACGCATGGCTTATGACTCCCTCTGGCGGTCCGGCTTACTTCCGGCATTATGCCAAAGGTAGCGTTGAAGACTACCAGTACTTCGGCTATCAGGTCTCAAATGCAGGCCTTCCTGTCGAGAATATCGTTGATAACAGCAAGGCTGTCGGTATCCAGTGGACGCAGAAAGTCCGCGGTGGCCAGGATACACTCAATCTTCGCCTCGTAAACACCCGCAATACTCAGTCTGGTGGCATCGGTTACAAGGCAGGAAACGAATACGACACGACATACCCTGTCGGTTGGAATGCACAGGTTAACTACCGCACGCCCAAGTGGACGTTCAGCGGTACCTACAAGATGAGAGCCGCAAACTCTGTCACTGCAGACAAGTACGACTATCCTAAGGCATTCAATATTGCAGGCCACTTCGGTGTTGCAACAGGCATCATCCCCGGCATCTCTTTGAGCGCAGGCTATGCATTTATCGGCGAGGAAATCGGCGAAAGCGGAGAGAGCGAGGTCAACGGCGTAAGCTACAGCCAGGAGTTCTGGGGACACAACTTCGGAGTAAACGTCGGCTGGAAAATCGGCGACTGGTCATTTGACGCTGGAAACACGACGACACTCATGCTGCTTTCTGACTTCATGAAGGCATATTCAAACGCTAACCGCTATGGATGGAAACCGTACCTGGGAACATCCCTCACGGTGAACGCACATCGCCGCATCAACGGACTCTTAAACGGACACATCAGCTTTGGCTTTACCGATGCGAACATGAACAGCTACACCGACGGAAAAGGCGAGGCTGAACTCTGGCTCCGCCCGAATGTGGACATCAGCCCGGCTCGCGGCGTCAACATAAACATCGCCGTGAACGGTGCTCTGAGCAACTTCTCTGATCAGGCAATCGGCTGGTGGTCTGACTACAACGGAGACTCAGATTACGGTAAGAACAAGGGTGAAGTTTACTACACCTATCCGCACACGCTTACGATTTCAATCCCGATTTCGTTCCGCTTCTCTATTTAGATCGGTTATTAGGAGGAACTTGAACTATGAAAAAGACTATATTGGCAGCAGCCGGATGCGCGATGCTCTTAAGCTATGCGACAGCTGCAAACCTTGTGATTACGGCAGAGGTTGGCGAAAGCCTCGCAACATGGCAGAAATCTGACGACGACAACGACGATAACGATGGCGTCACATTCTTCGATCACTACCTGACAGAAACTCAGGAATACCTGCCCAACAACAACATGTCGCTCTCAGGCGAAAGCGCAATGGGTGGCGGCGAACTTCAGCTCAAATGGTCCAGCAAAAAACTCGCTCAGACCTATCTGAGTGGCTGGGTGAACGTGGCAAATCCGTTCGGCGCTCCGGGTACCCTTACCCTTAAATACGGCCGCTTCGATGCATATCCGGCAGTAGACTTTGTGACAGACGCAAACCGCGGCTTCCACTACCAGAGCTATGCCGTAAACCCGCTTGTTAACCGCACAGCAGGTTTTGACCCGGCAGTAATGAACTGGTTCATGCGGAACCAGAGCTTCATCCGCGGAACACACAGCCGCGTCACCTCAAAATACGGACGCAACACCACCAATTCAAGTGGTACGGTTACCGCTACCGACTACAGCTGGAAGAGTGGTGACACCCCCGGCAGCCTGACGAGCGCGAACTGGTTCTTCAACGACGCCAACAACGCCGGAAGCCAGCTGGGCTACTACTCAACCTACCGCGCTGTAGACACCAGCATGATGGCTCAGTATACACCGACTGAAGATCTGTGCTTCCGCTTTGCAGCCCACACAGGTTCTGCTGACAGCTTCGGCGGCGCTATCGGCCACGACTTCTCTGGCGAAAAGACATTCACCAACTGGAACGCTCAGGTCAGCTACAAGATTCCGGAAATTGCAAAAGTCGGTCTTACTGTAAAGATGAGCGACGCATTCTCAGGCGCATGGAGCAGCGGCACCGGTATCTATGAAAGCGCAGGTACCGACCTTGAAGTTGCACTGGCAGCTTCAACTGACACACTCGTTCCCGGCCTCAAGCTCTTTACCGGCTACAGCATCACAGCCCTCTACCTGGGTATGACTGCTGACTATGGCACAAAAGTCGACCTGAACGAAACATACCTGTTCCACTCAATCGACCTGCGCACAGTCTATGACATTGACGAGCTGCTTTCTGTCGGCATTAACGGCAACGTTTCTCTGGTAAACCAGTCAGAATATGCTAAAGAAGTAGGCTACAAAGATGACTACCTCGGATGGAGCGTAGGCCTTTCTGCAAGCTATGCTTTGAGCGATACACTGGCAATCGACTTCAACACCGGTTTCCGCTGTCTGAACATGAACAACGAAGTTGGCACTGACCGCAAGGATAGCGGAAAGACAACTGAAGGTGACTGGCTTGCTGTAAGCTCAGTCGGCTTTGAACCGAGCCTCGCATTCACATTCAACAAGAACTGTGCAATGACTCTCGGCATCAACGTCCTGATTGAAAACCTGAGCGGAAAAGACGTGTCTGTTACAACACCGTGCTTCAACCACATGACTGCTAACGGCGCTCACTATCCGTTCACCACAAGCGTGACACTGCCGATTTACATGATGATTAGGATTTAAGCGCCGTCCATGGCGCTTAAATCCTTGCGAGTTTCGAAATGCCTTCGCATTTCAAAACTCGTGGTACGGGATTTGAGGCGCGCATCCATGCGCGGCAAAGCGCCGTCCATGGAGTTTGGATGCTGCCGAAAACGACTTACAGTCGTTTTCGGTCGGGCATGGGGCGTAGGTGCCGTCCATGGCACGCATTCGCCGTCCATGGCGCTTACATGCTATCGAGAAAGTACGGCGCTGCTTTTGGCTCACATGTACTTTCAACGCCTGCTATTCGGCGGGTAATAAAAAGAGGAGTTTTTACAAATATGGTAAAAAAATCTAGCTTATTGCGCAAAACCCTTACTGCGCTTGCCTGTGCAGGTTTTGTAACCTCGTTTGCAGGGTGTGGTACAGGGCTTTTAGATACCGAGGACGAAAAATTCGATCCAAAGTTTTCGGTAACGCTTGATTCAGCGAGCGCAGAGAAGCTTTCAAATGTAAATTATGGCGACGTAATTGATCTTGATATGACAGTTTCATTGCAGTATGCAACATTCAACAACGCTTTTAAGGCTGTTGTTAATGATGAAACACCGTCAAGCACAAACCCGTTTGATTTGCTCGAAGATGGCTACTTTACTGTTTCGTTGGAAGATGCAGAGGGAAACAGTCTTATAGCTCCGTCTGAGTCAAACCCTGAAGAAGAAGCTGTTTCTTTTGCTGCAACTTCATCACTCACACAGAATATCGCTGGTGTAGAAAACAGCAGTTATAAGGCTGCCAGTGCAACATTCAAAGCACATCTGACAATTGAACTTTGTGATACAGGTTCTGCCCTTTCGACAAATCTGGTCATTAAGTCAACTTCTGCAACAGGAAAAGCTGGTCTTGCAGATGCATTGAACTGCAGCATCACCCCGTCAGACGCAGTATGGGGCTTATCACTTCCGTCTGCTGGAGAAATCATTGCAGCATCTAAAGCTGTAGAAAGCGGAAAAACAAACGGTGCTACAATCCTGAATCTGGAAGGCCGCGTACTTAAAAATATTGCAGCCGGTACAGAAATCGGAACCGCTACTCTGGGCGGTAACACAGTAACCGTAAAAGCATTCAATGCTGTATCTAAAAAGTCTCGCCAGATTCCGGTTCTTCTGGTTTCTGACGGTGACTTTGGTGCTGGTACAATTACTCTCGACAGCGAATATGCAGCTGTTTCTGCAAAGGAAGTAACTGCAGACGATGTCGCAAGCATTGCTGTCCCCTACTATGGCGAAGATTACGATGATTATTCTTTCGATGACAGCACAAATATCACATACAAAACCTACGTGAATAGCAAAAGCCAGCTTACTCAATATGGCTATGTTCTGACAGGTACCAAGGAAGACAGCAGCAATGTAACACTTGCATATGCACAGTGGGTTGCACCGACTCTTTCAAAGGGCGTGTTTGTTCACGATGCAACAGGCCAGTCTGGTCCTCGTGGTGTCTTAACCTATGATGGCGACCACTTGTGGGGCGAAGCTGCAACAGGTCTTAGCTACACTGACGGACAGAAATACGTGGTTGAGTTTGACCTTACTGTAGGCGATGCTTCTGAAGTGTATCTGTACAACAGCGCTGTCTCTGCAACAAAGACCGATACAACTGACCCCAATTCCATGGATACGCTCGGTGGTATTTACGTTGGTAACTTAAGTCTTGCTGACAAAGCTACAAACTACGTCTGGGGTAACACCAGTACGACGGCTGGCACCTATCATTACAAATTTGTAATTGATTACAAGGCAACAGCAGGCGAAAGTACGATTACACCGTACGAAAATGGTGTTGCAGGCACTGCAATCAATGACATCGGTGGCGGCGACGCACAAGGTCTTGTCATTGTCAGTGCACGTGGTACAAAAACCACGCTTGACAACATTGTTGTGTATGGACTTGGAAAATAAGCTGTACATCGCAGCTTCCGTTTCGTGCTGAAATCTGACGGCAGTTTTTCTGCTGTCGCCGCACGTTGCATTTTTTGTTACGGGCATAAAGGCTATGGCTTTTATGCCTGATGACAGATTTTCCATTCCAATCGCTTTCAGAATTTGAGGAGAATTAACATGAAAGTTCAAAAAAAGAGGCTGTGGGCGCACGTTGCAAAAACAGCGCTTGCAGCACTGTTAGGCTCTGCACTGGCACTTTCCGGCTGTTCATCAAATGATGATTCTGTTGATGAAGATGACAGTGACAGCGCAATTGCTGTTACAAGCATTGTATTAAATGATGTTTCTGGCGGCACATCCAGCTCTGTTGCTCAGAATGAGTCAGTCGTGTTGACTGCTACCTTAAAACCCGGTACGGCAACAGAGAAAGGCATTCTGTGGGCTGCAAGCGGTGACGAGAATGTATCGCTTTCTGCTACGGAAACAACTGGAAAAACTTCAGCAGTGACCGTCTCTATCGGTGAAAACGCAACCGTTGGTGCAGAGATTCAGGTTACTGCCACATCAAAAAGCACTCCGACAGTTAAGAGCACCTATAAAATCACCGTGCTCAAAGCAAGTACCATTACCATCGGAGATATTACTCTCTCCAGCGAAGATTTGGATCTTCCTCAGAAGAGTTCACGAACCTTCACTGCAAGCACGTCAGCAACAGAAGCTAGCCAAGCGGCTGTATCACTGGCATATGCTTGGACGGTAGAAGGCGCAGGTATCACGCTGTCTGGAGAAGACTCAGACACTGTTACTGTAACTGCATCTAAGACTGCAACCCTCGGAGAAGCAACGCTTACTCTGACCGTAACTGCAAGCGCAGATGACGCTACTCTCGGAATCACTCCGGCTACGAAGGTTAAATCCTACACGCAGAACGTCGTAGAAGGTGACTTCTACCCCTACACGCTGTATAGCCAGGATTTTGAAGAGGTAAGTGACATTTCTTCTGTCGTTGTTACAGATACTGCTCATACGGCTTATGCGATGACTGTAACACTTGAAGATGATGATACAAAGTATGCAAAAGCACTTTCAAATAATGCTCGCTTTGGTACAGCCACTATTGCAACAGGCTTACCTACATCTGTAAACAAAGACTACAAAGTTGAGTTTGATTTGAAATTGCGCGGTTGTGTACAATCTGCTGGCTGGGGTGGAGAACAGGAATCTCAGTTTGTACTTGGTAATTCTTCAATCGACGTAACAAGTAACAGTGCCAGAAGCTTGTACTCTGGTTCCTATCTTTTCGCATTGTACAATAAAACAGTCAAAGGAACAGATGGAAGCAATAATACGTGGTACATGAGCCTGAATGATTCTGCTGCAGATAGCGTAGAACTTGATTATGGCACAAAATACCATTTCTTAATCGTTGTGGATGAAACTGGGGAGAACGTAACTGCTACTATTACAAATGGCACCAATGTTGTCTTGAACAGCGCACAGGTCAATGCAACAACTAAGTCATTTACTAATATCAACATGATTAATGGTAAAGCTAATGGTTTCTTTGCCATTGATAACATCTCTGTAAAAGCAGCTAATGATGCAATCGTCATTACAACACCGACAATCACAGCAGATCCGGAAGAGGCGACTATTGACTACAATGGCACTATCCAGCTCACTGCAGAAAGCACGGCTCACTCAGCTTCGACAGGAAACGAAGTAAGAGTAAGCTATGCATGGAATGTCGCATCTGCATATGCAAGCGTTACTGCTGGTGAAAACAGTGCAACAGCTACAATTACAGCAGCCAACAATACCATTTCAAAGCGCACA
>JAILRG010000026.1 GCA_024698325.1 Treponema sp.
TTTTTACGAAACGCCAGAACTGCTCTTTGTTTGAAAACGTGTAGGGGACGGAGAGCAGCCCTGTTTTGGTGCAGCCGTAACTAGCCATATTTACCGCGGACATGCGGTGGATGTGGATGGAGCTGTGCGGCTTGAGCATCATGTCGGTAACGGCACCGACATCGCCCAAGATGCCGGAACACTGCAAGTCAATTTTGATTGTACCGCCTGACAAGGATTCTGCTTTTTCCTTAAAAGCGTAATCCATTTTGCCGGCGATTGTTTCGGGGGGATTTACCTCTGCCATAACGAGCGTGACAGAAGGTTCTTCCTGCTGTTTTGTACAGCTTGCAAGGCCACAGAGAGCGAATACGGTAAAAAGCAGGTGTTGTTTCATAGTGTACCTCGGTTAGAAATTAAGAATCTGTTGGTAAAACTCGATGTCTGTGGCAGCTGATTCTTTGCACATGTCGGCGCATATCTCCTGCCAGGGGCGTATATCCCGTACTTCTGTAATAACAGCGCCCTTTTTCTTAAGTTCTTGCAGCGTCTGCTCCGTGCTTTCTTTTAGCGCCTGCTGACAGAACTGCATTGCGTGCTGACCGGCCTGTATAAGGATTTGCTGCTGGCTCTTCGACAGAGAATCCCAGCAGTCAGCATTGATTACAACCGAGAAAATGCCCGTCGTGTGGCCGTCGCAAATCATGTAGGGGGCAACAGTGTAAAATCCGTTTGAAAGATAGTTCAAAAGCGGCTGATCTGCGACTTCGACGGCGCCTGTGTTTAAGGCTGCGTATAATTCTGTGTAGCTTACATCCACGGGGGTGCCATGCAGTGCGTTTACAAGGTCGACGAGGGAAGTGCCTGTTACGCGGATTTTTTTGCCCCGTAAGTCAGCGGCGGTTTTTATCGGAACTGTGGAAAAGAAATGTCTTGCGCCCTCTGAGCCGAAGAAAAGCCCTCTGACGCCGAGTCCCAGCGTGTATGGTTCTGTCAGCAGTTCCTCTGCAAGCGGGGAGTGCGCAAAGTTCCAGAAATGCTCGTTGTCCCTGAATGTGTAGGGAATGGCGAGCAGCCTTGTGCGGACGGGTGTGCCTTTCGTGTAAGATGACAGGTTTCCCGGCCCGCGAACAATCTGAATGATGCTGCCGGACGTCATAACCTGCTGCATGACCTGCTTTTCGTTTCCCAGACTGGCTGCGTAGTGGATTTGAATGGTAATGCTGCCATTTGAGAGCTGTTCTGCTTTTTCCTTGAAAGCTGCGTCTACACGGCCGACGAAACTGTCGGCAGCATTTACTTCTGCCATAACGAGTGAGACGGGCGTATCTTTTTGCTGCTTTGAGCAGGAGCAAATGCCAAAGATACTGCTTACTGTCAGTAAAAAACAGATGGTTTTAAGCATGGTTGTTTTATTCTATGCGTGTTTCTGGCTATTGTCAAATAAAAGCAGGCTTCGTATACCCGCGGGATAGGGATTCTCTTGATGTATTGACTTTAGTGGTACTAAAGTGCATACTGTATACATGAAGTTTTCAACGCTACTACTACTATCCCTTTGTCTCATCAATCGCCAGAGCAGATGGTAGTGTATTTGCGTATGTAAAACATAAAATCATACACGTACACAGCAAGACCTGTTGCTACTGGCAGCAGGTCTTTTTTTATGTATACAAAGTGAGGAGAACACAATGAAAGCACACATGAATGCAAAAAAGTACCGGCCGATTCCTGCGATTCCGATTACGAACCGTACTTGGCCGGCAAACACCATTACGAAAGCTCCTGTCTGGTGCTCTGTTGATTTGCGGGATGGAAATCAGGCGCTGATCGACCCGATGGGCATTGAAACGAAACTTGCTTTCTTTGATTTGCTGGTAAAAATCGGCTTTAAGGAAATTGAAGTTGGATTCCCGTCTGCAAGCGATACCGAATATGAGTTTATTCGCCGCCTTATTGAGGAAAAGCGTATTCCTGATGATGTAACGATTCAGGTGCTGTGTCAGGCTCGCGAAAAGCTGGTGCGCAAGACTATGGAATCCATAAAAGGTGCGCCTTCGGTCATTTTCCATATCTATAACTCAACGTCTCCGGCGCAGCGCAAATACACGTTCAATAAGTCAAAGGAAGACATCGTTAAAATTGCGATTGACGGCGTGCGCTGCATAAAGGACTGCATGAAAGACTTGTCAGAGGAAGACCGGGCAAAAATCCGGCTGGAATATTCGCCGGAAAGTTTTTCGATGACAGAAATTGACTATGCGATAGAAATCTGCGCGGCTGTCGGCAGGGAGTGGGGCTATTCAAAAGAGCGTCCGATTATTTTCAACCTGCCGACGACCGTTGAGTGCGCAACGCCGAATGTGTATGCAGACCAGATTGAGTACTTTGCGCAGCAGATTCCGAACCGCGAGGGAGTCATCATCAGTACGCACTGTCATAACGACCGGGGAAGCGGCGTTGCAAGCTGTGAGCTGGGACTTCTGGCAGGTGCAGACCGCGTGGAAGGCTGCCTGTTTGGTAACGGCGAGCGCACGGGAAATCTGGATATTGTGACTGTCGCGCTCAACATGTTCAGTCAGGGCGTGGATCCGGAGCTTGATTTGTCGAACCTGCCGGATATTGCTGACAGCTACATGGAATACACCAAGATGGATATTCCGCCACGCACCCCGTATGCGGGAGGTCTTGCCTATACCGCACTTTCTGGCGGTCATCAGGATGCGATTGCGAAAGGATTTGCTGCCCGCGCCAAGATGGAGCCGGATGCAGTGTGGGACGTGCCGTATCTGCTGATAGATCCGCATGACATCGGGCGCCAGTACGAAGGCATTATCCGCATTAACAGCCAGTCCGGTAAGGGCGGCGCTTCGTTCATCCTTGAGCATAACTACGGCTATGCAATACCGAAGGCTATGCAGCCTGCAATCGGCGAGCTTATAAAGGCTGCAAGCGACAAGGCTCAGCGTGAACTGCAGCCGGAAGAAATAGTGACGCTGTTCAGAAAGCAGTGGATTGAATGCAAGGCGCCGCTTTCTATCGTTGACCTTGCGCAGACTCATCTGGAAAGCGGGGCTTCGTCTGAAGAGCAGGTCGGCGTACGTGCTGTCATCAACTGGAACGGGGCGCGGCTGTCTGTAGGCGGCAAGGGAAACGGCCCTCTGGACGGCTTTGTCAATGCGCTGGAAGAAACCGATGTGCCTAAGTTCAATATCACTGCGTTCCATGAGCACAGCATGGGTACTGGTTCTAACACGAGTGCGGTTGCCTACGTGCAGATTCGGGCGCATGACGGTATTGAGCGCTGGGGTGTCGGTGTTTCCAGCAATGTCGGCCGTGCCGGTATTGAAGCTGTCGTGAGCGCGGTGAATCAGCTGCAGTAAGCTTTTCGGCGGAAATACATATACTGAGTGATAAAAAAAAGGCGGGACGTTCGACGAACGCCCCGCCCCAAAAGGAGAGGAGGATGCAGAAAACAGATTTGCGCTGTGTGCTGCGCTCATCTGCATGAAACTGCAGTGATTGAGAAGACACTGGCCAAACAACGTTTGGTTTTGGTGTCTTATGCTCTTGCAATCACTTAATAAACCTCATTATAGTGTCGAAGTTACAAAGAAAATGCTGATTTTTCATATAAACAGCAAAATTTAGCATAACTCCGCAAATATTTTTTTAATCCGTGCATCGAACTGGCTTGTAAGGGGCTTGAATTCCTTAAGGAATTCATTGTCTTCGATGGTGCCAAGAACGGCTTTCATTTCATCTGTATTACGGAATGTGATTGAGCGGAAATAATCACTGAAATCTTTTTCCCGTGACGAGAATGCGCTGGTGTACATTTCGTCGGAAGCAAGCGTAACGTCATTAAGAATGTCAGTGAACACTTCAGGCTCAAACTCATTGATGGGCTTTGAATACAGGTATTCCAGGACATGAAGCGCATAGGCTGTTTTGTACGTTGTGTACATCTGCTGCTCTTCATCATAGAACGCGTGTACCTGTGCCCAGTTTTCGATGGCGCCTGTCTTTATGAGCGAAAGCAGCTCGTCAACCTTTTTCTGCGGGATGATCTGTCCCCCGACATTCGCCCAGTTGGTGTAGAGCGGCATTGACTGGATGCGCTCAAGTTCTGCGTGGCTTAGCGACGGAATGTGCCGTACCTTGCAGTAATCAACAAGGCAGCTTACCGCAAAATATTTAAGAATCTTGCGGTACTGCTTGTAGCCGCGAACCGGCTTGTAAATCGTGGCGCCGTATTTTTTCTGGCTCCTGCTGTCGACGAGCGTAAACTCAGCGTTGACGTTCTGGTGCAGATAATCCTTTGCAATGCGGTACAAATCTTCCTGGTCCGCTGCATTTACGGCGTAATCATCCTTCTTGTTCAGAAGATAGCGGCCTGTCAGCTCGATAATGCGGTCTACCGCTGTAATCACTTCCTGAATGGTGTCGGGTGCAAGCGGATCGGTCTCGATGTGCTGGACTTTTACCTTGCGCTTGTCGCGTTTCTGGAACTTGAACTTGTTTCTGGTGACGGCGTACATGTTATACAGGAACCAGTATGCCGGGAGAATGCTTATATCCTGATTGCAGCCGTTTGAAATGACTAGCGAGAACGGGTAGGTGATGTTCAGCTCGTGTTCGTAGCTGCCTTTTGCGACAAGTACAAAGCTTGCGAACCTGGAGTTGTGCTTGAAGTCGGAGCAGAGTCCCGGCCAGAAACCGCGGCCTGCTATCATTTCGCCGTCGGGGGAGCGGGAATTGTGATTTGAGCCGATTGTGGCGCCGGATGCGATGTTGGTCTGTCCGCAGAGCGTTGAGGCTATCAGGAACGACGAGTTGTGGTGCTGCTCGTGGAACGGGAAAATCAGGTTGTTTAAGCATTCGCAGCAGGAAATCGTCGAGTTGTCGCCTAGCACCGAGTTAAGAAGGCGGGCGCCGTATTTGAGCTGACAGTTTCTGCCGATGACAAATCGTACGGCGACTGCCTGGTAGAAGATGTGGCAGCCGTAGCCGACAATGCCGTTTACAAGCTCTACGCCTTCGCCGATCTGCGTCGGTTCATCTTCGCTTGAAAGAATCGTGATATTCTTGAGCTTGAAGGCGCCTTTAATGTATGTCCAGGTGCAGACTTTTGCGTCTTTTAAGAGTGTCGTATTTTTGATGACGGCGTCGTCTTCCACAATGCCGTAGGTATTCAGCGCCTTGGAAAAGTCAGACTCCGTTATTGCGACAAAACGTTCCAAAAGCTCGTTGTCTTCACGGTATCGTGACCACAGAAAGGCATCGGCCGGAATCATGCTTTCGAACGGAAGAATGCGTCTGCCGTCGTTTTCGTTACCTACGCCAATCCAGATGCGGGTTGATTCGGATTCGCCTTCTTTGAGGATGCCGTTTCCGAATTTAGAATGCTTTGTGCAGCTCATTTCCTGGATATTGAACAGAATGACGCGGTTTCCGATGCGGTAGTTTTCCAGGTAGCGTACGTTGCGGACGACAACATCGTCTCCTAGCACGGTGTCGCGGAGGTATGAGTCATACAGGCCGGTTTCGAGCATAAGGTCGTGGTATTTCAGCGTGGCCTTGCAGAGCCGGCCGATAATCAGAAAACCGGAAATATGGCAGTAGTGAATGAGGTTTGCGTCAAAACAGCCGTCGCGTGCGTCTACGAGTATGTTCTGCCAGCTTTCGTCAATGTTGAGGTTGTTGTTTGCCTTCAGCGTTGCAATTTCTGCCGGGGTGAGGCGCCGTTTTCCTGCCGTTGTGCCGGCGGGAAACTGAATCTGCGCAGCGTTGTCTGCCGCGTCGTCATAAAATGTAACGTATGCCATGCATGCACCTGTTATACTGCCCGGTCTTGGCCGGGACAAAATGGCAGCGTGAGGAGCCGCTGATGCGGGCGGGCAGGCGGCTCCCTGCTGTCTCTAGTTCAGAAGCATCCTGTCGTTAAGCTCGCCTTTTACGATGCGGAACTTTTCGAGCAGGTCTGAAACGTTCAGATTAGCTTTTGCTTCGTCACGTTCGTCAAAAATGATATTGCCTTTATTCATCATGATAAGGCGGTTTCCATACTGAATGGCGTGACTCATGTTGTGCGTGACCATAAAAGCTGTCAGATGGTCTTTTTCGATGAAATGCTTTGTCAGCTCAAGCACTTTTTCTGCCGTTTTCGGGTCGAGGGCGGCAGTGTGTTCGTCGAGAAGCAGCAGTTTTGGCTTTTGCAGGGTTGCCATAAGCAGGGTGAGGGCCTGACGCTGGCCGCCGCTTAAAAGGCCTACCTTGCTGTTCAGACGGTCTTCGAGGCCCAGGTCGAGCAGGGCGAGCTTTTCGCGGTACATTTCGCGCTCTTTCGGCTGGATGCCCCAGCGCAGGGTGCGTCTTTTTCCGCGGCGGTATGCCATGGCGAGGTTTTCCTCGATTTCCATGTTGGCGGCAGTACCCATCATTGGGTCCTGGAATACGCGGCCAAGGTAGGCGGCGCGCTTGTATTCGCTCATTCCCGTAATATCGGTGCCGTCAAGGATGATGGAGCCGGTGTCGCAGCTGTGGACGCCTGCAATCAGATTGAGCAGGGTTGATTTTCCCGCGCCGTTACCGCCGATAATTGTTACAAAGTCACCTTCTTTAAGCTCGAGGTTTATGTCGAACAGTGCTTTTTTTTCTGTGATGGTACCTGCGTTGAATGTCTTTGATACATGTGAAATCTTAAGCATTTTTGTCCTCGTTTGCTGGCGCTGGCTGTGCCGGAAGTGGAGCGTGGCGTCTGGTCTTTTTCTTAAGCACCGGAATGGAAAGGGCGAGCACAACGATGATTGCTGTTAAAAGCTTGAGGTCGGTGCTCTTTAAGCCCAGCTGCAGAACGACCGCGATGATAATGCGGTAGACGACTGAACCGAGCACGATTCCCATGAGGGAGTACCAGAACGCGATATGCTGGCCGAATATTACTTCGCCTAAGATGATGGATGCGAGGCCGATAACGATGGTGCCCTGTCCCATCATGACGTCGGCATACCCCTGGCTCTGGGCGACGAGCGCGCCGGAAAGTGCGATAAGTCCGTTTGAGAGCATCAGGCCGGCGACTTTCATCTTGTCGGTGTCTACGCCGACGGCGCGAACCATGCGCTCGTTGTTGCCTGTTGCGCGGATTGCAGAGCCGATTTCGGTGCCAAGGAACCAGTAGAGCGCCGCAATCAGCACGACGCTAAAGATAATGCCGGTAATCAGGGAAGCGGGAACCGTGTCGATGTGAAGCAGGTCGCACAGGCTGCTCATAACAGTCGTTACTCCCAAAAGCGGAATGTTTGCGCGTCCCATAACGCGGATATTAATTGAATATAGTGCAATCATGGAAAGGATACCGGCCAAGATTTCGTGAATCTTGAGCTTGGTATGCAGAAGGCCGGTAACAAAACCGGCAAGAACGCCTGCTATAAAGGCGATAAGCAGTGAAATCAGCGGATTCATTCCTGCTGAAATAAGCGTCGCAGAAACGGCGCCGCCGAGTGCAAAAGAACCGTCGCAGGTCATGTCGGCGATGTTTAATACACGGAACGTGAGGTACACGCCCAACGTCATAATTCCCCAAAGAACGCCCTGAGATACGGCGCCTTGCATTGCTAGTAAAATACCCATATCGGCGATTATAACAACCTTTTAGGAATGAGAAAAGCGGTTGCCGCTTTCGGCTGCGGGGATTGTGCCGGCAGGCGGCGGTTTTTGCGCCTTAGGGGAGGACGGCTGCGCGCTCAGTCTGCCTGGAGAAGCGCTGTCAGAAGCTCATTTGTGGTGCGGATAAGCTCTGTCGCGCCATTTTTAAGGAGAAACTGTTCGTCGCGGAATCCCCAGGTGACGCTTAGGCAGCGGACACCGGCATTCCGTGCGGTGGCAATGTCGACGTCGCTGTCGCCGATGTATACCGTGCTGGAAGCAGGTGCATCAAACTCCTGCATAACGTGCAGGACGCTGTCTGGAGCTGGCTTTCTGCGGATGCCGTCCCGTTCGCCGACAGCATAGTCAAACAGGCCGGGAAAGTAGCGCGCGCATAATGCCTGCACGCCGTAGTCTGCCTTGTTTGAAACGACGGCAGTTTTTATGCCGTGACTGCGCAGGGTAGAGAGTACTTCCGGAATGCCAGCGTAAGGGCAGGTGCTGTCGGCGCAGTGAATACGGTAGTGTTCGGTAAAAGAGGTGTGAACTGCGTCTAAAAGCGCTTTTGGGACGCGGCCAGAGTCAGCAGGAGCGCACACGAGAATCCCGTCCATGCGCTCGGTAACGGCCGTGCCGCAGGATGCGCAGACAGCGCGGACGACGAGGTTCCGTATGCCGTTTCCGACAAATTGCCGCACTTCGTCCGTGGTGCGCCTTTCAAGCCTGTGTGCCTCGAGCGCAAAGTTTATGCTTGCAGCAAGGTCTGAAAGCGTATCTAAAATAGTGCCGTCAAGGTCAAACACGGCAAGAGAGCATGCGTTTGTATGAATCATATAATCTGCCTTTAGGGAGTGAGTTGTCGACTAGCGGCATCTCCAGTTTATGCGTGCGGGTTTGTTATATCACAAAAGGCTGCTGCATGCCAGAGACGGCAAAGTGAGTGCGGTGACGGATTTGTGCTATAGTTTGATTTTTTTCTGGATTTGTGTAAAAAACAAAAATGTTATCTTGAAATGAACGTAACCTGATATAGGGGGATTTTTTATGAAAGAACAGGCTTTTAGAATGAAGCTCAAGCCGGGCTTTGCAGATGAGTACAAAAAACGCCATGACGCAATCTGGCCGGAGCTGAAAAAAGCAATCACCGAAAGCGGTGTATATGATTATTCAATCTATCTGGATGAAGAAACGCTGTCTCTTTTTGCAGTGCAGAAAGTAAAGGACGGTGGAAATCCGGATGTGCAGAAAGAAATGGCTATCGTCCGCAAGTGGTGGGATATGATGGCTGACATCATGGATGTAAATCCTGATAATTCACCGGTGTGCGTAGACCTGCGCCCCATGTTCCATATGGACTAGTTTGGTTTCGACGTCCATGTCGAAACCAAACTAGGACGGTAACTTCAGTTACCGTCCGTGCATGGATTTGAGCGACGTCCATGTCGCAGAGCATGTGGACATCCGTGTCCATGCAAACTATGACGATAGCCTTGCTATCGTCGGTGCGTGAAGATAAGCGACATCTATATCGCAATGCATTTGTGCGTCCATGCCCAAACAAACACTGACGGTAGCGTGGCTACCGTCGACGCATGTGGTTAAGCGACGTCCGTGTCGCAGAGCATTTGCATCCGGTTTTGCTTACAAAAACGCCGCGCTCGAAAATCTCGAGCGCGGCGTTTTTTTATGACAGCAGGCTTACTGCCTGCCGTATGGTTAGCCTTTGTAGGCGTTCAGCTTCAGCATTTCAACACCGGCAAGCAGCGTGATGCCGATGCCGTGCGTATTATTCAGCTGAGGCAGCAGGTGCTCGCTGTAATACGTCGGGTTGAATGCAAATTCGCTGCCACGGCAAACGCCGTAGAGGTTGCCTTTCTTGTCGATTGCAGTGCGTTCCAGTGCGTTCCATGCTTTCATTGCGGCCTTGCGGTAGGCGCTTGTGTCGCCTTCGAACCAGCCGTTGCGGATGCCGCGGCTGTATGCGCAGATGAACATGGATGTGCAGGAAGATTCCGGGTAGCTTTCGGGCATATTCAGAACCTGGTGCCACATGCCGCTGTCGTCCTGTACGGAAAGGTAGCCTTCTGCCAGCTCACGGAAGAAGGCAAGCAGTGCAGGGCGTTCTTTGTGGTCTTTTGGCAGAACCTGCAGCAGCTCTGACAGAGAGAAAATCGTCCAGCCGTTTCCGCGGCCCCACGGAACCCCTGTGTTCATGTCGCGGCGGAAGTCATAGACGTGAGCCATGAGTTTTTTCGCGGGCATGTAGAGGCGTTTCTTGAAGCCGGCAAACTGACGTGCCGCATCATCGAGAATAGACGGATCCTTTTTGAATGCTGCATAGCGGCACAGGAACGGAACGCTCATGTACAGGTCGTCTGCCCACATGGTTCCGTTGTGGAAATGATGCATCATGTCCCGGCGCCAGAATGCACCGTCTTCGAGGCGGTCCTGGTGGTGGCAGATGTAGTCGCCGACGTAGTCTGCAACGCGGCCGTAGTCGCCGATGTCGCGGTCCTTTGCGGTTTCGAGCATCAGTGAGCCGAATGAGCCGCAGTCGTCAAGGCTGTCGATAGATGCCAGCAGGTGATGTACGCAGGTTGCGCCGCCGAAGTGATCCCGGTCAAAAAGAGCGTAATCCAGCGTAGCTACAGATTTCCGTACGTGACGCTCGACATAGCTGCCGATAGCGTCGCCCTTTCCTGCTGCTGCAGCCTGGCGTCCGGTTTCGATAAGACCATACAGAGTTACGCCGAGCGGGTAATCCCAGTGACCCCACAGCGGGTTTTCATTGTACAGCCGTACCCAGCCGCCGGGGATGTCGATGCGCCACCAGGTTTTTTCGTCACCAGTTCCTGCGAGGCTGTCGGCGGAGAACGGGATAAGGTCGCTGTCAGCAGTCTTTGCAAACGGACCTGCGAACATCCAGGGGAAGCGGACGTTGTCTACGAGCAGCGGGTTTTCCAGCTGAACCGGCTGGCCGCCTGCAGTTACAGAACAGGTGAAGTCAAGGGTTGCACCTGCGCTATAAGATGCGGGAATTGAAAGCAGAACCAGCAGGCTGTGGATGCCGGGGGCGACGGAGGCTGCAGAATCAGCTTTTTCTCCATCGATGTATACAGTTGCAGCTGTTTCAGACTTTACTGAAACAGCTACGGGAGCCTCGCTGTATGTTACGAAGCGGCTGCGGGCTGCGATGCGTTTTCCGGCAAGCGGTGCGGCATCTTCGAAAATGCGTGCGAGCGCACCTGATTTTTCCTCTGCGGCAGTCCATGCCGGAAGCGGAAGCATTTTTGAAGCAAAACCGCCTTCTGCGTATGCGTCTGCTGACGGCGGGAAGTCTGTAATGTGTTCTCTTGTGGGAGCGCTGTAGTCAAAGCCTTCCATGCTTTCGTATTCGCTGCGGCCGTGCATAAAGTAGTAGTCGAGCTTTCCGAGCCAGGTGCCGAATTCAGCACCAAAACCGGCCTTTGTCTTTGTAAAGCGCAGGACGATGTGGTTCCAGCCTTTTTCTGTCGGTAAATCTGTCGTGAACGGCTTGTCTGCGAAGCGTTCGGTCTCGAAGGTGGAGGCAAATGCTTCTTTTCCGTTCATCCAGATTTTTACAGGACCGTACGGAATCACCATGAAGCGCAGCATGCCTGCACCCTGCTGGCGGATCTTACCCCAGACATACACATAACTGCCTTCTGCGGCATCGGGGAAAAGCATGTTTCCGTCAAATGTGTAGCGGTAATCCTTGTTGCGAATAATACCGTAAGTCGTAAATGGGCGAGCGGTATATGATTCTTCCGGATTTTCACCCATGTAACGGCCGGCCATAATGGCAAGTGTCTGTGTGATATCTCCGTGTGAGCGGCTGTAAACAGCATCTAAATCGTTAAAATAGTATCCCATAGTGCACGATTATAAAATTTTTCATAAAAAAAACACGCAGAAGACCGTCAAAAAAAAGAAAGTCTATGACGGATTTATGCTATTTAATGATTTTATTTTCAATGTTGCCGAATGAAAACTTGATATAGTAAAAACAATCGAAAATACAAAAATGCAGGAGGGCTTTATGCCGCAACAAAAAGATTTGGCGAAAAATTCTTTTGCCATCTACTTTAATCAGCACAAATGGCTATATTTCATGATCATACCTGGAGCCATTTATTTCATACTGTTTAAGTACGCGCCTATGTTTGGTCTGGTTATGGCTTTTCAGCAGTACAGTCCGTTTAAAGGTATCCTTGGAAGCAAATTTGTTGGTTTCCTCCATTTTAAGACATTCTTTACCGGTTCTGATTTCTGGATGCTGCTGCGTAATACTTTGTGGCTGTCTTTCCTGAGTATTATTTTCTATTTCCCTGCACCTATCATTCTCGCATTGCTGTTGAATGAAATGAAGAATCAGATTTTTAAGCGCACAATTCAGACGCTTATCTACGTTCCGCACTTCATTTCTTGGGTTATCGTAGCATCTATTACGTATACGCTGTTCAATACGACAGACGGTGCTGTCAATCAGGCGCTGCAGATTCTGTCTGGCAAAGTCGTGAACTTCCTTGGTCTTCCGGAATATTTCCGTCCGATGATTATCGGTCAGCAGATGTGGAAGGAAACCGGCTACGGTACAATCATTTACCTTGCAGCCCTTTCCGGCATTGACGCGGAGCTGTACGAAGCTGCCCGCGTTGACGGCGCTGGCCGCTGGCGCATGATGTGGTACATCACACTGCCGGCTCTTAAACCTACTATTGTAATCATGTTGATTCTGCGCGTTGGCGGTATTTTGAGCACAGGCTATGAACAGATTTTCTTGATGCGCAATGCTCTGAACGTTTCTGTCGCTGAAGTTTTCGATACATACGTGTACATGCGCGGTCTTGTAAATGCTCAGTACTCTTATAGTACGGCTGCTGGATTGTTCAAGTCTTTGGTTAGCATGATTCTTGTTTTGACCGCTAACTGGACGGCAAAGAAAGCCGGTGAAACAGGTATTTACTAGGAGAAAAATAGAATGGCTAATTTTAATAAACCTCTGAAAGTTCGTGAGAACGCAATGGATAGATTCTGGGATCGCCTGATTATGGTGTTCCTGATTCTGTGTGCTGCAATTACTGTAGCCCCATTCCTGTATGTTGTTGCTGGTTCATTTGCTACGGAAAAGGAATTGACCGAGCGCGCTTTCTTCTTGTTTCCGCATACGATTTCTTTCAACGCGTATACCTATATCGCCCGTACCGGCGAAATTTTCCGCGGTTTGAAGAACTCCCTCATCATTACAGTTATTGGAACGGTTACTGCATTGTTCTTTACTTCAACATTTGCTTACCCGCTTTCAAAGTATCACTTTAAGGGACGCGTACCGATTCTGAACCTCGTTATCTTCACGATGGTTTTCGGTGGCGGTATGATTCCGACATTTATCGTTGTCCGCAGCCTCGGTCTGTATAACCATTTTGCCGCTATCATCCTTCTGGGATGTATCAGCCCGTTCAACATGGTTATTATGAAGAGCTTTTTCACAGGCATTCCTGTTGATTTGGAAGAAGCTGCGTTCATCGACGGATGTAATGACTGGTCTATTTACTGGCGCATTTACCTGCCGCTTTCAAAGCCGGTTCTTGCTTCTATCGGCTTGTTCTGCGCGGTTGGCCTCTGGAACGACTATTTCGGCCCGATGATTTACCTGTCTGGAGCTGCAAAAGAAACTGTCCAGATTGTTCTGCGCCGTATCGTTCTTTTGGCATCGGGTGGTGATCAGATTAATGCAACAATGTTCGACTTCGATATGCTGGGAACCCCGCCGGATAAGGCAGTTAAGATGGCTGCTACTGTAGTAGCAACTGTTCCGATTCTCTGTGTATATCCGTTCATTCAGAAATACTTTGCTAAAGGCGTCATGGTTGGTGCTGTAAAAGGCTGATACCATAAAAATAGGAGGCTATATGAAAAAGAGTGTTAAGGCTGCAGCTTTGCTGGCTTCTGCAGCGATGGTTGTGGGTCTTGCTGGTTGTGGTGGAGCAGGCACTGCTGCGACAGGTAAAACAGGTCGCCCGCTTGTTACGTTCATGCTGACAGACTTCGAGGGAAGCCCGCTTACCGGTGAGCATTCTGACGAAGTAAAGAATAAAGTAGCAGAGTACACAAACACTGATGTTGAATTTCAGTGGGTTGCTAACGACAGCTACAGTGAAAAAATTGGTCTTGCCCTGGCAAACCCCTCAGATATGCCGATGGTTATGTCAATCGGCAACTTTAATGCCGCAATCATCGATGCAGCTGAATCAGGTGCATTCTGGGATTTGAATGAATTTATCTGGGACGAAGAAAAATATCCGAACCTTTCAAAAGCAAACAAGAATGTCTGTCAGAGCCTTACGCTCAACGGCAAGCTGATTGGTTTGTACAAGTCTCGCGACATCGGCCGCAACGGTATGGGATACCGCACTGACTGGGCTGAAAAGCTTGGCCTTGGTGTTCCGAAGACTGTTGAGGATGTGTACAACATGCTGTATCAGTTTACCTACGGTGATCCGGACGGTAACGGCGTAAAAGATACATACGGTCTTGCAATGTGTAAGCACACAGGTCCGTTCGATATCATGCAGACATGGTTCGGCTGTGGTAACGGCTGGGTTGAGCAGAACAACAGAATGGTTCCGGTTCATCAGACAAAGGAATATCAGGATGCTCTGGACTGGCTCAGAAAGATTTACGAAGACGGTCTGATGGCTCCGGACTGGGCTGTACGCGATACTTCAACATGGGCTGACCAGGTTAAGAAAGGTGAATCAGGCGTATTCGTAGACGTTATGGACGGCTCACGCCGCATTTGGGATTATTTCGTTAACAACAAAGTTCCGTCAGTTGCAGATCCTTCAAAACTTGCTTCTATGACGCTGCTTGGTCCGGTAAACGGAAAAACTCAGGCTACAACTGGTTACAACGGCTTCCTTGTTATCACAAAGGCTGCAAAGACTAAGGCTCAGGTAGAGGCTTGTCTGCACTTCATTGACAAAATGGATGATAACGAAATGCTCCTTCTGACAACCTATGGTCTTGAAGGTGTTAACTATCACGTAGACAACGAGGGCTACCTTGTTCAGGACACAATCGGCGACCCGAGCGCTCTTAAAGCATACGGCCCGCTGAACCAGTCACAGGTATTTATCAGTGGTAAGACAACTGATCCTGCTCCGAAGGACAACCCGCGCGTTCAGAAACAGAAAGAAGTTGTTAAGCTGAACGAGCAGTATGCTGTGTTCAATCCGGCTCTGGCTTACCTCGTCAATTCACCGACATATTCAACTCAGGGTGCAATCCTTGACCAGCTGCTTTCAGACGCACGCACGCAGTACATCTGTGGCCGCATCGACAAGAAAGGCCTCGAAGCTGAATATACAAAATGGAACAAGCAGGGCGGTGAGCACCTTGTTGCCGAAGTAAACGAGCAGTATCAGAAAAATAAAAGATAGGCGATAACCCCGTTTATCAACAGGTACTAGTACATAATTTAAGAGCACGTTTTTTCTGCAAACAGCGGTATAAAAACGTGCTCGTTTTTATAGATAAGGAATAAAAAATATGAGTGATTCACTGAAATTACGCATTGCGGAAACGACGGCTACTGCAGTTTCTCTGGAGTGGGATGCTGTCGCTGGGGCAGAAAACTGCCTCGTGTATTGGGCAGACATGAATCTTGCGACGACTCGCTTTAAGCTGGCGGGAACTGTTGCCGCATCAGGAAAAGCCGCGTTTACGTTCAAGCGCTCGACACATGTGCCGCTGTATTTTAAGGTCGCGGCAGTAGCTGGCGGCAAGGAAACTGCTGTCTCTGATGTCGTACATTCGCCGGTCGTTGCGCATTTTAACGAGCAGCTTGAAGAGCTTAAGCGCGGACTGATTGCAGTGAAGGCGAATACTGGCGTTTTCTTAAGCTGGCGTCTTTTCAAGAACGAAGTGACCGGCTACAGCGAAACCGGCCTGACAGGCACGAACTTTGTTGTCTACAAAAACGGCGCGGAAATTGCACGTGTTACTGACAGCACAAACTATTTGGATAAAACAGGCACTCCCGACGACTGGTATGCTGTCGCTCCGATTGCAGAGGACGGAACTGTCGGCGAAATGTGCGACAAAGTGCAGTCATGGAAAAGCGGCTCGAACTATCTTGAGATTCCGATGAAAAAGCCTGAAGGCGGCGTAACGCCGGCTGGTGAGAGCTTTGTATATCACGTAAACGACATGAGTGTTGGCGATGCTGACGGCGACGGTGAGTATGAGTATTACGTCAAATGGGATCCGTCAAACTCGCACGATGTCAGCCACCGCGGCTACACGGGCCGCTGCTATGTCGACTGCTATAAACTTGACGGCCGCCTGCTCTGGCGTCTGGATATGGGACCGAATATCCGTGCGGGCGCTCATTACACGCAGTTTATGGTGTATGACTTTGACGGCGACGGAATTGCAGAGATGGCAGTAAAAACCGCTCCTGGCACAAAGATGACTGTCTACAATGCTGACGGCAGCGTAAAGAGCGAACGCTTTGTGACAATTCCTGAGCGCGACCTTGCAGCGGGCGTTACGAACGACGACAACTATGTCTGCAGTGCCGAAAGCTACCGTGCACATCTGGTCGACATGTTCAAAGGCTGGGCAACTCGCGAAGAAGTGACGAGCGGTCAGTGGCCGAAGACGCTTGAAGAATGCTTTGGCATAGAAAAGAAGTACAGCTATCCGCTTAACGACGCTGATGCAAGCGCACTTGTCGACTACTTTATCAACGTGTTTGCGCCGAGCCGCAGCGACAAAAATCACCTTGAAGCATTTGAAGGCTTTATCTACGAAGGCCCGGAATACCTGACGATGTATGCAGGAAACGGCGATGAACTTGATACGATTGACTATCCGGTGCCTAGAGAGGACGACGGCTTAAAGTGGGGCGATTACGCATGGAACCGCATCGAGCCATGTAACCGCGTTGACCGCTTCCTTGCCTGTGTTGCATACCTTGACGGCGAGCGCCCGTACCTGATTGAAGCCCGCGGTTACTACACGAGGGCTACGGTAACAGCCTACAGTTTCTTCGAACGCAAATTTAAGCAGGTCTTTAAGGCTGACTCTGGCTATATCACTGTCGACAATCCGTTTAAGCCGACAAAAACTGCTGAATGGGGAACCGATCCTGTCTACGGAAAACTCGCTGGTCAGGGCGATCATGCGCTTTCTACAGCTGATGTTGACGGCGACGGTAAGCAGGAAATCATCTTTGGCTCAGCATGTATCGACGACGACGGCTCTCTTTTGTATTCAAGCTATGGTGTTCGCAAAATGGACGGCCAGTGCGTAAAATTCGGTCACGGAGACGCCATGCATGTGGCAAAAATCGACCCGGATCGCCCCGGCCTGCAGATTTTCAATGTGTACGAAGAGGGCGTGTATGCTCCGTGGGGCTTTGCGCTTCGTGATGCCGAAACTGGCGAAGTCATCTTTGGCGAACCAGGCGACCGCGATTACGGCCGTTGCATGGTAGGCGATACTATCCGGAGCCGCCGCGGCTATGAGTGCTGGGTTTACGATACGCGCACGCCCAGCGGTGAAATCCTTAAGGGTGAAAAGCTTATCGGTACCAACATGAATATCCGCTGGCTTCCCGACATGACTACGCAGATTCTTGACGGCGACGACATTTTCGGAAAGCACACCGGCGTTATAAACGACCGCGAAAAAGGCGCGGTGCTCATCCCCGAGGGAATGGCGACTAATAACGGCACCAAAGGAAATCCGTGTCTGGTGGCGGATGTGTTCGGCGACTGGCGCGAGGAGCTGATTCTGCGCCGTGACGACGACAATGCAATCCGCATTTACACGAATATCGATGACTGTAAGCATAAACTCTTTACGCTTATGCACGACACGATGTACCGCACTGGCATTGCATGGCAGAACAACTGCTACAATCAGCCGTGTTACACCAAGTTCTATTTCGCACACGACACCGACTGGAAGTACGTGCTTCCGGAGCTGGCGGAGGAAAACTAAATGAAGCATCCGAATATCTACTACTGCTTTCCGGGCGGAAAGCATAAAGCGCTCACGATGAGCTATGATGACAACCGCGTGGAAGACCGCCGGCTTGTAAAGATTTTTAACGAAAACGGAATCCGCGGCACTTTCAATGTGAACGCAGGCCTGATTGAACGCCCCGAGTGGCCTCACGTCACGGTGGAGGAGATGCCGGAGCTGTACAAGGGGCACGAGATTGCTTCTCACACCTTCACGCACCCGACAATCGAGCGCTGTGATTTGACGCATGTTGCCCAGCAGGTGCTTGAAGACCGCACGCGCTTGGAAAGCATTTTCGGCTATCCGGTGCGCGGACTGGCTTACCCGAACGGCAGCTATTCTCCGGAAATTGAGCAGCTGCTTCCTTCAATGGGAATCCGCTACGGACGCGTCGTTGAGACGACCGGCGGTTTTGGACTTCCGAAAAATCCCTATGAATGGAAAGGCACCTGTCATCACAACAAGAATCTGCTTGAAAAAGGCGAGGAATTCCTGAAGCTCTTTAAAAAGCAGTACCTCTACCTGATGTATGTCTGGGGACACAGCTATGAGTTTACCGACAGGAACAACTGGGAAGTCATGGAAGAGTTCTGCGGAAAGATGGGCGGAAAGGACGACATCTGGTACTGCACGAACATCGAAGTGATTGACTTTATGGACGTGATGAAGCGCCTGCAGTTTGCTGCTGACGGAAGCTTTGTCTATAACCCGTCTGCCGCTGACGCCTGGCTCAATGTGGACGGCGGCATTGTCTGCGTAAAGGGTGGCACACAGCTTTCATTATGAGTACATACACTTTAAAACTTGCCGGTGCTGCTGGAAAGGGTGGCGCTGCCAACGCTGTCGCCTCAGTGGCTCCTGGCGGCGCAAAATCCCCGGAAATGCCCCTGCAGTTTCTTGAAAAGCGCGGGCTTGCCGGTTTTGGAGCCAGCACCTTTGCCTCCTTCAGCGGTTACTGGAAGCAGGGCGAAGTTCCTGCTGCAGTGCTTTCCACTTCTGCCGGACTGGCTGCAGGTGCGGGAAAGTCTGCAGGTGCGGGAAAGTCTGCGGGTGCGGGAAAGTCTGCGGGAGCGGGATATGCGGCCGGTGCCGGAGAGCCTTGCTATGCGGATTCAAGCGCCTTTGTGCTTTCAGCCCCCGACGGCACGGAAATCCCCGTACAGACGATGCCCGCGGCATACTGGCCTGACGGCAGCCTGAAGTGGACTTTCCACACGGCTGATTTCGGCGCTGATGCAAAGCCTAAGACGGCTCCTGTCGTTGAGTTCGGCCGCGCACCGACTGCCCTGCCTGAAAAACTTACCTGTAAGGATGCCGGCGACCGCTATGTGGTGGACACTGGCGCCGTACAGACAGAAATTTTTACGAAGCCCAACGCCGAAAACGCTTTTATCGGAAAAACCGTAATCCTCGGGCGCACGGCAATTGCAAGCGGCCGCCTCGTCTACGTGAACGAGTCTCCGGCTTCAGGCGCTGACGGCGCTGCTTGCCCTTCTGGAGGCGATGCGCTGTTTGACTCTCTTTGCGCGCCGACCGTCTGCGACATCTGTTACGGTCGTGTCGACAGCGCGGCTGTGGAAGAGCAGGGCGACTTGCAGCTTGTTATCGTGGTGCGCGGCGTGCATGTGTCTCGGGCGACAGGCCGTGAGCTTATGCCCTTTACCGTGCGCCTGACGCTGCGCCTGAACGACCCTTTTATCCGCGTGCAGCATACTTTTACCTATACCGGCGACAGTTCGCGCGATTTTATGCGCGGACTCGGCATGGAGCTTAAGACGCCGCTTACCGGCCGCGAGTACAACCGCCACATCATGTTTTCAGGTGATGAGGTGAGTGCGGAAACCGTGCTGTCGGCTTCTCCTTTCCATGAGGCGAGCAAGCTGCTTGCAAGCTGGCATCCGAAAATCGCGCCGGAGATTTATCCTGACGAAATTGCCGGAAAGCCGCTTGTGTTTAATCCGCTGGATGAAGCGACCCGTGCGGTGGATAAAGTTGTCGCTTCGATTCCTGCATGGACGACCTATCATCTTTTTGCTGACAGCGCTGACCACTGGCGGATTACCAAAGGCACGGGAAAAGCCGGCTGCAGCATGATTAGCGCCGCGGAAGGCCACCGTACGGCAGGCGCCGCATCTCTTTCCGGCGAGGATGGTGGCATCGTTGTCTGTCAGCGTGATTTCTGGCAGCGCTATCCGTCCTCAATCTGGTTTGACAATATCGGCTCCAGTGCGACAAGCGGCGCGGACACTGCCCGCACGACAGTCTGGTTCTGGTCGCCGGATGCTCCTGCAAAGGATTTCCGCCACTACGACACCGAAGGACACGCCGGAAGCTACTACGAAGGCTACGATAAGCTCGGCGGCGACCCCTACGGCATTGCCGCTACAAGCGAAGTGCTGATCGGCGGATTTTTGCCCCACGACGGCAGGCTTACGCTTTCTCATGAGGAGCTGGATGCAGTCGCCCGCGACGCGCAGAAGCCTGCGCTGCTGGTTTCGACGCCGCAGTACTATCATGATTCGCAGGCCTTCGGAATCTGGAGCCTGCCTCAGACAGGAAAGGCAGCTCTGCCGATTGAAAAACAGCTTTCTGACGCGCTTGATTTTTATAAGAACGAGATTGAGCAGCGCCGCTGGTTCGGCTTTTTCGATTATGGGGATGTCATGCACACTTACGACCGCGAGCGCCACAGCTGGAAGTACGACATGGGCGGCTATGCCTGGCAGAATACCGAGCTGGTGCCTACGCTCTGGCTCTGGTACAGCTTCCTGCGTACCGGCCGAGAAGATGTGTACACGATGGCAGAGGCCATGAGCCGCCATACGAGTGAAGTCGACATTTACCACGAAGGCAAGTTCAAGGGAATCGGAAGCCGCCACAATGTGATTCACTGGGGCTGCCCCTGTAAGGAAGTTCGCATTGCGATGGCGGGCCATCACCGGTTTGCCTACTACCTTGGCGGCGACCGGCGCTATGCAGACATTTTCGACATTGTAAAAGACGGCGACTATGCCACGCTGGAGACAGACCCGCTTGCCATGTTCTACGACAAGGCAACGATGAAGCTTCCGACCCATGCCCGGAGCGGCCCGGACTGGTCTACCTATTGCTCTAACTGGCTTACCGAGTGGGAACGCCACGGATCTGCCGCCGCCTCCTACGAAAAAAAGCTTCGCACCGGCATTGCAGACTTAAAGAAAGCGCCGCTGCAGCTGATTTCCGGCAACAACTTCGAGTATGACCCGGCGACCGGTCACTTGGGCTATATCGGCGAGAACACCGCCGGCGGCAGCCATCTTGCAATCTGCATGGGCGGGCCGCAGACCTGGTTTGAGCTTGTGCCGCTTTTAGGCGACAGCGAGTGGCAGAAAATGATAGCCGATTTCGGCGCATTCTATTTTGCCGACCGCGAGGAGCAGCTGAAAAAGAGTAACGGCATAATCGGGAACCGTCAGTTTACGCTTCCGTTTATGGCGGCAAGTATCGGCGCATACGGCGCGCGATATTATAAAGACGAGGCTCTCGCCCGCAAAATCTGGGATGTGCTTCTGAATGCGGCAAAAGACGGAGATGCAGAGGGTGGAAACTTTGCGCCTGTCGCTGTATCGCACTGCACAAGCAGTGAGCCGATTGCCGAAATCCCGTGGATTTCCACAAATACGACAGCGCAGTATTGCCTTAATGCAATCGTCTGCCTGGATTTGATAGGAGATTCGCTGTAAACAAAAAAGCTGCCGTGCGTGAAGTGAAGTGCATGGCAGTTTTTTTTCGGCTTATCGCTCGGTCTTGTACTTTGCGCGGTAGTCGCGCGGTGTCATATTGATGAACTTCTTAAAGCACCGGCTGAAATAGTTTGAGTCATTAAAGCCGACGTCGTAGGCGATGTGCGTGATATCCCAGTCGGTATAAATCAGCTTGTCAATTGCGGCGTACATGCGCTGCCTCATCTGATATTCAAACGGCGGGTAGCCGGTAATGCGCTTGAACGTGCGCAGAATCGTGCTTTCTGACATGTTTCCGTGTTCGATCAAATCTTTCATAGTCAGATTTTTATTGAAATTTTTCTCGACATATTTTATGAGTTTTGCGGCTCCGTTTTTGTTTGACATGTCCGGGTAATTCGGATTGTCGTAGATGCGCATCAGCAGGATAATCAGCTGAGTCAGAAAAGCCGTACTCGTAACTTCCCAGCCCATATGCATGTTGTTAACTTCTTCCTGCATGCTCTCGATAAGGGCCTGTACTTCAAAAAGCTGCATATTGTTCAGGTTAAAAATCGTTATGTCCGAAGAGTCGGTGGAGTTGAACTTATCCTGCTGGAAGAGCTTGGAAAAACCGGGCAGATTTGATAAATCAAGCTCGTTGTCGCTGAAAAAATTGGGCTTTATCAGCAGGTTTGTGAGCACAAGATTGTCCAGGTCTTTGTAGCCGTGCACCTGGCCTGGCTTTACGCAGATAATATCACCAGTTTTTAGCTGTGTGCCATCAGATTCTGATGTTATGTGAGTACCGGTGCCACTGAAAACAATTACTATTTCGTTAAAATTATGTGAGTGCAGCGGATATGGAACCTGCGGATTACGAAATTCAAAATGCCAGGTTATATCTTCTGACCAAATACGTTGGGAAACGAGTCTGTTCATAAGAGCCTCTGAAGATATTGTGCTAATTACTGGTTTTTTTGTCAAGGCAACGCTAATTTCAGAAAAGTAGTATGGCAGAATGAAATCGGGAATTCTTGTAATTGATATCGGCATGACTAATAAAAAGGTCGCCGTGTATGATGAGCAACTTAATCAGTTGGATGTAGCTTATAAGAATTTTCCGCCAGTTACGATAAAGGATCCTGAGACTGGTTCTGACATTCCCACCCATGATTTGGCGGGAATGGAAGCCTGGTTTAAGGAGCAGATTCGTCAATTCGCAAAAAAGTATTCAGTAAAAGCTATATCCGTCACAACACATGGAGCAACATTTGTCTGCGTGAACAAGGCTGGAGCTGTGTCTGCTCCCTGTGTCTTTTACACATACGAGCCTGGAGAGAGCTTCCAGAACGCTTTTTACGAGCTGTGCGGCTCTCCGGCGGATTTACAGCGCGAAACGTTTACTCCCAGATTTGAATCAATGATTAACCTTGCTAAGGGCATGTATTTTGTAAAGCAGAAGTTTCCGAAAGAGTATGCGGAGACGGCGACTTTGCTGAACTTCCCTCAGTACTGGTCATTCTTCTTTACTGGAAAAAAATGCTACGAGCAGACTTTCCTCGGTTGCCACACCTATTTATGGAAGCAGAATGAGCATGAATGGTCTTCTGTTGTCGATAAGCTTGGTATAAAAGACAAGATGCCGGAGCTGTATTCCGGAACCTGCGATTCGCTCGGCGTTGTACGCCCGGAGCTTGCAGCGGAGCTTGGCCTTGATGAGGGCGTTATCGTTACGGCTGGCGTTCATGATTCAAATGCATCGCTTTTGCCGTATCTTGCCAAAAAAACAGGCCAGGACTTTATCCTCAATTCAACTGGAACCTGGTGTGTTCTTATGCATCCGGAGTCAGTGGCGCAGGATGCCGTCTACTCAGACGAAGATATCGGTAAGGTCGTGTTCTTTAACCGGAGCGCATTGGACCGCCCTGTAAAGACGGCAATCTTCCTCGGCGGCATGGAAGTCGACAATTACGTTAAGATTTACCGGCGTGAAACGGGAAGCGACGGATTCCCGGATGCGGATGTGGCTGCCGTGCAGGATGTGCTGACAAAGAAATCGGTATTTGTCGTGCCGGAAATTGTTGCCGGTTCAGGCCAGTTCCCCGGTTCAAAACCCGGCATATATGCGGACGGCGAATTCTATCCGTTTGCGGCCCTGCAGGATGGAAGCAAGGTTCCTGCACTGCTTAAGGATGAAAAGATGTTCTGGGCTGCACTGACCGTTTCTATGGTCATTCAGACGGAAACTGCGCTGTTGCGTGCCGGCTTAAAGGCAGGTACGTCCGTGTTTACGGAAGGCGGCTTCCGCAAGAACGCGCTGTACAATACGCTGCTTGCGTCTGTTCTGCAGGACAATGAGTTCTTCCTGACAAATATTGCGGAAGCAACAGCTACCGGCTGCGCGATGAGTGCACTGATGGCTATGCAGCATGTTTCGCTGACAGATCTGGGAAAGCATATCAAAATTGACAGTGTAAAAATATCCCCACAGAAAATTGTGGAGTATGAATCATACAAGAAAGCATGGCTGCAACTGGCAGCCAAATAGGAGATTTTTATGAAGGTACTGGAAGCGCCCTTTGTACAGGGCTTCATCCGTATGTGTACGGACGGCTGGAATTTGGGTTGGCATGAGCGAAATGGCGGCAATCTTTCATATCGCATTAAAGATGAGGAAATTGCATCTATCGCTTCAGAACTGAAGACTGATAAAGAATGGCAGCCGATTGGAACATCTGTTCCCAAGCTGGCAAATGAGTATTTCCTTGTAACTGGCAGTGGAAAATTCTTCCGCAATGTTGCCCTTGATCCGGAAGCAAACATCAGCATCATCGAGCTTGATGACAAAGGCGAAAACTTCCGCATCCGCTGGGGTATGCGCGACGGTGGCCGCCCGACCAGTGAGCTTCCGAGCCATCTGATGAACCTGGAAGTAAAGAAGATTGAGACTAACGGCGCATACCGCGTTGTGTATCACGCACACTGCACCAACACGATTGCCCTTACGTTCGTGCTGCCGCTTAAAGACGAAGCATTTACCCGCGAGTTGTGGGAATGTGCTACTGAGTGTCCGGTTGTATTCCCGCAGGGAATCGGCGTGGTACCGTGGATGGTTCCGGGTGGACGCGACATAGCCGTTGCAACCAGCAAGCTGATGAAAGAGTACGACGTTGCTATCTGGGCACATCACGGCATGTTCTGTGCTGGTCCGGATTTCGACATCACATTTGGCCTTATGCACACAGTCGAAAAGGCTGCTGAGATTCTGGTGAAGGTGCTCTCTATGAGCCCGCGCAAGGCTCAGACGATTCAGCCGCAGGAATTCCGCAACCTGGCAAAAGACTTCAAAGTCAACCTGCCGGAAAAATTCCTGTACGAAAAGCCTTTCTAAGCTTTGACTGAATGCTGACAGACGCGCACAGAAAGTGCGCGTTTTTTTTATATAAAAATAAGAAATTTCCTGTTGTGTTAAAACGCTATATTTAGTAGAATCCTCTTCAATTGGGCGCTAGATATAGCGCTTTTTTCTACTACAAGCTAATTTGGGGGATATCAGATATTATGAAAATCATCAAGCGGAACGGCGAAGAGGTTATTTTCGACCGCGAGAAAATCATTACGGCAATTTTGAATGCAAATCAGAATGAAGAAGTGCCGCAGACCGGCCGTATTGATATTCTGACTATCCGTGAGATTGCAGAGCGTATTGAAAAAGAATGCCAGAACAGCAATCACGAAATGAATGTAGAGACGATTCAGGACATGGTAGAAAAGGAGCTGATGAAAGCCGGCGCCTTTGACCTTGCGAAAATTTATATTACCTACCGCTACCAGCATCAGCTGATGCGCAAGGCAAATTCAACCGACCAGCAGATTTTAAGCCTGCTCGAATGCAATAACGAGGAAGTAAAGCAGGAAAATTCAAACAAGAACCCGGTTGTCGTTTCCGTACAGCGCGATTACATGGCGGGCGAAGTCAGCAAGGACATTACCAAGCGATTCCTTCTCGATGAGGACATTGTAAAGGCACACGACGAAGGAATCATTCACTTTCATGATGCAGACTATTTTGCCCAGCACATGCATAACTGCGACCTGGTGAACCTGGAAGACATGCTGCAGAACGGCACGGTCATCAGCGGTACCAAAATCGATAAGCCGCACTCATTCTCGACAGCCTGCAACATCGCCACGCAGATTATCGCGCAGGTCGCTTCCAGCCAGTACGGCGGCCAGAGTGTGTCGCTTGCCCACCTTGCGCCGTTCGTCGAGGTGAGCCGCCAGAAGTTCCAGCGCGAGATTGCAGAAGTCGAAGCCCGCACCGGAGTGAGCTACACCGACGAGCAGAAAAAAGCGATTGTCGACATGCGCCTTAAGGACGAAATTACGCGCGGTGTGCAGACTATTCAGTATCAGGTGGTCACGCTGATGACGACGAACGGTCAGGCGCCGTTTGTTACTGTCTTTATGTACCTGAACGAGGCGAAGAACGAGCAGGAAAAAGCTGACCTTGCGATGATTATCGAAGAAGTGCTCTGCCAGCGCTATCAGGGCGTTAAAAACGAGAAGGGCTACTGGGTAACGCCCGCCTTCCCCAAACTGATTTACGTTCTGGAGCCGGATAACATCGAGCCGGGCAGCCGCTTCTACTATTTGACCGAGATGGCCGCAAAATGTACCGCGCGCCGTCTTGTGCCTGACTACATCAGCGAAAAGAAGATGCTTGAGCTTAAAGAGGGCTTCTGCTATCCGTGCATGGGCTGCCGCTCATTCCTGACCGTGTACCGCGATCCGCAGACCGGAAAAGGAAAGTTCTACGGCCGCTTTAATCAGGGCGTAGTGACGATTAACCTTGTTGACGTTGCCTGCTCTTCCGGCGGCGACATGGACGAGTTCTGGGACATTTTTGATGCCCGCCTTGAGCTGTGCTACCGCGCGCTTATGCACCGTCACCGCCGCCTTTTGGGAACCCCCAGCGACGTTGCCCCGATTCTGTGGCAGAACGGTGCGCTTGCCCGGTTAAAGAAAGGCGAGAAAATTGACTCGCTTCTGTTCGGCGGCTACTCGACGATTTCGCTCGGCTACGCAGGCTTGTGCGAGTGCGTGCAGTACATGACCGGTAAGCCGCACACCGACCCGGAGTCAACGCCGTTTGCGCTTAAAATCATGCGCCACATGAACGAAAAATGCGCCCAGTGGCGTGAAAAGGAAAACATTGCATTCTCGCTTTACGGTACGCCGCTTGAAAGTACGACCTACAAGTTCGCTAAGTGCCTGAAACGTCGCTTTGGCGAGATTCCGAACGTAACGGACAAAAACTACATCACCAACAGCTATCACATCCACGTGACGGAGCCGGTTGATGCATTCACAAAGCTGACCTTTGAAAGCCAGTTCCAGGAGTTGTCTCCGGGCGGCGCTGTCAGCTACGTGGAAGTTCCGAACATGGAGCAGAATATTCCTGCGGTCATGGCGCTTTTGAAGCACATCTACGAGAACATCATGTACGCAGAGCTGAACACCAAGAGCGACTGCTGCCAGAAATGCGGTTACACCGGCGAAATCCGCATCGTAACCGACAGCGAAAACAAGCTTGTCTGGGAATGCCCCAACTGCGGTAACCGTGACCAGAGTACGATGAACGTCGCCCGCCGCACCTGCGGCTACATCGGCACGCAGTACTGGAACCAGGGACGTACGCAGGAAATCAAAGAACGCGTGCTGCATCTGTAGGCGGAGAAATTTCTCATAGATAAAGACTTGCTTTGTCTGTGATACAGAGATGCTGTGTCTCAGTTACAGGAATATTTTGTCTCAGCTGAAGAGACGGTTTATCTAGAGTGATTTTGAAAGATTTATTGAAAAAATTATAACAATAAATTATAATCAAGGAATCTTATACTAGGTGCGAGAAAAATAACATGCAGCAGACTGTCAGTGTGAATCTCAATGCTTTGCTTTGCTTTGCTTCTGCGCTCATTCTCGTCTAGCATAATTCTTAAATCGCGATATTTTATCTTTCCTCATAACAAAGACCGGCGGGCACGGTGCGTTCATCGCATTTTGCAGTCGGTCTTTTTGTGTGTCTATGTCTGTAAATTCGCTTTGTTTTATTTGACGCTCGGAAAAAACACACTATGTTAAACCTCGTGGCAAGATTTTCCGGATTATTCAAGGTTATAAGTAGCAGTTTGCGTTGCAGATTGCTTTATTAGCCGTCGTTGACGGCTAGTGCAAAATAAAAATACGAGGAGAGCTAGTTTATGGCAGTAAAAGGTTTTGGACCAGGAAAAGGTCTTGTAGGGAGTGCGGCAGCAGAAGCTGTTTTGGCACAGAAGAAGAGTGCATTGAAAAATCTGGTGAAGCAGGAAGTTTCTGTTCCGATTGCAGATTTGACAATTGAAAAAATCGCTGAATATTTGGGCGATAAATACAAGGTTGTTACAGACAAAAACGGGGGATTTAAGGATACCTTTGTCCGTGTCGCTTATGCAGAGAATAGAAGCATACATATCAAGGTGAAGGCCGATAAGAAAAATCCGGGTTCTACAATGCTTTATTTGCACAATGAATATGGCGACATGTCATTTGCAGAAAGACTTGAAGATGGTAAAGACCATGCGGAAGAAGCCTTGCTTGGATTGACCGGAATGAATCTTGGCTCTGGTGTAAAAGAACAGCTGAAGCTTGCAAAGACAGAAATTAAGGAAGCAAGAGTTTCTGGTGATTCTGAAAAGCTGTATACGGCATTCCTTCGTTTGTCGGCTCTGGGCGTTAACGGTATCATTTTGACAATCTTAAAAATAAAAGCAAAGAAGGATTGGCAGAAAAAAGAATCTGCTAAGATTCCTGCAATTTGTGATGCTATTGTGAATGAGCTGAAAGCGAAGGCTGGTGTGAACTAACAGCGGCTGAAAAAACAGGAGTGTTTATGACAGGAACAGAAAGAGCAAAAGAGAACATGACTTGTACGCAGTGCGGGCGGCCTATATTCAAAGGAGATACCGCCTGGTGGTGTCTGGAAGGTTTAGCCGCGCACCTTCCAATCCCGGGAATTGGGAAAATGCCAAAGTATTTTTGCAGTGAGGGCTGCCTGAATGCCTATAAGGGAAGTTTTGGCGGCGGACGTGGTTTTGGCGGTGCTGCTAAAGGTGCGGCGGCCGGTTTTGCGGCGGGGGCTGGCGCTGCCGTCGGTAAAGGCGCTGTAAAAGGAATCGGCTGGGTAATAAAATGGTGCTTCATGATAGGATTGCCATTGTCATTATTCATGGTGATGATTTTTTCAATAAAAGAATGTGCATCAACAAGCAGCGCCGGGGCACTCACAGGTGTTTCAGAATATATCGTGGAAGAACCTGCGGACAAGCTGGTTATGATTACCAGTGATATGTTGCTGTCTGATGACTTTTTAGTACAGGCGGATGAGCAGGCTTCTGTCGGAAACGAAAAACTGAATACGGTAAAAAGAATCAATAAAGCCGATATTCCGACAAACCAAACTAAAGTCTTAAGTCTGGTCAGCAAGGAATATGATGACCTTGTTGATATTTGTAAAGAAGAATTGCAAGCCAGAGTTGTTGATGCAGCGACAGTAAAAAAAGCTAAGAGCGAAATGGATTTTTCTTTGTCAGACTGGGATGATGCTGAAAGAGTTATTGCATTGGCAAATTCTGTAAAGGCAAACGTGATTTTGATTGCAAAGCCAACATCAGTAAAGTTTGAATATACAGATATAATTGCTAGTGCATCGGTTGATAGCAAAATTGAATTTGACTTGCAGTTCCTGGATACCTCAAGTAAACAGATTGTTTCCGGTAAATCTGGTACGTATATGTATAAATCAAATATTTTTGGCGACAAAGTTCTAAGCAGAAAAGGCTTTGTTGATGCAGATGCAATGTACCTGAAAACACTTGCAAAGGATATCCTTACTGACAGTGGAAAATGGACGATCTCAGAGGTAAAGCAGTCAAAATACAAATATCCTGACAAAAAATATTCAGTCTGCCCGTTCGGAACACAAAAATGGACGGTTCTTGAAGGAAAAAAGGCAGCTAAAGTAAACAAAAGGGCTGTTGCGGGACTTTCATTTGCTTCTGACTCCGTACAAATTACATTTGCTGACGGAAGCGTAAAAAGCGGCACGTATACACTGAACTTTGAAGCGCCGCAGGAAAAACAGATAAAGGTAAAAGCGTCTGTTGCAAACGAGCACAGTAATACCAGAATTACAGGTACAGCTGATACCTTTGCGGAAACAAGGTTCCTTCACTTTTACGATGCCTGTTTCGGAACATTATCTGTAAAAACAGAAGATGGAGAGGCGATTTTCAAAAATGCGCCAGTCTATCACTACAAAGATGGTGAATTTGCTCTGTTGGCAGGATATACGGGCGGCACAAAAGGAAAAGCTCAGTTCTTGTATTTTGAAAAATAAATAGCTCTGTCCGGAAAACGGCTGGAGGCTGCGCTGCCAATGCAGTGTTCGTAGTTGCGCAGGCAAATGACAAAAGATTTTTCTTGCGTTATTATGCTTGCGCAATGAGTTTTGGCTGTATCAAAACTCGTTATTAAAAAATTACAGGAGGTAATTTTTTAATTGAACTACGGAAACATCAAAAAGACGGATATTGCGGACGGGCCGGGGGTGCGCGTGTCGCTCTTTGTGTCGGGGTGCCGCAACAAGTGTCCGGGCTGCTTTAATCAGGTGACCTGGGATTTTGCTTACGGTAAGCCGTTTACAGCTGATACCGAAGAAGAGCTTTTGACCGCGCTGAAGCCGGAATACATTGCCGGGCTTACCGTGCTCGGCGGCGAGCCTTTTGAAGAAGAAAATCAGCGCGTCCTTGCGCCGTTTTTAGAGCGTGTGCGGAAGGCATATCCTCGGAAAACAATCTGGTGCTACACAGGCTATGTGTATGACCGGGACATCCTGCCTGCTGACGGCCGAAAACGCTGCGAGGCGACCGAGCGCATGATTTCGTGTATTGACGTGCTGGTCGACGGACCGTTTGTGCTTGAAAAGCGAGACATTACGCTGCGCTTTCGCGGCAGCTCGAACCAACGCATATTGGAGCTGCATCCGGCAGGCGGCGGGGCTCCCGTGCCGAATGCAGCCGCGACACTTCTTACACCGTAAAGCCGTTTACCATTTGCGCCACGTGGGCGGACGCTTTCTTGCTCTGGGTGGCTGCGTTTACTGCATCCTGTGCGGCGTCGAGCATTTCATCAATGCTGCCGGAAATTTCTTCTGAGCGGCCATGCGTGCTTTCTGCGATTTTTTTCAGCTCGGTAATATCCCCGAATACAATCGCGCTTTCGCCTTTCATCTGGGAAGATGCGTCCAGAATGCTTTTTGTGGTGCCGTCAAGCGTCTTCATCGTCTGCAGAATGTCCTTAACGCCTGCGGTTTCTTCCCGCATGCCGCCCTGCACCTGCTGTATCAGGTTCTGCAGCATCAGAATCTTGTTGCGCATACCGTCAAAAGCTGTCGCTGAGTCGTTGTTTGATTTTACGATGCTGGCAATGGCCTGTGAAATACCCTTCAGCAGTTTTGTGATTGCGGCTGATTGTGCACTCGATGTTTCCGACAGCTTTCTGATTTCATCAGCAACGACGCTGAAGCCTTTGCCCGCTTCTCCGGCGTGTGCAGCTTCGATGGCGGCATTCATCGCAAGCAGGTTTGTCTGTTTTGCGATTGATGCGATGGCGAGATTTGCCTCGTTCAGGTGTTTGCTCTGCGCTGAGATATCGTCAAGCTCTTCCGAGACGGTTCCTAAAAGCTGCCGGCCTTCATCAGACTGCGCAACGAGCGTATCATACTGCTCCATGATTATCGATACATTGCGGTCAACGGTGCTGATGTTCGCGGAAATCTGCTCGATGGCACTTGATGACTGCTGGATTGCGTTTGTCTGGTCGATGATGCGGTCGTCGAGCGCGGTAATTTCTTTTTCCATGGCGCGGACGCTGGTATTCACATGCTCAATTTTGACGCTCTGTTCGCTTATGCGGCTGTTTATGTCCGCGACATCGTTCGCCGTTTTTTCTATCTGCGTGATGTGTCGTGTCATTTTGTCAGAAAGTGTTTCTCCGACACCGGTAAGCACGGACGCTTCCTGCTTGAGCGAGCCGACGAGCTGATTCATGTTGCCGATGACGCTGTTGCAGTTTTCTGCAAGCGTTCCAAGCTCATTTTTGGAATGGTATGGAATCTTTGTAGTCAAATCAGCCTTGCCGTTCGCAATCTTCCGCATTTCCTCGGAGATTTTTGACATCGTGTCGAACAGGAAGCGCGTAAACAGCGTGATGATTACCAGCCCGATGATGACGAACAGCAGGCTGATGAGCAGCATCGTGCGGACTTCTTCGTGTATCTTCTGCCGGATGAAAGACACGTCAAAATCAATGCCAATCATACCGATTGTTTTTCCTTTGGAGTTGCGGATTGCGGCATAGGAGCTGACGGTGTAGCCCCATTCATCCTGATGCTCCAGATTTCCCGACGTAATCTGACCGGTGCGCATGGCCTCGGGAACGGCTTCTCCGTAGCTGGAAATATCTTCCTCGGTGCCGATTGGCGAGAAATTCTCCTTGTCGCTCGGATCGCAGCTTCCGTCAATTATGTACTTGTACACCATGCTGCGACCTGTCGGCACCATTGTGTACAGATACATGCTGTTGAGAGTTTCTGCTATATCGAGGAGCGCTATCCTGCATTCCTCATAATACGGGTCGGTGTCGTCGAGGGATTCGGCTACGCGTTCAAACTGGTCGCCGTCGATGATGCGGAGTGCTTTTCTTAGGGCAAGCTGTCCTTGGTTCTGCGCGATGGCAACCCCTGTGTTCAGGATGGAAAGACTGGAAAGCGTTGCCTGAATGCCGCATGACAGTAATACGAATGCGGTGAAAATTGCTATAAAGCGAATGCGGATAGATGAAAACATGCGAATCTCCTAGAAATGAGCGCATTTTATCCGTGTGTGTTTTTTAAGGCAATCGTTCGTACAAAAAATAAGCGAATGCTGATGGGTGCGAGGCAAAAGGTTACTTCCATTGATTTTTTTGCCGCTCCTGTGCTATTATTGCACCATGAGTGATAGCATTCAGTTCAATGTAGACCAGCAGGTCGTGTACCCGAGCCAGGGTGTAGGTAAGGTTGTAGAGATTTTTGAAAAAACGTTTAATGGAACCACAACCTGTTTTTATAAAATTTACTTGGAAGTTTCAGACATGGTAGTTATGGTGCCTGTTGCTAATGCACAGACGCTTGGCATTCGTCCGATTGTCGGCGCTGAAGAAGCTCAGGCTGCCCTTGATATGCTCGGTGAACCTGTTGAGCCGATTACATCTGACTGGAAACTGCGCTATCAGATGAATCTTGATTTGCTGAAAAAAGGCACGATTAAAGATATTGCCAGCATCGTCCGCTGCCTGTATCACCGCTCGAAGGTTAAGGAACTGCCGATTCTGGAGCGTAAACTATACGACAGCGCAAAAAAGCTTCTTGAAGATGAAATTGCTTTTGCGCTCGGAAAGACTTCAAAAGAAGTCGAAGATATGCTCCATGCAAAGCTTGAGCCGCTGGGAGCACTGGCGGCAAAGCGTCCGGTCTTTGTTGATGAAGACGAAGATGAAGACGACGAGCTGATGGATGATGTGAACTCTGACGACGAAATGGACGAGTCAGAGGACGATGACGAAGAAGATGATGAGTAGTCCTTCGGATTCGCTGGTCCTTGTTGCCGCCGGAAGCTCTTCCCGCATGGGTGGCGGCATTAAAAAAGAATACCTGCCAATGGATGGCGGCACGGTGCTTTCTTGTGCCGCCCGCTCTTTTCTTGCGGCGCAGCCCTTTGCGGTTGTTGCCGTTACCTATCCTGCACAAAAAGACGAAGAATCAGATGAGGCGGCGCGCGATGCATGCCGTCGTGCGCTGTTTGCCGATGCGTCGCTTGCCGAAAGCGGAGCTGACTTCCTGTTTGTAAGCGGCGGCGCAACCCGCCAGCAGTCGGTTCTGTATGCGCTTGAAGCGATACAGGACTGGTACGCAGATCATCTGGACGCTGCCGAAAATGACGACCCGCTTGTGTTCATACACGACGGCGCGCGCCCTTTCATAAAAGCAGATACCGTACGGGCGGCCGCGGAAGCTGCTGTCGAAAACGGCGCTGCTGTTCCCGGGCTGCAGCCGGTAGACACGCAGAACGAAGTTGATGACGAAGGGCATATCAGCAGGCATTTAGTGCGCGCGCATCTTGCTTCCGTGCAGACGCCCCAGGTGTTCCGCTTTTTTCCGCTGGTGCAGGCGCATCGAACCGCGCGCATGGAACAGAAAGAATGTACAGATGACACCGAAATATGGGACTGTTACGTTAACGGTGTCCTTGAAGACCGTGACGGTAAAACCTACGGTGCGGTAAAGGTCATTCCCGGCGACATTGAAAACAGAAAGATTACCTATAAATCAGACATAGCTGATTTTGCCAGGCCCGAAGAACCCGCTGCGGCGCCGCTTCCGTGCATTCATACCGGCCTGGGCTACGACAAGCACCGGCTTGTGGAAGGCAGGCCTCTTATGCTCGGCGGCGTGGAGATTCCTTCCGAAAAAGGCGAGGACGGACATTCTGACGGAGACGTGCTTCTGCACGCAATTACGGACGCTGTGCTGGGCGCCGCCGGCTTGGGCGATATCGGCTCGTACTTTCCGCCGGAAGAGCCGGAATGGAAGGATGCTGACAGCCGCACACTGCTTGCAAAGTGCTGGAAGGACGTGCAGGCCGCAGGCTGGCAGCTGGGAAACCTCGACTGCGTAATTGCGCTTGAAAAACCTAAGTTCCTGCCGCACCGCAGCGCCGTATGCGCATCGATTGCTGCTGTTCTCGGCTGCAATGCAGAGCAGGTGTTTGTAAAAGCAAAGACCGGCGAAAAGCTTGGCGATGTAGGCGAGGGCCGTGCAGTAGAAGCGTTTGCAACGTGCCTGCTGGTGAAAAAAGCCTGACCTGGAAGTGGCTGTAGCCTGGCGCGTTATGTACTTGCGGGGTTCGCGCTTCTGCTGCGAGGCGCACCCATGCAGCAACGGGCCACGCGCTTCTGCTGCCTAAGGCGCATTGCAAAAGCGCTGGAAACTTTTAGCTGAAAGCGTTATGTGCCTTGCGGTCCTTTGCGTGCCGTGCTATTATCCCCCCATGACAGTTTCATCATCAAAAACATCTCTTTCCGGGCGCATTACAGTCCCCGGCTCAAAATCTCATACAATCAGGGCGCTGCTCCTTGCTTCGCTGGCAGACGGCGTTTCTGAAATAAAAAATCCACTTCCCAGCGCTGACTGTCTGAGTACGGCAGCTGCAGTCCCGCTTATCGGCGCAGAAGTCAACCTCAATCTGCTGACAGACGACATGCCCGGTACTTCCTGGATTGTGACAGGCGCGGGAAAAGACATACACCTTCCTGACGACGTCATAAATGTCGGAAACTCCGGCTCACTGCTGTACTTTCTGTCTCCGGTTGCCGCAACGCTTGATGGCTGGAGTGTCTTTACCGGGGATGACAGCATAAAAAAACGCCCGGTGAATCACGTGGTTGATGTGCTTCATCAGCTGGGAACGGAAGCGTTCCTGACTCGCCCGGGAAGCAATGGCTGTCCTATGGTCATAAAAGGCGGTGTAAAAAAGGCCGGCAAAATTGTCACTGGCGGTACCATATCGAGCCAGTATATCAGCGGCCTGATGTTTGCGGCTCTGCGGATGGAAGGCGGGCTTGAAATTGAGCTTACCGATCCGAAGGAAACGCCGTATCTTACGATGACAAAGGTGTGGCTGGAATATGTCGGCGCTTCTGTCACTATCAGCGAAGACTTTAAGCACATTACGGTAAAGCCGGCTTCTGAGATAAAAGCATTTAACTGTACGATTCCAAGCGACTGGGAAGCTGTCGCGTTCCCGCTTATTGCAGCCCTTATTACTGACAGCGATATTTATATCGATAACATTGACGGCTCGGGAACGCAGGGCGACGATGAGATTGTCAAAATCCTGCAGTCTGTCGGCGCGGATATTGAATGGGACAGGGCTGCCGGGACGCTGCATGTCCGTGGCGGCGCCAAAGCCCGCAATGGACTGGGGCGGCTTTCTACGGAAAACCTCGCTGGCGGCGAGCTGCATGTGGCTATGTCTGACTTCCCGGATGCAATCTGCGCGCTGGCAGTGATTGCCTGCTTTACGGAAGGTACGACCGTGCTTGAGGACGCTGCCGTCTGTCGCCGGAAAGAGACTGACCGCATTGCTGTCATGGCAGAAGAACTTGCAAAACTTGGCGCGGATGTCGAAGCCGGGGATGATTACTTAAAGATTCACGGGCATGCCCCGCTTACAGCGGCCGGCGAAAAGAACCCGGCGTTTGCACTGCATCCTGCTGTTGTAAAAAGCTATGATGACCACCGGGTCGCCATGTCTCTTTCGTGCATGGGACTTGCGCTTCCGCGGAATTCAGAAACGAGCTTTACTGGAAACACCACGGTAGAAGGCGCTGAATGCTGCAAGGTGAGTTTTCCGGGATTTTATGAGTCGATGAACGCTCTTGGCGCAGGCTTTATGTTCTAAGCGGGTGCGGGAAGTCGGCTTCCAGATTTCTTGCGCTATCTGGAAGCTTGGTCTGTGCTTTTCAGGCATCGCGCGGCTTCTGCGCGCAGAGCTTTGTCGGCACGCAGAGCTTTGTTGATTTCCGCCAGTGCGGGTTTGAAGTGCACCCCTAAAGTTGGACAAATAAAGTTCAATTTTAGCAGGTGCATTTTTTTATGTCCAAGTATACAGAGGAATTCAAACTCAAAATTGTCAAAGAACATATCAAAGAAGGATACGGAGCATATTCTCTAGCAAAAAAATATGACCTGCACAAATCGACAGTTCAAGAATGGATAAAGCAGTACGAAGCATTTGGTTTCTTTATTCCGCCAATACAGCATTACACTACAGAATTTAAGCTAAAAGTGTTAAACTATCAGCAGGAGAACAAATTGTCTGACATTCAGACAATGATAGAATTCAGACTGCCCCATACAGCAACGGTGAAAAACTGGAGAAAAGCTTATCTTGAAGGCGGTTTTGGTAAAATAAGTGCTCCAAAAGGAAGGCCTTCAAAAATGCCAAAAAGCGTAATCCCGGATAAACCAAAAGAAGAATGGACTAAAGATGAAGAATTAGCAGCCTTAAAAGCAGAGAATCTTTACCTAAAAAAATTATGGGCCTTAATTCAGCAGGAAGAAGAACAGAAAAAGGTGAAAAAGAGCGAAAACTCATCGCCTTCAAAGAATTAAGGTCAGAACTCTCTGTTCATGACTTATTGATATTGACCAGGATTCCCAAAAGTTCATTTTATTATTCTGCCGCACATTCAAAGCAGGATAACCATAAGAAAGAACGTGCGCTTGTTCAGCAGATTTATCACGAGAATAAAGGCCGTTATGGCTACAGAAGGATTACTCTTGAATTTAGAAACAGGGGCTGGAAAACAAATCATAAGGTGATTCAGAAACTCATGCATGAAGAGCATATTGTGTGTAAGGTTCGTCAACACAAATACAATTCGTATAAAGGTCAGATAGGCAAAGTTGCACCGAATCTTCTGAAACGAGATTTCAGCACGACAAAGCCTAATGAAAAATGGGTTACTGATGTCACTCAGTTCAATCTGTTCGGAACAAAGCTTTATCTGTCACCAATTCTTGATTTGCATGACCAGTCATTAATCAGCTGGAATCTTTCTGAGAGTCCGAACTATGCCCAGACAGTTGATATGCTTGAAAAGGCATTTGCTAGGATTCCTAATGACACAAATCTTATTCTTCATTCTGACCAAGGCTGGCAGTACCAGATGTACGATTATCAGAGACGACTGAAAGAAAAAGGAATCAGGCAGAGTATGTCCCGAAAAGGCAACTGTCTTGATAATTCTGTGATGGAAAATTTCTTTGGATTATTAAAATCAGAGCTTTTATATTTACAGGAGTTTGAATCTGTCGAACATTTCAAAAAAGAATTGATTGAATATTTGTCTTGGTACAACGAAAAGAGGATAAAAGTCAAATTAAAAGGACTGACTCCTTTACAATTTAGGAATCAGTCCTTAAAATCAGCCTAGATAAAGTGTCCAATAATTGGGGTGCACTTCAGTGGCTTACGTGGCGGGCTTTTTTATGCAAAATATCAATAAATCAACGATTCCTTGCAAGTATAAGCCCTTTTATTTTCAAAACTCCCCAAAACACTCCCCAGGCGGCAAAAACACAGATGAAGCGGTCGGCGATGTTCACCGGAATGCGCACGGCAATCTGCAAAAGGAGCTTTGAGTGGAATTTATTTTGCCACAAGAAGGTGAGGAAGTCGGTCTGGCTGCTGGCGGCCTTGTAGGCTTCGATATTGCTCAAAATGTAGCCGATGATGCCGCCAGATACGCTCATGACCAGCATCATTACAATGCTTAAGATTACAAGTTTTATAAAAGTTACGGAAGGCGTGTCGGTCTTTTTCATAAAACAGATTTTGTAGTAGCCGGCAGTCAGGGCCGCAAGAAAGTGGCAGAGCATGAATATGTGCCCCAGTTCCAGCGTGCGGTTCAGGGCAAAATCAATCAGATGATAGAAAAATCCGGCCAGCACTCCCCACCAGGGGCCTGCAAGAAAGCTGAGCGCCATAATGAAAATCGTGTCGCAGAAAAGGGGCAGGTGATTTGCCCAAGCCACAAGGTCACAGATAAGGTAATCCAAAAGGCCGCAGATAATGCTTAAGACAAAGAATAAAAGCCTTTTCCGGCCGGCTGATTCA
>JAILRG010000047.1 GCA_024698325.1 Treponema sp.
GTGCAGTTCAAAGAGGATGTCGATGGTTTTACCGATTTTTGCGCACTGTTTTTCAATTTCTGCCATCAGCTCGGGGCGGTCGACAGACTGAATGCAGCTTGCGATACGCACCGCATCCTTGACTTTGTTTCGCTGCAGGCTCCCGATGATGTGCAGGTCCGCGCTGTAACCCCGGGCGCGGATGTCGTCGAATTTTGCCGCGGCTTCCTGTACGCGGTTTTCTCCAAAGAGCGACTGCCCTGCGCTGACAGCTTCTATGACGGCGTCTGCCGGGTGAAATTTGCTGACAGCGACGAGGCGCACGCTGTCGGGAGCGCGGCCTGCTTTGACAGCTGCCTTTCTGATTGATTCCTGTATGTTTCGAAGATTAGCTTGGATAACAGAGTCAGACATACACGTATCTCCAGTTTTTTACTTGTTTTTTTCAGTATAGCTTATATTCAGGCTGTCGGACAATGCAAGGATTTCATCCACTGAAAGGTTCTCAGCCCGCTCTCCGGGAGAAATGCCGGCTCTTTCAAAAACGGCGTCTTCTGCGCAGCCGTTTAAAAGCGGCTGTATGTTGTTGCGGATTGTCTTTCTGCGTGATGAAAAGAGTGCCCTTGTCAGCCGGACGAACAGCTTTGGGTTCTGGCAGCGCGGGAAAAGCTCTTTTTGTGTGAACACGAGTGCACGGGAGTCAACATTTGGCCGCGGCCAGAAATTGCCGCCAGCTAAATCCATAAGCGGTTTAACATCGTATGCCCACTGGCAGAGCACGGAAAAAGATGAGTAATCGGAGGTAGCCGGTTTTGCGCACATCCGCTGGCCTACTTCTTTCTGAACGGTGACGACAGCTTTTTCAAAGCGCATGTTGTTTTCAATCATGTCTGCGATAATCGTTGCCGCGACATTGTACGGCAGGTTACCGAAAAAGCGGTCCGGCCTTGTGGCTGTTTTTGCGTACGATTGCCATGTTTTAAGGACATCACCTTCTACCAGCGTAAAATGCTCTTTTTCCAGGAAAGCAGAAAAAAACTGTGGCAAAAGCCGGGCAAAGCCGTGGTCAATTTCGAACGCCGTAAGCGTTGCTCCCCTCTTAAGGATTTCATCTGTCATGGATCCAAGCCCCGGCCCGACTTCCCAGACAACGGACTCTTCGTGAATATCAAGCGCGTCTATAAGGGCTTTTCTGGCAGTCTCATTTATGAGAAAGTTCTGTCCGAATTTCTTCTGCATTGCCATGCCGTTTTCTTCAAGAAACGCTTTAAGTTCTGCCGGTGAATTATAATCAGGATGATTCATAGCCTACCTGTGAAAACAAAAAAATCAGCGGAATGTAACCGCCGGAAAACGTGCAAAAAAAAGTACGATTGCTTTTATGAGCACATACATTCCCTGTATCATACCACGGACGAGCGGGTTTAGAAAAGGGAATGAAAGAGAAATGATAATGCCAGCCAGCGAGACCGACAGAAATAGCCCGACGCAGGGGCCTGTGATGACAGCGGCAATAATTCCGAACGGCGCAACGCGCGAAAAATACAGGACGGAAGCCGGAGCTGTACAAAGCTGCGCGCCAGCAGACTCGGAAACCGCGCTTGCAGCAGGAATCGGCGGGCGCACTGCATAGCGGTGCACGAGCGGCGCGATAAGGGCTATGCCCGACAATGCGCTGTAAGAAAGAATAAAGGCTGGCTCATAGACATGTGACGGAAAGATGCTTGTGTGAATCAAAAAGGCCGTACACAGAATTGGAAAAAGATGCAGTTTTTTAATGCGCATGAAGGCGCAGAACGCTGTAAGCAGCGTGCAGAGAAGCGCCCTGAAAAGCGACGGCGAAATGCCTGCAAACCAGACAAACAAAAGCTCTGTCAGCACCTGCAGAATAAGGGAGATTCTTAGGGAAAAAAGGCTTTTTCCCACTCCCCCGGAAAAACGTGCGAGCAAGGTAAGGTGCATGCCGGAAAGCGCAAGTATGTGCGAAAGGCCTGCGTTTGTAAATGCAGCGCTTAAGGATGGCGAAAGGTATTCCCTTGCCCCGGAAAGAAGCGCGAGCACAAAGCCGCCGGCTTCTCCCCAGCTGAACATAAGCCGCTTAAACGCAAGCCGGCTTACGGCGCGCACCCTGCAAAACGGCATGGCGCGTTCCCAGCCGGTAAAATGTGCTTCCTCAACAAAAAAAAGCGCAGAATCAGACGATGTCCTTCCGCTAAGCCTGAGCCTGGCTCCGCTTTCGAGCACAGCCGGGCACGTCTTTTGCGTGGACGGATTTTCCTGCCTTGAATGGATTGGCGCACGTTGTGCCAGTGCGGCAGTATAGGTTTTTCCGGGGTAATATGCTTCGGCAAGGGTGGATGGAATGATGACGGTGATGCTTCCTCGTGCGCTTGAGCGGGTTCCGGAAGCAGATTCAGCCTCGCGCACGGAAAAGGTCGCCCTGTAGCTTTCACTGCTTCCCTTGACGGGATTTGTAAGGAGCGTTCCTTCGAGCGTGCTGACAGTTTCAGGTGACAGCAGGCTGTAACATGCAGAATTGCGGACCGGAAGACGCTTACCGGCAAGAAGCGGCGTGTATAGAAAAAGCGCGCAGAAAACAGACGCTGTAACGAAAATGTTTTTTCCCGGGCAAATTACCATTTTAAGCGGGCAAGGGCTTCCCTCGCCGCCTGAATCACATCTTCAGGATACGACAGGTAGGTTACATATAGAAGCGTGTCAAAGGCGGTTTTGTCTCCCAATTCTCCTAATGCTGAGATAACGGCAAGCACGACGGACTTGGCAGGAACGGCGTTTTCCGCAGCGTTCTTGTTAAGGTCTGCCAGGTATGTTGAGAGCGTGACCGCTGATTCCGGCGGGGCGAGCTTTGCGATGTTGCCGATTACCGCCGTGAACTGGGATTCAGACATGACTCCGGAAGCGTACTCATTGCGCGCTACTTCAAAGTACTTAATGACAAGCTTTGAAGCTCGTGTCCACTGGCTTTCTGCAATGACGGACAGTGCGGAAAGCTGCAGCTCGACAAGTTCACCTGAAAAACCTTCCGCAGTATATATTGTCTTTGAAAGCACGTTTTCTGCAATTTCTGCGATAAAATTCTTTGCATTCAGGGCATTTTTTTTCAGGACGGCAAAATACTCGGCTGCTTCGGACACGCTGCCGGCGGAAATTGCCTTAACCGCGTCAGAGGCAGTGCGAATTGAAAGCGCTGTCAGTGCCTTTTCTATTTCGGCTGTGTGGTCGGGCCAGTACTTGTTCTTCCAGATTGAGTAAACGATGGCAAAGGAGTCGCTGTTACCTAGCTTTCCTAAGGCTGCAAGCACTGCCAGCGTGATTTGAGACGCTTCTGCCTGCTCTGCGCCTGCTGCTGCCAGGTGCGTGTTCATCAGGGCGACGGCTTTTCCGCTCGAAAGCTCTGTTGCAAGCGGCGTAAGTTTATCGAGGGCGGCGATGCATACGGTCTCATCCTTACTCTGCGTAAAGACTGTCACCAGCTTTTCTGCAATGCGCTCTGTATAGCCGCTGTCAGTCGTGCTGCTTTTCGGCAGGGCAAGGATTGAGGCGATTGCAAGCGCTGATAAATCCCTGTCGTCTCCTAAAAGCGGCTGGTATTCAATGACAAAATCAAGGCCGGCTTCGGCTAAGGGCTGTTCTGTGCCGGAAGATTCTTTTACGGCTGCAGTTTTGTCGATAATGTTTCCCTTGATAAACTTCTGCTGCGAGGCCGAAATCTGAGTCTCTGCTGAAAGACCATGCAGGATGCAGAGGCCTGCCAGAATGAATGCAGTCTTTTTCATGCTTCCTCCGTTTCCGATGCAGTCGCTTCGATCAATGGTGTGTCCCCGTCTGTTTCTGCTGTCTCGAACAGCGTTTTCTGCTCGTCCGCTTCCGCCTGATCTATGCCCTCGTCTTCTTCCGTGCCTGCAATTGCTTCCAGCTCATCGCGCTCGTTCTGGGGAAGCACGTCATACACATAGCTGAGGATTGCATTTTTCATGTCTTTTTCCAGGTGCATGCATTCAAAATGCAGCCTTGACTGGTTGATGTCCTTGTTGAATTCGACTGCACGGACAATGCCGAACATCATGACCAGCGTGTCGCCGAGCATGAACTGGAGTTTTATGCGCACGTTGTTTGCGCCCCTGCCGCCGACACGGATGAGCGCTCCGTCTTCAGAAATGTCTTCGAGCAGGCATTTGTAGCCGCCAGTGTCGACGGAGTTGTAATCAACTTCGCCTGGCTCGAGGAAAAACAGGTCCGCAGAAATCTCGCATGCGGCACGGACTGACTTGCGCTTCTGGCTTCGAAGCAACTTTGTCGTCTGCGCAAGGCTTATGACCGGCTGGCTGTTGAATGTTCCGGAACTGGTGACTTTTGAATCAAAGACATAGTGCGCATCCCCTTTTCGCCAGAGATACACAATGACGGTTTTTCCGACCCATTCATCACCGGAAATCTTTATGACGTTATTTTGAGCCGGCGTTTTTATCGTGATGTCGCGGCCGTTGTTGACAATCTGAGAGGCAAATACTCCGTGTCCGCGAAGAACGATGCGGAGCTTCTGTCCGTTATTCAGGTAGCGGGTGCTTTCAAGACCTTTTTTGTTATCGTGGGCAAGATTGATTTTCGTCCTGAAGTTATACAGATGGGAGAGAAAATTCTGGGTGCGGGGGTCGTTTTCCTTGCCGTTCTTCCGGGAATCATACAGCAGTTTTGCAATTGCCATATTTACCGTCGGCATAGAAACATAAAGCGACATGGGGTCGTCAAGCCCGGTTTCTTTTGCAAGTTTCCACAGCATGTGAATCTCTGACAGTAAAAAGCCTTCGTCAGAACCAACGGTATAAAAATTGATTTTGTCCTGAAAGACAACGTACAGACGGATTAGCACAAAAAAGACTACGACAGTAATTCCTAATACTATATACACTTTTTCACCTTATGTTTATTATAGCATATATGAAAAAGCGTAATTGCGCTATAGTATTCGCCGCTATATTTATCATTTTTGCGCTGCCTCCGCTTCTCATTTCCCCAGCCTCCAGAGGTGCATCTGATGCCCCTGCTTCAGATACGAGCGTAAGTTACCCGGTTACCATTTTTTTTCACGCATGCTTTTTTGCCTGCCTTATGTACCTCAACGTCTGTGTGCTGGCCGGTTCATTGCGTTCCGGCTGGCTGGAACTGCGAAAGCGCATGGAGGTAAAAAAAAGCCGCTTTGTTCTGGATAGCGGCGCCGCACTTGTTACGTTCGGGCTTTTATGCTGCATCTTTGCGCTTATGCAGCTCGCCCTGTTTCTGGGCTTTTTTCCTGAAAGTCGGCACGTGTTTTACCGGCCCGATTCTGTTGGCGGCTGGATATACTGCCTTCTGGGGCTTTTTGCGGCGGCTTTTAATGAAGAGGCGCTCTACCGTTCAATCCTGCCGTTCTGGGCTTCTGCTGGCTTTGCGCCGCGCTTTCGCCCGGTGTGGGAATGCGCGCTGGTGGTTTCTTTTGCGCTTGGGCACCGCTATCTGGGGCCGCAGGCCTGCCTGAATGCGGCGCTTGCAGGGGCGGCTCTCCGCGTCTGCGCCATAAAGAGAAAGAGCATTCTGCCCTCTTTTGTGGCTCACAGCGCTTACAATCTTTTCCTGCTTGTGCTTGAGACTATTCTGTAAACAAAGCGGTAAGCCTGCTGTACGTCCATTCGCTGATTTCCGCTGCATAAGAAAGCGAAGAAAGCGCGGCCTTTGTCTCCGGGCTTTCTGAAGGCGACGGCTCGATTACCGTGCGGACTAGATATGCGCTTTCCTTTGAATCGGCTTTGTACACGAACGCTGTGAGCACCCTGCCCGCGTCCGCTTCTATCCTGACGGTCGCTACAAGCGGGAGCGCGGCTGTGTCGGACGCCGGGTGCAGCTGACCATGGCGGAGGCTTGCAAGCTCACCGGCGTTTTCTTTTCGAGAGAGTTTTCTTTTTCCGCCGGAAGGCTGTAGCGAAGCGCTTACCACCGTGCTGACAGCGGGAAAGAGCTGTCCGTCAGCAAAGAATGCAACGTCTGTCGTGCAGTAAGAGCTTACATCATCTTCTGTCTCAAACACCGTGCTAGCGCCAGAAACTGTCAGCAGGATTCTTCCTGAAATATCCTGTCCCGGCTGTATGGTGATTTCAGAAAAGCTGTTTTTCCCCGTGACGCCAAAGCTGACAGCTACCGGAGACGGAAAAAAACGCTCGCTGTATGATTCAGAAACGGTATAGAGCCTGCGTTTTTCTGAAAAACGGGCGGTACACTCACTGATAAGCTGGTGGTCAGCAAGGCATGTTATGGTTCCGTCCTGCGCCGTCCATACGCTTCCCTGCTTTTTCAGGTACAGTTCGCCGGAAACCTGGCTGATGCCGGCGCCACCGCTGACCGACCCGCCGCTGGCCGCCCGGCTGATTCTGATTTCGTCGCACAGCTCTTTTTCTGCCGGATTCAGCAGGGCGGCAGAGCTCGCTTTTGGCGCATTTCTGTCAGACACTGCCGGAAGAAAACTCAGGCCGCAGGCGCAGACAGAGAAAGCTGCGGCTATGCAAAGCTTCTGCTGGAAGGAAAGCTTCATTTTTTTTGTCACCTCTTTTTTGCTTTTGTTGAAGACTGCTTTTGATTTTTGCCCTGCCGTCTGTGCAGGCGGACTATAAGGCCTGCGGTGATTATTCCCAGCGGCAGAAGCAGGAGCGTTAGCGAAAGCGTGCGCATTTTTTCGCGGGTAAAAGCCTCTTCGCCGGTGATTTTGTATAACGGCTGCCCTCCGTCCTTTTTAAGGAGCAGGTTTGCAAGCGCCTCATCGCCTCGCAGGCGGAGCAGCTGGTCTGCGATAAAGTCAAAATTCCTGAAGTCCCCGAGCGATGAGCTTGAGATGTAAGCCGTCATCAGGGAGCTTACCGTGTACTGGTCTGCAATCAGAGTGACAACGCCGTGAGCTTCGCCGGCTTCATAGTAGCCCTGAAGCGGTCCGTCGATGCAGGCTGCGATGGTGTACGTTCCAGGCTCGGCTCCTGCTTCCCCGGCTGTTTTTGGCAGCAGGAACGGGTTTACGACAAAGCTGTTGTCAGATTCCCCCTCTTCCTGCGTCCATGCCTGAAAAGACGTCTTTAAGAGCGGAACGGCATCTCCGTACAGGGAAAGCGGGCTTGTCCAGAAAACGGTCATTCCACGCGGAGAGGCAGCCTGCGGCAGTACGGAAATCCACTGGGGATAGTTTATCGTCTGGTATTCTGCCGTTGTTCCGCCGCTGCTTTGCAGAGAAAGCGGAAAACAGGAAATGTCCTGCACCAGAGCCGGCTCGAAGGCAAAGCCCCAGGAGCGCAGTGCCGGAATCAGCTTGTCCCCGGTATTTTTGGAAACAGTCCAGTCATTTTCTATGGCAACAGAATACGGAGTCGTCGCGATGCAGGCAGGAATGCCCTGTTTTACAAGCCGCTCGATGGCAGCAGCTTCGTCTTCCGTAAAATCAGCGGAGCCGAGAATCAAAAGCTCACTTCCCGGCTGCGGCTTTAGCAACAGAAACTCATCTTTCTGCAGGATGTACGGGGTAAACCCAAGCCGCTCAAGGTACGGCACAAGGTAACCGTAGCCGTTTTCACTTCCAGCCTGCAGTGCAAGTCCATTTCCGCTTGCAATGTAGACGATGCGGCTGCGTTCTGTCAGCACATCCTGAACTCTGCGGGTCAGGTCATATTCCAGAGTCTGCGTGGAAAGAACAAGCGGCATAAGCAGCTCTGTGTTTCCATAGTGAAGGACAACAGCTGAATAGACGGTCGTGTATTCAGTCTTTGAGCCGCTCGTAGACCTGATTTGCGTGCCGGAGATTCCGAGGGAGCGCAGGCGGCTTATGTTTTTTTCGTCAACAGACTGCGTCTCCAGCGTGACGTTCCGGCTCTGCTCGGCAAATGCCGCAAGATATTCGGCGATGTCTTTTGCCTGCGGATACAAAGCCTGAAGTTCCTTTGATCGGTAATACGTTATGCGAAGCGGCTCTTCAAGTTTTGCGCACAGAGCTCGTCCTGTCTCTGAAACAGAAAACCTGCGGGAAACAGTCGCGTCGAGCCGTGCGTACAGTCTGTTTGTGGTGATGGTGCAGCTTACGAGAATGATGCCAAGCAGCCACAGCGTGCTCTTCCGTGCCTTTCTGCCAGTCCTGAGGTATTCACAGCCGGCTGCCAGCAGCAGGAAAAAGAGCGCGCAGATTGCAAAGAAACTGATGTCCCTGGTGTCAAAAATGCCTTTTCCGGCCGCGTCAAAATGCCATGCAAAGCTTATTTTCTGAAGCAGAATTGATGCAGCCCCGCCTGCCTGTACATACAGCGAAAGCAGGTGCACGGTGTTTACCGAAAGCAGCACGATGGACGAGACTAGCAGGGAGACTGCGGGTGCGGCACTCACCGCGCTGAACAAAAATACGCAGAGCGACACTGCAGAAAACCCATAGCACAGAATGCCCGTAAAGCCTGCCGCAAGCTGTCCCGGTTCGATGTCGCCGAAAGACTGGATGCAGGGAACAAGAAACGCCAGGAGCAGGCAAAGCGGAAGCGCAAACACGGTGAATGCTGCCGTGGCAACTGCGCTAAGCTTTACAAAAGGCTTGGCTGGCAGCGAGTCGTCGGATATGAAGGCGCGCGCGCGGAATACCAGGAGCGGAATGACGAGAATGGAAATGAGCGGAACGGTCGAGAAAAAACTGCGCAGATCACAGCTCCCGCTGACGCCAAAAAACTGCATGAAAAAACGCAGTGCGCAGGCAGAGACCGTTACGACTGCCGTCACGTACCAGAGCGGATCTATGCGGTAGGAAAAAAGAACCTGTTTGTAAATGCTGCGGAATGCTTTCATGATGACTTTCCGTCCGAAGTAAGCGCAAAGAAGGCTTTTTCAATATTTTCTGCGCCGGTTTCCCTGACGATATGCTCCGGCTTTCCGGAGGCAACGCAGGCGCCTTTGTGGAGAATGTACACGGTATCGCAGAGCGCATCGACTTCCTGCATAAGGTGTGTCGAAAGCAGGATTGTACGCTCTGGAAGCAGCCTTTTTATCAGTGCGCGCATCTGCACAATCTGCGCCGGGTCAAGTCCGCTTGCAGGTTCGTCCAGCACGAGCACCGGGGGATTATGCACGAGCGCCTGCGCAAAATTAACGCGTTCGGCATAGCCTTTTGAGAGCGTGCGGATTTTCTGATGGCGGACATCGCCCAGCGCACACCAGTCGAGCGTGCGCTCAAGTGCCTCATCGGCTGCGCATCCTGAAAGCCCGTATAATGCCGCGCGAAGCCGTATGTATTCGAGAACCGTGTATTCACCGGGGAGCATGGCCTGCTCACTTACAAAACCTGTCGCAAGCCTTACTTTTTCGGCTTCGTCCGAGGCGTTCAGTTCGTTTACGATGACAGCGCCTGAGGTGGCAAAATGCCGGGCGCAGACAGCCTTCAAAACGGTCGTCTTTCCAGCTCCATTCAGACCTAAAAGCCCGGTAATCGTGCCAGGTCGGCAGCTCATGTTTAAATCATGAACTGCAGGCGCATTTTTTTTTGCATACCTTTTTGTAAAATGTATAAGTTCAATCATTATCCCTTAATCAACGTACGGAATGTCAAAATTCATCCTGTCGCGGCTCAGCTCTGCTTCGGGGAATTCTTCCTGAGCCTGTGCTAGCAGCAGCGGAAGCTCTTTGTCCGTGTAGCGCGGGCTGTAGTGAATCATCGCCATCCGGCGGACATTTGCTTCACGGGCAATAATTCCTGCCTGTCTTGCGGTCATGTGCTTTTTTTCCTTTGCCTGGTCTTTAAGCGCATCTTCAAACATGCCCTCGCATATCAAGAGGTCTGAGCCTTTCACCTCCCTTGCAATAGAAGGCAGATACAGCGTATCGGTTACATAGCTGAATTTGCGGCCGCTGCGTTTGTTTCCCATGACGTCTTCGGGGCGAACGACCGTTCCGTTTTCCAGTGCTACCTCTTCGCCGCGTTGCAGTTTTCCCCATAGCGGACCTCTGGGAACTCCCAGTGAAAGCGCTTTTTCGGGATTGAACTCGCCGGGGCGGTCAAGCTCTTCGAGCGTGTAGCCGACGCAGGTTTTTGTATGAGACAGCGGGAACGCGCGGATGTAAAAACCGTCGCCTTCATGCACGACGCAGGGCGCGGTAATTTCCTTTACGATTACAGGATAATTGATATACATATCCAGCACGCTGCGGCTGGTCTCGATGTATTCTGCAATTTTTGGCGGGCCATAAATGTACAGCGGCTCGGTGCGGTCTACCTGAGCCGACAGCATCATGATTCCCGGAAGTCCGGTTACATGGTCAGCATGCGTATGTGATACAAAAATTGCGTTGATTTTTTTCCACTTGAGGTTAAGCCGGCGCAGGCTTACCTGAGTGCCTTCACCGCCATCGAATAAAAATAAATCGCCGTCACGGCGAAGCAAAACAGATGTTAAATGACGGTACGGTAACGGCATCATTCCGCCGCACCCCAAAACAAAGGCCTCCATATTCATGGTTTTAAGTCTACAGAATTTTATCCGTCTTTGCAATGTACGCTACTTACCTAACGCCGCACAATTCGCTATTATCGGTGCCATGTCTACATCAATCTACCCCAGCCTGGACGCATTGCAGTCCTGGCTTGATACATATCTGAACTTTGAGAAAACGCCGCAGAAAAACATTTTCTGGCTCGATACGATGCGCTTCCTCTGCGAGCGGCTCTCTCATCCTGAGCTTTCCTGCCCCTCTTTCCATGTCGCAGGTTCCAAGGGAAAAGGCTCCGTGTCCGTGTTCATCAGCTCGATTCTGGAGGCGGCAGGCTGTCGCACCGGCTTGTATACGTCTCCCCACATCCTTGACTTTGCAGAGCGCATCGGAAGCGCCCATGCGCCCTTTCCCGAGCGTGTATACGCCGAAGCCGCTTCTATTTTAAAAAACGCGGTAAGCGCAGTTTCTGACGACGAGCTTTCGGGCGGGCGCCGCCTGACCTGGTTTGAGCTTGTGACAGTCTATGCGTTTCTCTGCTTTAAGCTTGCTGGGACAGAGTATTCAGTGTATGAAGTGGGCCTCGGCGGAAGGCTCGACTCAACGAACGTCATTTCGCCCGTTGCCTGCTGCATTACTCCGATTGAGCTTGAGCACACGGAATTTTTAGGAGATACGCTTGAGAAAATAGCGCGCGAAAAAGGCGGCATCATAAAGCCGGGCGTTCCGGTGTTTATCGCAGACCAGAAGCCTCAAGTGCGCGCTGTGTTTGAAGAGATTGCAAGGGAACGGAATGCGCCCGTGCACTTTATCGATAAAAACGCCGTTTCTGTGGAAACGGAATACGTGTACGCGGCGACGGCGGATGCAGATGCAGATGTAAATGCGACTGCGGATTTTTGCATGCAGGTGACGCTCAAATCCGGGATTTTTTCCCGCCCGCTGCATGCCAATCTCCGCCTTACCGGGAACTTTCAGGCATGGAATGCCGCGCTTGCCGCATATGCGGTTAAGACGGTCATCCCGGACATTGATGAAAAAGCGATTGAACGCGGGCTTTCTGAGGCGTGCCTCCCGGGCCGGTTCGAAGTGCTGCACGGCTCTGCGCTGAAAGCGCTTCCTTTAGAGCGCGTCCCCGTTACCGTGCTTGACGGGGCGCATACCGTAAACAGCGTGGGCTTTACGCTTATGACATTCTTGCAGCTCCTGAATCTGCGCAAAAAACAGGGAGACAAAGACGCCCCTGTACACCTGCTTTTTGCCTGCGCAGCTGATAAGGACATGAGCGACATTGCCCTGCTTTTCCGGAAAGAAGCGTGTGGCATTCCGTTCTCCCGCATTACGCTTACGCGCCCGGGAGATGTAAAACAGAGCAATCTCGGCGCTTTACAGGAAGCTTTTTCTGCGGCAGGGCTTTCGTTCCAGTGTGATGATTCGTACGAAAACGCAATTACAGCCGCTTATTCGGAGGCAGCTAAAGAACGGGCGCCGCTTTTAATTACAGGCTCGTTCTACCTGCTTGCAGAAGTTAAGAAACTGCTTTTGCAGAGCCGGTAACCTGCGTAAGGGTCAGCGTATGTAGACGCGGGGAACGCGCTTTGTTATGGCGCTTGTTACTTCGTAGCTTATCGTGCCGGTTGCATCGGCTAAATCCTGTGCGTCTACAAGCGCGCCGCTTGTTTTGTCGCCAAAGAGAATGACGTCACGCCAGCGAAGCTCCTCTGCTTTCTCGCCGCTGGAAGCGTTTTCTTTCAGCTCAATCATGCATTGGTCCATGCAGATGCGCCCCCTGACAGGAGCTTCGAAAGATGCGTCTTTTGCAAAAACTGCAGCTTTCAGGTACGACGCAAATTTGCGGAAAAGCCCGTCAGCATATCCTATGGGAAGCACGCCGATTGTTGTGTCTTCGGAAGCTGTCCAGGTGTGTCCGTACGAAACAGACATCCCCTTAAAAAGCTTCCGCACCGAGACGATTTTTGTTTTAAGCGTCATGACCGGCCGCAAATCGAGTGCATCCCCGCGCTCTTCATAATAGGAACGCGGCTTTCCGTCCGGGTAATAGCCGTATGCGGTAATGCCGCTCCGTACCATGTCCAGATGATATTCCGGTTTTTCAAGCGTAGCTGCGCTGTTGCAGCAGTGGCAGAGTCCCGGATTGATTCCCGCCTGCCGGACGTTTTCAATTGCGGCGCAGAACCGCTCGTACTGCTTTTTTGTGTACAGCTCGTCTTCTTTTTCCGGGGAATCGGAGACCGCAAAATGCGTACACATGCCGCCTAACGAAAGCGCTCCGTCTGAAATGACCGCCTGCGCAAGAGACGCCGCCTCTTCAGGATAACAGCCGATTCTTCCCATTCCGCTGTCGACGGCTAGATGAACCGGATACCCCTTCTTACCTGCTTTTTTTGCCGCATCCGAAAAACAGCGTATGTACTCCCGGTCAAAAACAAGCGGCGTTATGTCCCCGGAAACTGCGGAAGCGGCTTCTTCCGGCTGACACAGGCTTAACAGTAAGAGCGGCACCTTTATGCCAGCGCTGCGAAGCTCCAGTCCTTCATCAACGGTAGCGACAGCCAGATAATCAACACCGGCGTCCTCTAAAGTTTTTGCGCACTCGACGGCCCCGTGTCCGTAGGCGTCGGCTTTTACGGCGATGCACAGTTTTTTTCCGGCTTTCACATGGCGCCGGATTTCAGATATGTTATGCTGTAGATTCTTCAAGTTGATTTCTGCTACTGTTGCTCTCATAATAAAAAACAGTGTATGCTTTCCGCGTCTTTTACGCAATATAACTAAAGTTCTTCATATTGCGCCGTAAAATTGCGCCGTAAAACTATTGAGGCTATAGGCTTCTTTTCGTTATAATACTGCCGATTCAAAAAGGAATCATACGAAAAATGAAAGCATCATCATATATTTTTTTTGTAGTTGGACTGACAGCTTTTTCCTGTGCATCTGCGCCTAAATCGGCCGGTGCTGACCCGCTTGACGCTGTCCTCGTTACTGAAGCAGAACAGGCTGCTGACAAGGCTTCTCAAGAAGCGGAAGTCGTCATTGACGAAAAGCAGCTTGCGTTAGACGCATATAAGACTCTTGTCGGTGATGTAACGCTCTCTGTCGTTTCCGCTCCTAAGGAAACTGTCGCCAAAAAAGCATTTTCTGCTCCCTATGTGATAAAAGCACTCCATGCAGACGGCTCACCTGCTTCTTCTTTTTCACTTACAGTGACCTATCCTTCTGGCCGCGATGAAAACGCACTCATCGTGTTTGCGACCGCCGCGCTTACAGCGGATGAAGCCGGTATGGCTTCGTTTACGCCGGGGATTCCGGCAGGTGCGTTCAACACCACCGTGCGTTTTTCACCGGCAGTGTCAGAATCAGATGCCGATAACGAAGAAATCCAGAAGCTTGCGGCTGAAAAAACAGTAGAAGCTCCGTTTGCCGTTCATACAAGATTCCAGCATGCAGGCGGCGGCCTTGCAATCGTTGACTTTAACGCCTCTGGCGCTCCCATCCGTATGCGAAGTGATTCATCCTCCGCCCTGCTTACCAATCTTATGAAAAAAGGCTTTTTAAAGGTCGGCAATGCTGATTTTACGGATGAAGTCGCTTCAGGAAACAGATCTGCAGTGTACAAGGCTGCGAAAAATCTTTTCGGCTCTGTAAGTACATACCTGATTTATGGCACGGTAAAATATGCGGAGCCAGTAAAAAAATCAGAAGCCGGTTATACCTGTACGCTTACCGCAGACATCACCTGTCTTGATATGAGAGACGGTTCGCTGCTGTACCACACGACAACCTCCGCCACCGCAACAGAAAAGCAGGAATGGAGTGCGCTTACACAGGCACGCACTACCCTGACAAAAGACGTTGCAGAGCAGATTTACTACGGAATGTAATTTGTACATAGCATGGTCGCGTTGCGGCTGCCTGCCGGTTACACGGCAGATATAAAAGAGAGAGTGAGAAGGGTCTATGATTTACACAGATACCAGAGAAAAATCCGTCAAGGTTGACTTTAAGACGGCTGTCGTCAATGGCATGAATGAGAAAACCGGCGGTTTATATATACCGGTTGCGTTCCCGAAGCTGGACAGCGCTTTCATTAACCGCAATACAGAACCAAGCTTCCGTGACATCGCCTTTGAAATGGCAAAGCCATATGTTGAAGGAGAGATTCCTGACAGCGATCTGGCAGCAATTATTCAGGATGCCTACCCGTTCCCCGCAAAAACGGTTGCGGTAGATGCCGCTACCTATGTGCTCGAATTGTTCCACGGCCCGACCTGCGCATTCAAAGATTTCGGCGCACGCTTTATGGCTCGTGTTATGTCATACTTTAACCGCGGAGAAAACTCTCCCCTGCATATTCTTGTAGCGACAAGCGGCGACACGGGAAGCGCTGTTGGAAGTGCATTCCACAACGTGCCGGGACTCGACGTTACCATCCTGTATCCCGAGGGAAAGGTCAGCAAGCTGCAGGAAAAACAGCTTTCCACATTCGATGGAAATGTTCGCGCGCTTAAGGTAAAGGGCACGTTTGACGACTGCCAGAAGCTTGTAAAAACAGCATTTACTGACGCAGAGCTTCGCGCAAAGCTCCGCCTGTCTTCTGCAAACTCCATCAACATTTCCCGCCTGCTTCCCCAGAGCTTCTACTACATGTATTCATCTCTGGTAGTGCGTAATTCAAGCTGGAGAAACAACAAGCTTGAGCACCCGGCGATTGTTGCCGTTGTTCCGAGCGGCAATTTCGGAAATCTTACGAGCGGTCTGATTGCCCGCGAAATGGGCGCGCCGATTACAGGTTTTGTTGCAGCGACAAACTCAAACAGAACCATTCCTGACTGGATTGCAACTGGTGATTACAACGCCCGCCCGTCAGTGGAAACCTATGCAAATGCCATGGACGTCGGAGCACCTTCAAACTATGAGCGCATTCAGGCGATGTACTCGCTTGAACAGGTACGTAGCCTGTTTGCGTCTTATTGGCTCGACAACGACGGCATCCTTGAATCAATCAAAGACTGCTTCAACAGAACCGGCTACACCATTGATCCTCATGGCGCTGTCGGCTGGAAAGCCTGGAGTGACATCCGTAACGGCGGTTTTGAAAAGCTCACTAATGGCGAAAAAGGCGACAGTACAAAGCCCGGTCTTACCCCCAACCTTCCGGCATGGAAAGATCAGGTGCTTAACAAAAATGCACTTGGAATCATTCTCGAAACTGCACACCCTGCAAAGTTCAGCGACACCGTGCAGCACGCAATTGGCCGTACACCGGTTGTTCCGGATCGTCTGGAGCGTGTCTTAAAGCTCGAAGATCGTGCAATTCCGATGGAAAACAACTACGAGATTTTCAAGGCATGGCTGCTTGAGAATCTGTAAATCAGCAGAATGTAAAGAAAAGAGGCTGTCCTCGAAGGTAAATACCTTGAAAAAAAGGACAGCCCCACAGACACGGGAAACGTATTGATTGTATTACCAAGCCTGTTACCGGGCAGATACGGTCATTTTTTTGGGCGTGCCCGGCCAGCCGGCTCGCCTTTGCTCACCAACTGGCCGGTCGGGCCTTCCGCCGTTCCCTAACGGTCAGCCTCCTCGCTCCGTGACCTCCGCTGCGGTGGCCGCCTTACGGCGCCTCTCCAGGCCCTCACGCAGGGGCGTGAGTGAGACTCGCTCAAATTGCTCGCACACTCGCAATTTGTACGGCGCTTTGCGCCGACCGCTCACTACCTCACGCACCGGCGTAAGTGAGATTGCCGGTCAGCTATGCTGACCTTCCCGAGTTTTGCTTCTAAGAACGAATCAAAGCTCGCGCTAAAATTGCTCCCTTGGTCGCAATTTTTCTGCGCTTTGCGCCGACCGCAGGGAGTCGATTTCCTATTTCGCACAACTGCGGTTTTCCAGCGGGCGGTTCTGCTGGTAGCCTGCATGGTACTGCTACTGTCAAAACTCGAAGTTTGACCTTTTAGTAAATATTTCTTGACCCATGCTTAACTCTGCTGTAAAATAAGCTTAGATTTATAAAGTACTTGCTAACTACAGCAGGTACTTTTTTTTTGCCTGCCCTGTGGCGGCTCATCTTATCCTGTAAGGAGTTGTGTATGAAGCAACTGAACAAACGTATAGGTTTATGGGGGGTATGTACTTGTATCCTTTTTCTGACTATCCTTTCCCTCTCTGTCATCAGCTGTAAGACTGAAGACGATGATGACGACACTCCAGCCCCAACTGCCACCTACACCATCACCATTGACAGCAACATTGCAAACGGCTCTGTCAGCGCTGACAAAACAAGCGCTGCCTCTGGCGCCACCATAACCCTTACCCTGTCGGCAGGAGAAGGCTATGAATTCGAAAGCCTTTCTGTCACTACTTCCGGCGGCACAAGCCTTACTACCACAGCAGTAACTGCCGGGGCAACCTACACCTTTACCATGCCCGAAGGCAATGTAACAGTCAGCGCGACATTTGCAGAGACGGCAAGCGGACAGCCTACCGCCGACCAGACTGCTGCCAATGCGGTTATCGACCTGATTACTGCCATCGGCACTGTCGCCAATACCAGCGACAGCAAGGCTCTGATTGACGCAGCCCGGGAAGCCTACGACGCCCTGACCAGCGACCAGCAGGCACTGGTAACCAATTACAGCACCCTTACTGCTGCAGAGTCAGCGTACAGCGCTTTCGCACTTCTTGGTGTTCCTTTTACCCTGAAAGCCCTGACAGCAGGCACTATTGTGGTTGACAACCCTAAAACAGGCATGCAGTACAGCCTGAACGGAGGAGCAAAAACAGCGGTAACCTCAGAGGCCATTACGGTAGCTGTGGACGATGAAGTGGCCTTCTACGGAAATGGTACAGAAATTACAGACTATAGTGGCACTCAGATTACCGGCGGAACGGCCACGGTACAGCTTTACGGCAACATCATGAGTCTGGTTGATGAGGAGAATTTCGCCACTGCAGACACACTGACTGCAATCTACGCTTTTTATTATCTTTTCGGAAATAATAAAAACCTTACGGATGCCAGCGGCCTGCTGCTCCCGGCAACTACGCTGACAGCCAGCTGCTACACAAGCCTGTTTCAGGGATGCGAAAAGCTGGTTTCTGCTCCAGAACTGCCTGCTACTGAACTTACCCGCGGCTGTTACAATCAGATGTTTTTAGGCTGCGCTTTGACCAGTGCTCCAGTCTTGCCTGCCGCTACTATGGCAGAGTATTGCTACTATCAGATGTTTGCTTACAACGAGAGTTTGACGGAAGCACCGGAACTGCCTGCGACTGAACTGGCTGCATCTTGCTATGCTCGTATGTTTGCAAACTGCACGAAGCTGGAATCAGCCCCGGCTCTTCCCGTCACAGATTTAGCGGAATCCTGCTATAGCGGTATGTTTGACTACTGCGAAGCGCTGACGGAAGCTCCTG
>JAILRG010000089.1 GCA_024698325.1 Treponema sp.
TGATGCAAAGCGCAATACGCAATGGAGAGTACAGTTTATGACATGGGAACGACAACAGGCATACGCATACAGAGACGGAAAAGAAGATGGTATCGCCATTGGTGAGGAACGTGGATCCCGTACGAAGGCGCTTGAAACCGCACGAAACCTACTCGCCATGCATGTACTCACAAACGAGCAGATTGCGCAGGCTACCGGTCTTTCAGCTGAGGAAATCGCACAGCTTTAACTGGCGGCATTTATGGGCTCATTCAGTGGGATAAAGATGATACAGAATGATTGATTTTTTTGCAGATTTTTTCCCGAAAAAGTGTAGTTTTTGTTCATTTTTCGCCAATAAGAAGGTGTAGGGATTTTTCCTTGCATATCTTTTTACTTGGAGGGCGGGATATGCCAGAAACAGAGTCAAAAATCATTCCGTGGGAAGAAGTCACGCTGTCGAACAACTATATGTTCAATAAGGTTATGACTTCAAACAAAGACCTGTGCAGACGCTTTGTTGAGCATCTGCTGCACATCAAGATTGAAGACATTGAGTTTCCTGTCGGCGAATTCACGCTGGAAGCTGATGCGGAAAGTCGAGGCGTGCGCCTTGACGTATTCGTGCGCGACAGCAAGGGCTTGCGGACATTTGATTTGGAGATGCAGGTTGCTCATAAGACAAATCTGCCAGAGCGAGCTCGCTATTATCAAGGCATGATGGACGAAGCAGAGTTGATGCCAGAAGAAGATTTTGACAAGCTCAAAACAAGCTACGTGCTTTTCATCTGCTTGTTCGATCCGTTCAAAGCCAATCTCCCCATCTACACGTTCCAGAACCGATGCGACGAAAAACCGGAGCTTTTACTGAATGACAGAAGCTACAAAGTGTTTTATAATTGCAAGGAATGGGAGAGCGTAGAAGATGCCGAGATTAAGGCAATCTACCAGCTTATCCTAAACAATCAGGCAAGCACGGATTTTACCGAAGAAATCCGCAGGCAGATGCATTACGCACGGCACAACGTGCAATACAGGCAGGGATATATGACGTTAGCAAGAATGAGAGCACAAGATAAAGCTGAAGGCATCGCTATCGGCAAGGAACGCGGTCGGACTGAAGGCATCGCTGAAGGATCCCGCACTAAGGCGCTTGAAGCTGCACGAAACCTACTCGCCATGCATGTACTCACCATCGAGCAAATTGCGCAGGCGACCGGGCTTTCAACAGAGGAAATCGCACAGCTTTAAATGGCGGCATTTATTGGCTCATTCAGTGGGATAAAGATGATACAGAATGATTAAGCGGATAAGAGCGATGGAAAAGAGCCTGCGCATTCGAGGCAATGCTTCGAATAACGCAGGCTCGAGCAAAGGTCTAGTCGGTGTCATCTATTTCCTGGATGTAGCCATTACCTTCAGTACCTGCAGTGTAATTCCTTATTAACTCGGTATCTGACAGTTTTCCTGCAACTCCAGCATGCGTAGTTTCACCTTCTTCGGGGGTAACTACGCCATTGTAGCGGATATAGCCACTGTTTACCGTGGTTACGCCTGCATTGAATAAACCACCGCCATCAGTTGAGGCATAATTGTAATAAATACCTCCAGTAAGAGGATTTTGTGCAGTACCTAACGTCAAAGTACATTCATCCATGTTGTAAATACCGCCACCGCTGGCTGCGATGTTTGAATGCTTACCAGCATCCTTCTCTGCTAAGGATGTCACACCTGCATTTCCAATAACAGCATCACCAGTCATCGTCATGGTGGATTTATTGTTATTAATTACTCCACCACCATTAGATTTTGCCCGGTTATCACTGATAAAACCGCCTGCAAATACAAAGTCCTTGCCATTATAAACACCACCGCCATTAACACAAGCATAATTGAAAGCAATACTTCCAGAGGCCATTATAATCTGAGCGGAATCACCTGCACTATAAATTCCTGCACCACTACCACTTGCATAATTATGATATATACCTTTTGATAAGGTTTCTGGGGTGGTTGTATCCTTATATCCAAGCTGTAATAAACCGGTATTGTAAATTCCAGCGCCATCGGTAGCTTTATTAGAAGAGCCTGTATTAACCGCAGTTGCAACCGTTGTCGCTCCAGCGTCTCCAATCACCGCATCTCCGTACATGTACATGGTCGCTGCGTTGTACACGCCGCCGCCACTTGTTGTCGCGTTGTTATCTGCAATATTTCCGGCGCTCATCGTGAAGGTTGCGTTAGTTCCGTCAGAATACACGCCACCACCGTTTACGGCCGAACCGTAGGAAATGCTCGGACTACAGCTATATGCCGTTTGCATGGTGAATGCACCAGCATTGTAGACGGCTCCGCCGTTTCCGTTTTCTGCTGCATTAAACGTAAGCGATGCATTACCTTGTAACGTAAGGATTGCATTTCCTGCATTAAATACACCAGCTCCAGCAGCCCCATCACTTGCGCTTGCCGTATTGTTGCTTACAGAGCCAGACGCCGACTGCGTTCCTTCAATTGTAAGCGTACCGGTATTGTACACGCCGCCACCAGTCTGGGCGGTGTTGCCCGCGCCAGAGCGTCCGACTTTAGACGCGGCGAGCGTCAGTGTGCCGCTTGTATAAATGCCACCGCCACTTGTTACAGCAGTGTTGCCTGTTATGACCGCTTCGGTTATGACATCAGAAGAACCTGTCGTATACACACCGCCGCCCTCTTTAGCCTTGTTTCCGCTTATGGTTCTAGTCGTGCCAGTTGTTCCATCAGCAGGAGCTATCTTGAGCGTACCGACACTGTAAATACCACCACCTTTTTCGGTACTTTCTGAACCGTTGTTAGTTACGGCACCACAATTGAAGACAAAGCTTCCGTGGTCATCAACATACACACCGCCACCAAAAGATGTCACTGATTCCGTAGATGTACCGCAGGCATCAATCGTTCCGCCATTTAGAGTGACAAGACCATCTTGGACATAAACGCCAGCACCTTGAGTTGCGGTTCCACCTATAACCAGAGTTCCTTCATCAAGATAAACTTTCGTGCCTGCCGTATTTACATATACGGCTCCACCGCGAGTGGTACCAGAGCTCGTAGTTCCTGTACCACCGTTAATTTTAAGTTTTTTGACTGTTACAGGAACTGAAGAACTTACAGTAAGCGCAGAACCAGAAGTTACTGTAATACTGTCTTTTACCGCATCACTTACAGATTCCGCAGTTGCATCAAAATTATAGCCTTCAAGCGTAATTGTCTTTGCCTGCGCAGAGCCGATAGAAACCGCGCCTTCAAGCACTCCATTAACATAAACCGTCCAGTCAAGATTTGCATCGTTCAATGTACCAATTGCATAGTTTATAGTTTCATACGGCATGGCAAGAGAAGCACCGTAACTTGGACTATCAACACCATCAGGAGATACATATACGATATTTTCTCTCCATTTTGCATAGTAGGTAACAGGCTTTCCAGTAACACTCGTACCATACCCAATCTGCGTTACTGGATCGCCGGTATAAGAATCTGTTGTATACCAGCCATCAAAAACAGCCGAACCATGACTTGTGTTTGACTTAACCGGGAGCACGAGCGTTTCATACGAGCTGTAATACTCCGGAGGTGTATAACCGTCTACCCAATACGAACCAGCACCACCGTCTGTCATACCTTCAAAAGTTACCGAATAAACCTGACGAAGTCGTATCGGCAAAACAGAGGAGCTTTCACTACCAGCAGCAATAATAACGACATCACTCCTGTATCCCTGCAAAGCAACCCCTGTTGTCTGAGTATTTTTGCTGGTAACCGTAAAGGTAAGCAGATACGTACCGCTTGGAACGTCACTTTTTGTATAAGTAAAAGAGCCACTTCCAAGTGTTTGGCCAGCAACCGGAGCTGTAATCTCGGTTGAATTTTCAGAACCATTTACTTCCCAAGTATCTGTGAACGCTGGCGTATCCGCAATTGTACATTCAGAATTAAAATCGATTGCTTTTAACTCCGCAAGAATCTTTGATACAGTACTTTGCGTTTCTATGCCAAACTCATATTCCAAAGTAACATTGATTGTCCCCTCGCCATTATCAACTGGCTTCATTTTAAAGGTAATCGCATTTCCAGAGCCTGAAGTTATTTCAGCTTCTGCTGAGCCTGAAACAAGTTCCATATATAAGGATTCCGACTCCGTCGTTTTTTTATAGCCTACCAGCGTAAAATTCCATATACCCGTCGCTAGACGGAAGGCAGCTTTCCCCAAATCTGTATAGGACATATATTCAACAGCTGTACCTTCCGTCGTATGAAGCACAGTCTGCTCTACGCCTCCCTGGGATGCCATGAGGGTAAAGAATAGATTTTCCTTGTCAGCACTTGTCGGTACTATCGTGCGGCTTTCAGTTTCATAATCGCTGATTGAAAAGCGTACCCAGCCGTCAGTCTCATCGTCTGAAGTCGTTACATGGAAATTACCGCAGGAAACAAAGCAATTTGCAAGCAGGACGAAAAACCAGAGAGTAGCTATACATATCTTCTTTTTGGTGAGCATTCTTTTCCCCCTTCTCTACTTCGATATAGCGATATAGATCGTCGCTGAATAGACAGTCCCGCTTTCGTCATCTTTTGCGATAAGCGTAATGCAGTTCTCACCGCATGATGCAGAGCTTATATCCCAAGTAAACGTCTGCGTTTCAAGAACTGGATCCACCGCCCCTGACGTAACAGTCACAGGCACACCCTCACAAAGCCAGCTGTACGTATAACCAGACCTACAAGTGAATGTAACAATACTTCCAGCTGATGACGGAGTTCCTGCAAATAATCGGGAGGGATCTGTCACCGTGCTTACTTCCATTTCGATGCCGCCACCCTGAATAGCATTCTCCTGCCACTTCGCAATAAGCATCACGTTTTCTGCAGGCATCGAAAATGAAGTTGTGCCATTTTCAGAATATGTTTTACCGCTGTTATCGAGCCAACCAAGAAAAGTATATCCGTTACGTTCTCCATGCTCAAAGCTTACAGTAACCGTAGCGCCAGTTTCGTATATTCCAGCAGCCGGAACCGATATTTCCTCATCTTCCGCGCCATCACTATAGGTCACTGTAAACGGTAATACAGTTGACACTTCCTCATCATCATATAAGTCCATGCACCCGACAGCGCACAGGACAAGAATTGCTGCTGTGAGTACAGCACATACTCTGCATACTGGTTTCATGCCTTACTCCTTCCCGCCTTCGGGTACAGCGCTGTTTTCGTCTGCAGGCTTCAGGATGAATTCGACGCGGCGGTTCTTCCACCAGTCTTCCGGTTTAGTAGAAATAGTCACTTCTGAACCGCGACCGACTGCCACCATACGTTCTGCAGGAATACCGCGTTTTACAAGCTCCCGTTTTACTGTCTCTGCACGTTTCTGAGACAGCGGCAACAGTTCTTCGCGGTGCTCGCGCTCCGTGCCAGACACATTATTCGCATGGCCTTCGACCGTAATATTGTATTCGCGGTAGCGCTGCAGTATTTCTGCAACTGCGTCAAACAGCTCGTTATTTCGTTTAGACTGCTCCTCGCTGATATTGTCAAATTCAGAAGAGTCAGGGCCGAACTGAATAGAAGACAGAGAGAATGAAAGCACGCCGTCATGCTCTTTAATCATAATGCCCGTAGAAATCAGGCCGGGAATAAAGCCGTCGGAATTATCGCGTGCCTTTACATACCACACATACTGGTACAAGGCACCGCTTTCTACCGCGTCTCCGTTCAGGCTTTCGCCGTTCCAGACAAAGCCCGCAGGAATTTCGCCCTTGCCTTTCTGGCTCCAGAACAGCGTATTTCCCGGATCGTATACACGAAGCTCCCAGCTTGCAACGCCGCCATGCTTATCGGCATCGCTCGTAACATCAAACTCCACGATATCATCCGTTCCGTCGCCGTTGGGGCTGAATGTCTTTGACCGGGTCGGCGCCTTTACGGTAAGAGAGCCACCGCTTAAGCCGGCAAGCCATTCATCATAGTCAACCGGTTTTGGCGGCGTGTAGGTAATGCGGATACCTGCAGACAGGCGGCCGGAAAATACAGGTCCATCCTCTTCCACACGGAATGTCTGGTTGTATCCGACAGTCGGAATAAACATAAAGGTTTCGGTCTTTAAGAGATTGACAACGTCAAGGAATACCGAACATTCTCCGGCGAACGCTACGCCTTCAGACGTTTCCTTTACGCCAATAGTCTTTTTGCTTTTTGAGCGGTAGCCGTCTGCCTCGTAAAAATCGATAAGCAAAGCTCCGTTCGGACGGATTCCCAGCCATCCGGGAAGAAATGGAAACACAGTCTTATCAAAAGTATATCCGGCTTCAGCACCGATTTTTACTTCAGTCATACTTTCGACAAGAGAGCCGGAGTCGTTTACAACCGAAACTCCCGCAAGAATACCAGCTGAGAAATTTCCGATGTACAAACCAGCTTCTCCAGAAGCGCCGCCACCAAGTCCGAACGTTTTTTCCATATCGGAAACGCCGGGAAATGATACGTCACCCCCCGCACCGACAAAGAAAGTCGGTTCAGCAAACAGAGGAAGCGTAAAGCTTAAAATAAATGGTATTATTCTGTTTCTCATACGTGCATTTTAATTCAAACTTAAGGTATCCGCAACAAAAAAAGTTATTTTATTTACAGTTTTGATTATTTGCGTTATACTTTCATCATTATGGAAGCGAGAGACAATCCTGTTTTTGGCCGCAAAGTTTTTTTCCTTAATCCTCCTTACCAGATTACTCAGTTTGTTGTCAGCCGATTACGAGATGACGAATATGAAATCTACGTTATCGACGACTACAAAGATGCCAAAAACATTCTCCGCCACTATCCCGATTCAATCTGCTTCATAAACATAGATTCAAAGCTGACTCTTGAAGAATGGCTCAACTTTGTCGTTTCCCTCGAAAGAGAAGAGGCCTTAAAGTCAATCTTCCTGGGCATAATCACCAAGGGCATGAGGGCATCTGACAAAACGCACTTTATGCTGCATACAAACGTGCCGGCAGGTTTTCTTTCTTTTAACGGTAACGTCACCGAGCTGACCGCTACGTTAAGCGAGATTCTAAACTTAAACGGAGCGCGTGGCAGACGCCAGAGTGTCCGTGCAAGCTGCGAGCACGACGCAACAGCTTCCATTACCCTGCCGACTCCAATCGGCGACAGGGCATTCCACATGATCGACATAAGCTCCGTGGGTATTGCCGCACGCGCACCGGCAGCCTACGCGCCTGTTTTTAAGCCGAACACGCTTTTCCGGAACGCACCTATTCACTTTGGTTCAAACCATGTGCAGGGAACGCTTGCGCTCTATGCGATTAAGCAGCAGGAAAAAAGCATAACGCTTATTTTCCTGTTTACTGCCGGAACGCCGAACAGCGTAAAAAGCATAATCCGGCAGTATGTTGCAGAAAACCTGCAGTACGAAATGCGCATGGCTATCGACGGCGAGCCTAAGGACGAAACGGACTATTCAAATTCTGTTACTTTTGACGAAGACGCTTTCCTGGTTGAAGACAAAGGTGACTGAAAAAGACAACAACGCCTCTCTCCGGCGGCAGAGCCGGCAGCGGGCAATAACTCACATAACAGTTTTCCAGACCGTATATCTGACGATAAAGCACTTTCTCGCTAACCGGCTGCTTTCGTATGCAGGCGCCTGCTCATTCAGCTTTCTGTTTTCCTTTATACCGGTTTTTATGCTCATCGCGATGGTGCTGCTCAGGATTCTGCACGCCTCGACAGATACGATTACACAGGCATTCAATGCGCTTCCGGAGCTGCAGGAATACATTAATGCCGAGACTGCCATTAAGATTGCGCGGCATTCCGGCACCAGCGCCTCGTTCCAGATTGTGTTGAGCTTTTTTATTTTCTGGATGGCACGGCGTTTTTTTGCGACAGTATTCGACAGCGTGCAGTGCATTTTTCACACCCGTGAACAGCGCAAGGCTGTCATCAAGCAGGTGCTGACGCTGGCAGTGGAAGTGGCAGTGGTCATCATTGCGGCGGCAGTCATTTTTGTGTATGTGTCGCTCAGGACAATGGTGATTCTGCCTTTTTTCGGCACAATCTCCGCAAAGTTTCCGCAGCTGACAGGCGCCATTTCCCGGCAGTACATCGTTCAGCTGCCTAACCTGCTGCTGCTGTTTCTGACGACAATCATCTATAGAGTCAGCTCCGGAACAAAGCCGTCCCTTAAATTATGCCTTCTGGCAGCGGCTTTATGCACCGGCTCATTCTGGGCGTTCCGCTATGTGCTGCATCTGTTTTTAAATACGGCTAACTATAACCTGATCTACGGCGTTCTCGGCCGGCTTATCGTCACGCTGCTGGACATCTTCTTTTTCTTCGTGATTTTTCTTTTCTGCGCAGAGCTGATTTTTACAATGCAGTTTTTTGACATTCTGCTGCTCGGTGAGCTGTACCTGCTTCCGGAGCTGCAGCACAAAGGCATGTTTTGTTCGATACGCCGCTCGCTTTTCATTCATCCTGATTTTCTGCTGGCAAAAGACAGCCGGGCAATCAGACTTAAAAGCGGAGAGGCCGTCTACAGGGCCGGTGATACTGACAGCGATGCCTACTACATTG